>NZ_BMJB01000001.1:1927170-2248365 GCF_014642855.1 Edaphobacter acidisoli | reverse complement strand
GCATCCCGGAGAATTGATCCGATGCGCGTCCTGTTCATCAGGCAAAGCCCCTGCCGCATCCAGCAAAGTAACAAATAGATCGCAATGATTCACCGGAATATCCGACGCGAGCCCGGAAACAACTCCGCCTCCGGGCCATGCAATCGCGCACGGAGTGCGAATGGATTCTTCGAAAAAATTCTGCGGAATTGTGCCGTTCCCTTTCTCCCACATTCCATGATGGCCACCATTCAACCCGTGATCGCTGGTATAGACCACGATAGTGTTTTCCATTTGACCTAGAGATTCAAGTGCCTCCAGTACCCGTCCCACTTCGCGGTCAATCGTAGACGCCGCTGCATAATATTCCTGCCTGCGACGATCTTCTTTCTCCGGGTCATCGTAAACAGGGCACAGTGGGATACCGTGGACTTTGGAAAATTTTTCGCGTGGAATGTCGCGGAAAGTCGCATCCCTGTACTCAGCGACCATATCGTCCGGCATCAACGTATGAGGCGAGTGCGTATCTGTATATCCAACAACAAGAAAGAAGGGTTCATGTGCCATCTTATCGTCGTCATAGTGGCTCTTCAAAAACTGAATCGCCCGTTCTGTAAAAAACGGCGATTGCAATCCATCCGCTGTTATATGTTTGCCGTTGTCTGAAAAATTCTGCCGGCCTGCGTGAGGATATTGATTCACCCAGAAACTGAACCACGTATCAAATCCCGGATGCGGAATTCTCTCCTCACCGCAATGCCATTTACCAACAAGCCCGGTATGATAGCCCGCACTTTTCAATAGCTCGGAGATGAGCGTCTGCCCCTTCAGCCACGGATAGGCATAAGCCTGCCTGGTTTCCTCGATCCAGTCGTGAATGCCATGCTGGGACGGCATACGCCCTGTAAAAAAACTTGCCCGGGCTGGAGAACAGACCGGACAAGTTGTATATGCATTCGTCATGAGAACCCCATGACGGGCTATGCGTTCCATATTGGGGGTTTTGACTTCAGAGTTGCCATACGACTGCTGTAGCCACTGGCCATGATCATCCGTTAAGAACACGAGGATATTCGGTCTCGTAGGTGTATCGAGGGCCTTGGCTGCGGCCCCTGCCTGTGTGCTTGCTGGCCCTAGAACGTACGTAGTCGTGAGAGCGCCAAACGCTTTTAGAAAATCGCGTCTATCTGAACTCAAAATAAACTCTCCCCTGAGTGCTCCCTAGAATACGAACTTTCCAGAGATCTGAAGCTGTCGCGACATGCGTTGAAATGTAATCGGAGAGCCGGCCGAAGTAATCGTGCCAGCTGCCAGAGAGCCAATCGACGCATTTGGATTATTGAACTGCGGCGTATTTGAAACATTGAACGCGTCGATTCGCAACTTGAGGCTGCGCGTGTCCGAGGAATTCATCGCAAAGGACTTTGAGAGGCTTACATCGGACATCTTGGTGGATGGACCTTGAAGAATATACCTGCCAGCGTTTCCGAACTGATATTGGGATGGAATGGTAAACGCCGAAGTATTAAACCAGTCATGTATGGAGCGCTGACCGGATGGAAGCTCTCCAGAACCGATGCGATTCGGACGCTGCGAGCCGCTGCCATTCAGAGTGTTGATGGACGAGGTTGGTGTAAATGGAAGTCCCGAGTAGAAATTCGTTATCGTGGACAATTGCCATCCACCAAGAAAAGCATCTGCAACACGAGGCAGCCTGGATCCAAACAGTTGGCCGTGTCCAATCGGCAACACGTAAATGCCCGAAAGGGTAAACCGGTTAGGAAGATTAGAGCTATCGTTCGCATAGTCCGCATGAAGGTTGTTGACATTCTGAGGCGTACCGACGAAGTCTCCATAATCCAGGAAGTGGGACCAGGTGTAGGCTGCAACAAACTGAAGATTCTTTTCCAGACGTTTCTCTGCAGTCATTTGAAGCGAGTTGTAATTCGACGAGTTAGACCCGGCAACTTCACTGATGTCCCCATAAAGTGGGAACGGACGGCGCGATGCAACACTTCCCGGGCCAGGAGTCGGCTGGTTGATGTTGGGTTCCATAAGAAGCGATCTGCCGAGCGTTCCTACATAGTTCAGCGAGAAGAGAATATGGCTGGGAAGATCCTGCTCTACCCCAACGTTATACTGGCTGCCCGATGGAATCTTAAGGTGTTGATCTATAGAGAACAAAGACGCTCCCAGTGTCGGAAAGTTATTGCCAACCGGACGCGTAAAGCCGGTCGAAGCTACATAGGCGCCTTGAAAGTTCGTCGCAGAGTTCGAGATCGAAATGGACCCGTCGAAAGGTGGGTTTGCATTTCCAACATCTTCACCTACGTCCGGCGAATAAAACAGTCCGTAGGCGCCACGAACAATGGTGCTCTGGCTCACGGCATAGGCAAAGCCGACGCGAGGTCCGAAGTTTGTATACCTCGGCTGCACGCCACTGCGCCACGGAACCTGGGGCGTGTTGACGTTATAGACTGCGCCCAGACTGGGAACAAAGTAAGACATCCGGTTCTGAACTTCATTCCACGGAAATTGCGGATACGCCTCCCAGCGCAGACCCAGATTCAAGGTAAGCTTCGCGGTAAGTCTCCAGGTATCCTGCGCATAGGCACTGATGTCGGAGCGCCGCTTTCCAATCGTTCCCGGAACATACGAGATGCCTGCGCTCGCTGGCGCGCCCAGCAACAGGTCGGCAAGGCTGTTTCCTGTCGTTCCACTTACGGCTGGATCCGTGGTGTAGATAGGACCAAATCCCATTGAGCCATGAAGATTGGAGCTTTGAAAGATATTTTCTTGACGGCGGAGGAACTCACCACCAAACTTGAATGTGTGGTTGTTGTGTGACCATGTCACGGCATCATTGATCTGCCAGTTGTTATTTGCGATGAGGGCATAGTAGAACCCACTATCGCCGAGAGTTGCATATCCGGACAAAGTGACCGCAGTAAGTCCAGTCGTTCGGGGATCTCCGGGCTGATTGACACCAGGAATGCCCACCTGCTCGGCAGTATTCAGACCGTAGTCTCCGTTGTAAGCTACCGTATCAAGGCGCGAAAAACCGGCACGAAGCTCGTTAATGACATGCGGTGTCATCGTTCGCGTATAGCCACTCGCCAGTTGCCACAGGGGGTACGTCGCATTGGTGCCCTGCTGATTTCCCAATGCCGGTGCAGGCAGGCTTCCAGGAGTGTAGATGCTGCTGTTCTGATGCGAAATCCGAATAAATGCCAGATCGGAAGGCGTGATGTTTTCGTCTACCTTAAGGTCGAAATAATCTCTGCGATCTGTCGAGGCAGGCGTGTACACATAGTTGTTCACAAGGCCGGAGAGGTTGGGCGAGGGAAAAAGCTTGAGGAGATTGAGCCCGGTCTGGTTAAACCGTGAGGGATTGATCTGGTTGCCAGCAAACTGCGTCCTGCTCGTAACGCCTCCCACGGTAGTGGTCGTCAAAGGATCATAAATTTTATAGGGGTATGCGGAGAAATCGCCCGTCTGGTACGCGGGCATGGGCACCGTTGAAAGATACGTCAGCGCCTGGCTCTTGCGGGTCCCTTCCCAGGAGAAAAAGAAGAAGGTCTTATCCCGGCCGCTGTTGAAATGAGGAAAGACAACCGGGCCGCCGAGAGTTACACCATAGCTGTTGTAGTGAAATGGCTTGATCGGCCCCGCGGGATCAAAGTAATTCTTAGCATCTAGATACTTCGCATTTCGCAGAAATTCAAAAGCACTTCCGTGGAGCTTGTTGCCGCCACTTTTATAAACAACCTCAATGGCTGCGCCGCCATGCCCGAATTCCGGCGCAGGGACGCTGGTCTGCACGCGAAATTCCTGAATCGCTTCGACAGGAGGGTATAGAAGAATTCCCTGTCCATTATGGTTCTCCGTGTCATCAAGGCCATCAACACGATAGTTATTCGAGCGAAATCCAATACCGTTCACCGTATTCGCTACAGTTCCTCGGGTCGCCGTGATAGGCAGAGAACCGGTTAGCTGCGTATTTCCAGGCACGGTTCCAGCCGTCAGCGAGATCAACTGATTGAAGTTCCGGGTATTGAGCGGAAGGTCTTCAACCGTCTTCTCATCCTTGATCGTGTTCAACGTAGACGATTCCGGATCGACTAAGGGGGCCGACGCCTCTACCGTTACTGTCTCTGTTGCCAAACCCAGTTCAAGCTCGAATTGGACAATCTGGGTCTGGCCTACGGTCAGGGTCACCGTTGAGGTAGCGTTTTTGAAGCCGGCCGCCCCTACTTCCACTGTGTACTGTCCAGGGCGAAGAAGCGGCGATGAATAAGATTGGTGCGAGCCAGCAGACGCCGTGACAGCAATGCCCGTCGAATTGCTCGTGATCATCACATGCGCGTTCGGAATGAACGCACCCGACTGGTCATTCACATTGCAGATGATCGTGCCGTCATCCGTTGTCTGTGCAAACAGCTCACGGCCACCGGAGACAGTTACGGCTAACAGCATCGCAACGATGACAGAAATCAGATTTTTCCGCGTCTTCATAATCAGCCCCAATCTCACTTTCGTGATCGAAAGAATATTGAATCATCCAAATCGAAATTATCTAAACATTCCAATTGTTTCTTTTTGATTTTCGCTAGACGCATAGTTATCTTCCTCGACCGCACAGTCAAGGCTTGCTCCGTCAATGACTGTTACGAGCTGCAGCGTCGAAATAAGTTGTTTTATTTCATATAGATATGGATGCAATCGTAACGTTTGCAGACGTACGTTATGCGGTGCTACGCTATCTACTATGCAGCAATCTGGCCCCAACGAGCTACCAAAGGTGGTGCCGGATCGTACGCTTGCGCATCTTGAAGAGGTTCTCAAAAGCCCTGCTTTTTCTTCCAGCAAACGCTGCCAGGAGTTCCTGCGCTACATCGTTGTCGAGACCATAAACGGTCGCGCCGAAGCGATTAAGGAACGCAATATCGCGCTGGATGTCTTTGGAAAAGGAAGGGACTTCGAACCCGGCGAAGACTCGCTCGTGCGAGTCAAGGCGCGTGAAGTCAGAAAGCGTCTATCGGATTATTACGAATCGATAGAGAACTCCGATCTAAGAATCGATCTCCCGATCGGAGGGTATGTTCCGCTCATTCACTCTACGACGAAACCAATTTCGCAGCCCAGCCCGATCCAATCGGAGCTTCGCACGCCGCAAGTCCTGGAACCACCCCGCCTCAGTCGAAGAAAATTCGGCTGGATGCTCGTCAGTGCGCTGGGCCTGACGGGAGCCGCAGCCGTGACACCATTTGTTCTGCGTAGCAGAGAACCGCTGGAACGTCTCTGGCGGCCCGTTTTTGACTCCAAACTCCCGCTTCTCGTCTTTATTCCGGTTCCGCCCGAACGTAACACCAGTCAGATATCTGATCGCGTTGGCATTGGCCCCGCGGCGGTTTTACGCTATGCCGCTGACTTTCTCACCAGGCATCATTACCCTTACAATCTTCGTTTCGGAGCGGATCCCCCTTTTGCGCAGATGCGGGAGCAACCCAGTCTATTGCTTGGTGGATCCTCTTCAATCTGGTCTCAGCGAGTAACCAGCAATCTTCGTTACACAATCAGTCCGCCGGACTCGTCAGGGGGCAGTTACATCCGTGACACAAAAACAGGCAAGATCTGGCAATCCATGAATCCCACGCCTAATGGATATGCCGATCAGGACTACGGCCTGCTCTGCCGGATTTTCGATTCAGAAAGCGGACAGATCATTCTTATCGCGGCTGGTCTCACCACCTTCGCAACCGAAGGAGCCGGCTCCATCCTGTTCGATCCCGCTTTATTCGCCGCGATACTGCGCAACGCCCCCACAGACTGGGAAACCAAAAACTTTCAGGCTGTCATTCATGTATCTATTATCGGAACTACCCCGTCATCTCCAACAATCGTAGCAAGCTATTTCTGGTAGAAAATTCCCGGGCTGACGACCCCCGATGAACAAGGAACAGGTTGCCACTTTGATGGTGTGTCTTGAAGCGTTGAACCAGTACGGGACTGATTCGATATCTCCTCTGATCGTTATTCCATTCAATCAGATAGGAATTGGATGGCACAATAAGTAACTCTTGAACGAAATTCGTGTTTAAGGTGTCAAGAGGCTTCTATGAACCGTTACCACGCTCTTGTTCTGGCAGTTGCGTTGGCCTTGCCATGTGCTAAGGCGCAGCAACCTCGCGGCATCACCGACGCAATCAATAATCTTGCTGATCAACCCGCCACACGCATTGAGTTCTCATACGACGGTTCGCAGCTTCGATCTGCAGAAGACAGTTACCTCTATGGTGGAAATCCGCACCATGCTGTCGCTTTGTACGGTATTACCGTGGACACATCCCATTTTTCACGACCCGTTTTCTATACACCTGAGGTGATGTCGCAGATTATCAATATTTATCACGCGGCCGGATGGCAACATCTGGTGAACGCCAATCTAACTCCGGCGCAAGGAACCAGTCCTGCCGCTCCTGTTACCGACATGTGGCTGCACTTCAATGGTGCGGAAATTGATGATGTCACAGTGTTGGTGCGTGGAGAGCGCGAGATGAATCTAATTCAGATTTCGTGCATGTTGAGGCCGCTAGACTTGCTGCATTTGGGCGGTCACTTTGGCATTCCGCGCGTAGATCCGAACGCCGTGATGGTTCCCGCACCGAACGGAAAATAAGCGCTTTCATGCGATTAAAGAGATACTAAACGCATTCGCCGGAATGCGCAGCGCTGGATTTTTGTGCTGATAACTCAGCGGTACTGCTCGACGCGCTCCAGCAGGGCAATTTTGTGCTCCGGGGGCAGGAAGCTCGCCTCGACCGAGTTCGCAGCGAGCTCGCGCATCTGTTCGAGCGTGAACTCGAATTGCTCCTGCACCAGGACGTACTCTTCGAGCAGGTTGCTGCCGAACATCGGCGGGTCGTCGGAGTTGATCGTCACCATCAGGCCTGATTCGAAGTAGCGCCTGACTGGATGCTCGTTAAGCGAGGCGCAGCAACCGGTGCGCACGTTGCTGGTGACGTTGATCTCAAGCGGGATCTGTTTTTGTGCGAGCACGTCGAGCAGTTCGGGATCGTGTTGCGCGCTCAGGGCGTGGCCCAGCCGCTCCGCGCCAATGTTGATGGCCGACCAGATGCTCGCGGGGCCGACGGATTCGCCCGCGTGGGCCGTGAGCCGCAGCCCGGCTTTGGCCGCTTCGCGGTAGAGGTCGCGGAACAGTTCTGCGCCGCCGCGCGCCTCGTCGCCGCCGATGCCGATGCCAACGATGCTGGGGTACTCGTGGCGCAGCTCGGCGGCCTTGCGAAAGACTTTCGCTGCTTCGTCCGCACCGAAGTGACGCACAGCATCGATCAGCCAGAAGATTGTGGTGCCGAAGTCCCGCTCCGCGCGAATGCGGCCGCGCTCGATTGCCTCGACGTAAGGTTCAACATCCGTCTTCTTCCAGTAGTAGATGATGCCGAATGAGATATAGACCTCGGCGTGGACGACGCCCTGCGCAGCGAGGTCGCGGACCATGTTATAGGTAATCAGCTCGTAGTCGTCGGGGCCGCGCAAGCGCTCGGTCACGGCCTTGAACGAGTTCAGGAAGCCGAGAAAGTTTTCATACTGGTAAAGCCTGCGCGCACTTGCGGCTGTCAAAGGTACAGCATCGTGTCGACGGCTTAGCTCCAGCAGGGTCTCAGGCAGGATGGTGCCTTCCAGGTGCAGATGCAGCTCGCACTTGGGGAGGTTGCGGAGCCATTCGACGACATCGATCTCAGCTTCACGCTTCGTCAGCCTTTGCGCCATCTACTTAGTGTAGCTGTAGAAAGAGCTCAGCCGCGCGCAATCCGTCTGCCGGAACAAACCTCAATCTCCGATCCTTCCGCCAGCAGCACACTCTCAGGTTGGCGTTTGGTGAGCGGGATAAACGCATTGCCATAGAGCCAGCCGAAGTCAACGTCGATTGAGTGCTCGAGGATTGGGTAGGTCTTCCAGCGAGGATGCCGCACTTCGTATTCGGAGGTCCCCCTGCGCCGGTTTGTGTAGCCCCAGTAATGATCGGTAAAGAACTCTTCGGCGCTCTCAGGCTCGATCGCGTTTGCCTGGGGAGATGCTGTAACTTGCATCGTGTTATGCAAACCCTGATAACTCCAACCGTATCGAACCGACTGCCGTTCCCCGGTATGAATCGATTGGTGTGACATTGACGCTGTCGAGTAGTTTTCGCCGTACAACGAGCGGGCTACGAAGGCCAACGCGAGCCGTGGAACGAACTCACGGATGAACACTACACCGCGCCTCCGCTCGCCCGTTGCTGTCGTGTGCACTACATAGAACCGCAGATTCACTTCCTCAAATGTGCGATGGAACGGAACCGGGATTGATTTGAGCCGGGTGTTCTGGAACAGGAAGCCAACAAGACTCACGTAGCAGCGGTCTTTGTAGAGGTCGAACTCTGTCCCTGAGGGAAGGTACGGCTTCAGCATGTTCTCGGAGACTGCGTAGTTCGCCATGATCAGCTTGCGCCACTCTGCCATGAGGAATGTTTTTGACATGGCTATGCCTAGTCGGTGTAGAATTCGCTGCGCTTGCGGCTGTAGAGCACGTAGACGAACAGTCCGATGACGAGCCACACGAAGAAGCGCAGCCACGTCAGTACCGGCAGTCCGGCCATCAGCAGGATGCAGAAGACGATGCTCAGTATCGGGAAGAGTGGACCGAAGGGGACACGGAAGCCGCGTCGCCGCTCCGGCTGTTTTTTGCGCAGCACGATTACTCCCGCAGAGACGAGCACGAATGCGAACAGAGTGCCGATATTCGAGAGCTCGGCCAGCGTGCCAACGTCGAACAGACCGGCAGGAATTGCAACCAGCACTCCGGCAAACCAGGTAGCGAATGCAGGAGTGCGAAAGCGTGGATGCAAGCGCGAGAAGGTGTCGGGCAGTAGGCGGTCGCGGCTCATCGCAAACCAGATGCGCGCTTGTCCAAGCTGGAAGACGAGGATGGAGCTGATCATGCCGATGATCGCGCCGAGCAGCACGATCAGCCGTGTCCAATGCAACAGTGTGTTGGGCGAGGCCAGCGTGAGGCGACGAAGCGCGTTGACGACGGGGGCCGCATCGCCGATGACCGAGCGCCACGGTACCAGGCCTGTCAGCACAAGCGAAACGGCAATGTAGAGCGTAGTGCAGATGACGAGGGTGGCGATGATTCCGATCGGCACGTCGCGCTGCGCGTTACGGCACTCTTCAGATGCTGTCGAAACCGAATCGAAACCGATGTAAGTGAAGAAGATGATCGAGCCGCCCGCCAACATGCCGGACCAGCCGTTCGGCGAGAAGGGATGGTAGTACGACGGGTGAATGAAGTGGAGGCCGACGCCGATGAAGACCAGAATAGCCGCCAGCTTAATCAGCACCATGATGTTGTTCGTGCGAGCCGACTCACGGATGCCACGCACCAGAACGACCGTGAGCAGGATGACGATGAGGAAGGCGGGGATGTTGAAGCCGAAGTGCCAGCCAGGCGCGTAGATGGTGTTGCCGGCGAGGTCAGTCAGACCCTGCGGCAGATAAGCGGGCGAGAGCCATTTGGGGCTCATCGGCACGCCGAGCCAGTCCAGCAGGTCCACGAAGTGCGCAGCAAAGCCCACGCTAACGCTCATGTTGGAGAAGGCGTATTCGAGGATCAGGTCCCAGCCAATGATCCACGCGATCAACTCGCCAAGCGTGGCGTAGGTGTAGGTGTAGGCCGAGCCAGCAATCGGAATCATGCTGGCCAGTTCCGCGTAGCACAGGCCTGTGAAGCAGCACACGACAGCCACTAGCAGCAGCGAGAGCGCCAGAGCGGGTCCCGCGCCGGGGCGTCCGGCGATGTGGCCGTGATGCAGGATGAGGTCGATGACCGGGGACGCGCGCCAGTCAGCAAGCGCGGCGGGGTTTCCGCCGATGGCGGTGCCAATCACGGTGAAGATGCCGGAGCCGATGACCGCGCCAATACCGAGCGCCGTCAGCGACACAGGGCCAAGTGTCTTTTTAAGTGCGTTTTCGGGCTGCTCCGACTCAGAGATCAGCTTGTCGATCGACTTGGTGCGAAATATCTGTCTGGCCAGAGCGCTCGCTCCTGCTCGAAGAAATGGTGCGGAGGCGTTCTAACTATACATTGCGATAGCGTTGTAGAGCATCAGCCCCAGCACGAAGCAGGCCCCATGCCTGGGGCCTGCTTCGCTATCCGTACGCGGCCTTAGCGCTTCGACTGGCCGCGTGCCAACTTGCGGACCTTCGCCTTGCTGGAGCCGCGTGGAGTGGTGCGCTTACCCTTGGGAGCGGCCTTTTTGCGCGCCGCGCGCTTGACCTTCTTGCGTTCTGTCTTGTCTGTAATGCTCTTGGTGTTTGCCATTCAATGAATCTTTCTATTTGCAGAATTTTGGGAACTCTAAAGGCGCTCTAACTGGGCGAACTTCTCCACCAGCTTCTTCACGCCGTGCTGTTGAAATTGTACTGTAATCTTCGCGTCGTCCCCATCTCCTTCGCGCCGGAAGACGATTCCCTCGCCGTATTTTGGATGCCGCACGCGCATGCCCTGCTTAAGACCTGTCTTGCCAGTTGGCTCTGCCACCTCGATAGCGGGGCGAGTAATTTTCTGTCCGCGCGCGGCAAAGAAGCTTGCGATGTTATCCATTGAGCGGTTCGCACTGGTCTTTCCAGTGGATGAAGAACGCGATGCGCGCTCACCGCTCTGATCTTCATCCTCATAGTTATAATGGCGCTCACCTTCGTCGAAGTTTTTGCTGCCGAAGCGATTCGCCTTCGGGTAAGGCGTCGCATAAGCTCCGCGATAGCCCGAGTCGTAGTCGGAGGTAGAGAACTGCGGCCTCGCCGCCGGGCTGCCTAGGTCTTCCATCAGGCGCGACGGAACCTCTTCGAGGAAGCGCGAAGGCACGCTCGACTCGGGCATGTCGTTTCCGTAGCGGCGGCGGTAGCGGGCGCGCGTCATCACGAGCGTGTCCATCGCGCGCGTCATACCGACGTAGCAGAGGCGGCGCTCCTCTTCGAGGCCCGTTGGATCAACCATCGTGCGCGAGCTGGGGAACAGGCCCTCCTCCATGCCGGTCATGAAGACGAGCGGGAACTCTAGGCCCTTGGCGGCGTGTAGTGTCATCAGCGTCACGCGCGCCTCTTCGCTGTAGCTGTCCGCGTCACTGATAAGCGCGGCGTGATCGAGGAACTCATGCAGTGTCTCGCCTCGTTCCTGCGCGTCGCTGGCAGCGTTGGCGAGTTCCTTCAGGTTCTCGATGCGTGAGAAGGCTTCGGGCGTGGCTTCTTCTTCTAGAGCGCGGATGTAGCCGCTGCGGTCGTTCAGAAACTTGATGAGCTCAGGCAGAGTCGCCGGATCTCCTGGATTGCGAAACGCGGGTCTATCTTCTGATGTGCTTACTTCAGAGGGAGTGCTCGTCTCTTCATCGCGCCTACTAACAATTGAAGGGAACTTTTTGTCATGCTTCGTTTTCGACGCGACGGAAGCAAACGGATTGAAGCTTGCTGAGTCAATGCCCTGAGATGAATCGGAGTTGGCAGCATTTTCAGGCGCAATCGTGGACATCTCTTCTGTAGGCCCGAAGTCAAAGCCGAAGTTGAAGCTAGTGTCGAACGATGTGTCGGCACCAGTGTCTTCTGTTGCCGCTGCGATTGCCAGCTCACCATCTGATGCAGCACCGAACCCGAACGATACATCTTCGCTCTGCTCTGCGACTCCTTCGGGCAGGGATGCGTCACCCGCAACATCAGCGCTTAGCTTTTCAGCGAAGTCTGGCTCAAGCATCGCGCGGGCGTCTTCAATCAGGCGACGAAAGTTTCCCAGCGCAGTGAGTGCGCGTGGCGGCAGAAGCTTGTCTTTGATGGCCGCGCCGATCGCGTCCCACGTGCTCATGCCCGACGACAGCGCCATGCGCTCCAGCGTTTCCAGCGTCGTTTTACCGATTCCACGTACCGGAGAATTGATAACGCGCCCGAGTGCAATCGAGTCATGCGGATTCAGCGCCAGTTTCATATAGCTGAGCAGGTCTTTTACTTCTGCGCGATCGTAGAAGCTAAAGCCGCCGACCATGTGGTACTGGATGTTGTAGCGCCGCAGCGCTTCTTCCACCAGTCGCGACTGCGAGTTGGTGCGGTAGAGAACCGCGCACCGCGGCAACCCTTCCTGACCATCTGCTTCACGCAAATATTTTCGAATGTGGTCGGCAACGAAAAGTGCTTCATTCTCGCCGTCAGGTGCTTCATAGTACCCAATCAGGCTGCCACCTTCGCGCGCCGTCCAAAGCGTCTTGCCCTTGCGTTGCGTGTTCTGTGCAACAACTGCTGAGGCGCCTTCAAGGATCACTTGGGTCGAGCGGTAGTTCTGTTCGAGCCTGATGGTCCGCACGTTGGGAAAGTCCTTCTCGAACTCGAGGATGTTCTTGATATCCGCGCCGCGCCAGCTGTAGATGGACTGGTCTTCATCGCCGACGACGCAGACGTTCTTCTCGGGCCCAGCGAGCAGCGTCATCAGCTCGTACTGTGGGTGGTTCGTGTCCTGATACTCGTCAATCAGCAGATAGCGGTAACGCCGGTTGTACCGCTCACGCACTTCGGCGGAGGACTTGAGCAGTCGAACGGTCTCCAGTAGCAGGTCGTCGAAGTCGAGCGCGTTCGCCTTGAGCAACTCCTTCTTGTAGATCTCGAAGACGTGCGCGATCTTCTCTTCCATCGGGTTCGCGCTGGCAAGGAAGTATTGCTGTGGATCGATCATGTGGTTCTTCGCCCAGGAGATTCGTCCCAGCACCACGCGCGGCTTCAGTGTTTTGTCATCGATGCTCAGCCGCTTCAGCGCTGTCTTCACGACGGCCTGCTGATCGGTCTCGTCGTAGATTGCGAATGCGCGTGTCAGTCCCTTGCCATTGATCTGCAACGCTTCAATGTCGCGTCGCAACACGCGTACGCAGAAGCTGTGAAACGTCGCCAGTGTTGGCTTGGCCAATGAATTGTGATTCAGTATCTTCTCGACGCGCTCGGCCATTTCCTTTGCAGCCTTGTTGGTAAAGGTTACGGCGAGAATTGAGTCTGGCAATACTCCGCGCTCTTCGATCAGGTACGCGATTCGATGCGTAATCACACGCGTTTTACCGCTGCCCGCTCCTGCAAGAAGAAGCACTGGTCCATCCACCGCCTGAATGCCTTCCTGCTGTTGCGGGTTCATGTTTTGCAAAAGACGATTCAAAGCGAAGCGCTCCTACTTGAATTTTATCGCCTAGGGCTGTGGGGTTTTTTGTCACGATTTTGTTATAGGGCCAATCCGTGCAAATAATTTGTGCGCAATCTTGTCCCGCTACAAAAAAATAAAAACTTTTTGGAACCAGCAGACTCCAATCTGCGTAATCCAAATCCATCAGGACTCACTGAACTAATCAGTGAGCTTCCATTCGAAATCTCAAAATTCGGAGCAATGTATGAATCGTCGTTATCTCATCGCTGTCGCACTCGTTGCTGCATCTCTCGTAGCCTCGCCGGTTGTGTTTGCATCTCCGATCGTCGGAGTTTCCTCCTTACATGCAATGTTTGGAAGGGGCAAAACGGACAAGGTCAAAGAGGTACGCCTCACTCTTAATAACGGTTCAAGTACGGACCGCCAGGTCCTGGCCGGTGACAAGGCTCTGACCATTGCTGCTGGCACCTCGGTTACGCTCGAACTTCCCGTGGGCACCCGCATTACGACCAATGACGAGGCCAAGTCACTGATCCTTGAGGTTGCCTCGCGGTACAGCGGGACCACTGTCACACTCAAATAATCATCTATGCGCGTCACGCCTTGCCTCACCGGATAGCCGGTTGCAAATAAGATCGCAGCCGGCTACCACTCGTTTATTGCGATCAGGCACTTCTTCGATTGTGTTTTGATATTCTCATCACACATGGTGGAGAACGTAGCTGTCTTTTGCGCATCGGCAAACGGTGTTGATCCTGTTTATCGTCAGTCGGCAGAGATCCTAGGACGCCTGTTGGCTCGACATGGCATTGGTGTCGTCTATGGCGGCGCCAGGGTTGGCTTGATGTGCGCGGTGGCGGAAGCCTCTCTCGCAGCTGGTGGCAGGGTCGTCGGGGTAATCCCTGATGTGTTGGTTGATCTGGAAGTGGCCCATCACGGTATTACCGAACTTCACATTACAGATACTATGCACACTCGTAAGGCGTTGATTGGCCAGCGTGCGGATGCTTTCATCGCACTTCCTGGTGGTTTCGGTACTTTCGAGGAGCTTTTCGAAGTGCTTGCATGGCATTCGCTCCGTCTGCATCAGAAGCCAATCGTTCTCGTGAACATCAACGGTTTCTATGACAAGCTGCTCGATTTCCTCGACCACTGTATCGCAGAGGGCCTGTTGAAACCGAAGAATCGAGAAGCCTTGCTGGTGGCGAACACGGTGGAAGACGCTCTACGTTTGCTAGCAATTACCGCTTAGTTTTGCAGATTGCGCACTGGCAGACGCGGCGGAGGTACTCCCAGGAATAGATTCCGCTCTCATGGCTGTCGTTCCATTTGAATTTGAGAGCGTACTTACCAACCGGCGTGACTTCAACCGGGCGTGGAGGAGCTTCATATATCACGAGCAATGTTTGCGCCTTGGGTTCCGCGACTCCGGGAGCGCGGCCTGATTTTTCGCGTTCATCGTGGCAGGTCGCGCAGGGGCAGGCGTTGCGTAGCCAGGCGAAGGTCCATGCGCTGTGGTGGCCATCCTTCCAGTCGATTTCGACGCCGGTGCCTTCTGACTTCATGACCCGGACTTTTGCTGGTGTCACAGCATCGACATGAAGACGTGCGTCTTCGGCGCTTGCGCGCTGGGCTTCTTCTTCGCTAACAAAGCGGATTCCTTCGTGGCTCATGCCGGCGTCACCTCCTTAAGCGCGTTACGGTCGTAGCGCAGTTTCAAAAAGAGGATGCTGAGCGCGAGCACCAGCGTGACTGCATTGGCTACGATGACGGGCCAGGAGTGAATTGAGAAGCCGTAGGTAAGCCACAGCGCGGTCCCGAGGGAGAAGACAAGAAACATGCCCAGGGAGATGTCACGCGCGGAGCGTAGCTTGAGCACACGCATGAGCTGCGGAAGGAACGAAAGCGTTGTGCACGCAGCCGCAAGGTAACCGATCAGATCAACCGCGCTGTGCATGAGGATGCTGCCTCCGGATTTGTGTGGGGAGAATTGCTTCTGCAGTCTTGCCGCTGTCTGCGTGGCGATGGCCGGTAAAGCGCAGGTTTCTCCAACTTCTATTGTATCGGGATTGACTAACTACATTGGATTGGGTGAGATGCTATGCGGGATCTCTGGTGTGGCGGCTATGAGGCCGCGCGTGTACTCGTGTGTGGGAGAGTCGCAGACTTCGACGCAATTGCCGATCTCGACGATACGTCCGTGGCGCATTACCGCAACGCGGTCGCAGAGGTAGCGAACTAGCGGCATCGAGTGCGAGATGAACAGGTAGGTGAGTCCGTAGGTGCGCTGCAATTCTTTGAGCAGGTTCACGACCTGCGCTCCCACGGAGACATCGAGTGCGCTGACTGGCTCGTCCAGGACGACGAACTCTGGTTTGAGCGCGAGGGCGCGGGCAATGTTGATGCGCTGGCGTTGGCCTCCGCTGAACTCGTGAGGGAAGCGATTGAGCGCTTCTGGCTCGAGATCTACCTCGTGGAGCATTGCGGCGAGGCGGCCTTCAGTGGCGGAGTGGGATTCGCCGTGAATGCGGAATGGTTCGGCGAGAATTTCGCGCACGCGCATTCTTGGGTTGAGGGCGGCGAAGGGGTCCTGGAAGACGATTTGCATTCGCCTCCGCATTGAGCGTAATTGAAGCGGTCCGGCGGCAAGCAGGTCGATTCCGTTGTATTGCAGCGACCCTGCGGAAGGCTCAATAAGCCGCAGAAGCATTCGCGCTACTGTACTTTTGCCTGAGCCGGATTCGCCGACCAGTCCCAGAGTTTCGCCGCGCGCGATGGTGAATGAGACGTCGTCCACTACGCGGGTGCCCGCGCTGTATTCCTTCGAGAGCCCTCGCGCTTCTAGTAGTACTTCGGCGGCCATAAACGGATGCTACCATCGGGAAATCAGGAGAACACTTTCAAGATGCAACAGACAGACGGAGTGCTCGCAGGGAAAACCGCGCTCGTCACAGGGGCCAGCGCGGGCATCGGATGGGCCACAGCGGTTGCTCTCGCGCAGCGCGGCGCGAACCTTGTGGTGACGGCTCGGCGCGAGGAACGGCTTCGCAGACTTTGTGCTGAGGCGGAGTCGCTTGGGGTGAAGGTCGCTTTTCACGCTGGCGATGCTGCTGACGAGGTTACCGCGCAGCAGGCTGTTGAGCTTGCGATCGGTACGTTTGGTCGTCTTGATATTCTTATCAACAACGCTGGCGCGGGGAATTACAAGGGCCTCGTCGATACTTCTGCGGAGGAGTATGACGCGCTGATGAATGCCAATATGCGCAGCGGGTTTCTCTTCTCGCGCTATGCGGCGCCGCACATGATTGCCGCGAAGTGCGGGACGATTTTGTTTGTGTCATCAGTAGCTGGGCTTCAGGGCGTTGCAGGCGAGTCTGTCTATTGCGCGACCAAGTTCGCTCAGGCGGGCTTTTCGCAGGCTCTTGATGCTGAGTTGCGCAAACATGGCATCAAGGTGGGGACGATCTTTCCCGGCGGCGTGAAATCCGAGTTCGCGCTTGGACATGGGCGCACGGAAGAGTTCATTCGCAACTCGCAAATGATGGAGCCTGCTGAGGTGGCTGAAGCGATTGTTTATGCCTGTACGTTGCCGCCTAACGTTCGCATTCCGCAGATGACCGTGCGACACATGGGCTAGCTGATTTTTGGTCGCATCAGATTGAACGCGGTTTCGTGCTGATAGGCGCGCGCGAATGCGGCCAGCCGTGCGTCAGAGTACAGAGTACCGAGAAACGTAATCGAGACGGGCGTTCCCGGGCCTCCGACATTTTCAGGATCTCCATCGCCGGTGTGCAACGGCTGAGGCGCGCCGTCGCCGCGCACGCCATTCGGCACAATCACCGCCGGATGTCCCGTTAGATTGGTTGCGCTTAGCTGAGCGCCGTCCGATGGCGTTACGATCACGTCGACCTGATCAAACACAGAAGCCATCGCTCTCATCGCCAGCGTTCGCGCGCGCTGTGCCTGAATGTAATCGACTGCGGGGTAGAACCGTGCGATACGGAATGTGTTCGGCCACTCGTGTGGGCCCTGCTCGGTGAGCAGGGCGTCGCGGCCTGTGAGTGTGAGTTCGTCGAATGCAGCGGCTGCCTCAGCTTCGAGGACCGGGGTGATGTCGCCGAAGTGGCAGCCATGCGGCATCTCTACCGGAACCAGCTTCACCCCCATGTTCCGGAGAGTATCGAGTGTGCTCAGAGCGTATTTGGCGTCGTAGGTGCGGCTTTCAAAATCTCGTTTTGCCTCGGGAGTGGTTCCGTCAGGTTGACGAGGAGGCTCGAACTCGTCTTTCAGATAGCCAACGCGAAGGGATCTCCAGTTGAACTCGGCGTCCCAGTTGAAGGCGGCGTCGCGCACGCTCAGGTCTTGTTCGTCGGGACCGTAGATGGCGTTCATGACGAGCGCGCAGTCTTCCACGGACCGGGCGATGGGGCCGATCTTATCCATGGTCCAGCTCAGCGCCATGGCTCCGGTGCGCGGCACGAAGCCAAACGTTGGCCTTAGTCCGGTCGCTCCGCACCGCGTGCAGGGCGAGGAGATCGAGCCAAGCGTTTCAGTCCCGATGGCGAAGCCGACGCAGCCTGCTCCTACTGTCGAGGCCGACCCCGCCGATGAACCGCTGGAAGGCTGCCGAGGGTTCCAGGGAGTGCGCGTCATCCCGCCAAACCAGATTGGCCCGCTGGCGAGTGCGCCCATACTGAGTTTCGCAACCAATACCGCGCCTGCCGCGTCCAGACGCCTGACTACAGTTGCGTCGTAATCAAAGCTCTGTTTTTCGAAGCCGCCCGCACCCCAGGTTGTGGGATATCCCTTTACCGCGAGCAGGTCCTTCGCTCCCCAGGGAATGCCATGCAGCGGGCCGCGATAGTTGCCTGCGGCGATTTCGGCATCGGCGGCGACGGCCTGCGCCAGGGCGCGGTCTTCGGTGAAGGTGATGACGAAGTGTAGTTGCGGATCGTACTTTTTGAGGCGGGCCAGATACATCTTCGTCAGCGCAACGCTGGTGACTTTGCGCGTTCTGATCAACTCTGCCAGCTCGCGTACGGAGGCGAACGCAAGATCGTCCGAACCTACACTGGCCTCGGCTAGTCGTGTGACATCTGGCGCGGCGCTGATCTGCATCGGCTTGCGCTCTGTTTCCAGCTTCATGCCGCCGGGTACCGGATCGAAGACAAATGCGGGAGCCACGCTATTCGGCATCTTGAGTGTGCGGATGACCTCGATCGAATCCCGCATTCGCGACAAGCTATCCAGCATCATGGCCTTCTGCTTTGCGGTAATCTTCAGCCCAGCGATTGCGGCTGCGGTATCGATCATCTCAGGCGTAATCTTTTCGAGCGCGCTGCCGCTTACACCCGCGCCTTGCGTGTTCTCCGCATCGACTGTCATGCCAAGCAATACACCCGGCAGCAAAGTGCTACCCACACCAGCAGCGGCGCATGCGGCGAGAAAGCGCCGCCGGTTGAATTCATTCATGTTTTGAGAAGGGTGCAGTTCACGCATGCCGCATTATTGCAGAAGAAAAGCCCCGCAAAAGCGGGGCTCTCGTTTGATATGAATGCGATACCAGTTAGATGTCGAGGTTCTTTACATCGAGGGCGTTTTCTTCGATGAATTTGCGGCGGCTCTCGACGTCTTCACCCATCAAAGTGGTGAATATCTCTTCGCAGGCGGCGATGTCTTCGAGCTTGACCTGGAGGAGCGTGCGGCGGTCCGGGTCCATCGTGGTTTCCCAGAGCTGCGGAGCGGTCATTTCACCGAGGCCCTTATAACGTTGGACCTGGTACTCTTTGCGGCCCTGCTCGATAACGTAGTCGAAGACCTCGCGGACAGTCTTCTTCTCGACCGGATCGTGCGAGCTCTTATTGGTGCGCTTGCCGGGCTTGGCTTCGGCGACGGTGCCTGGGGCACTGGCAGTTGGAGCGACGCCCTCTTCCGATGCGGCTTCTTCGGCTTCTTCTTCGGCTTCGACGGCGGCCTCAGCTTTGCTTTTTGAGGCGTACTCGATGAAGAACG
Organism: Edaphobacter acidisoli; assembly: GCF_014642855.1. Classification (NCBI taxonomy): domain Bacteria; kingdom Pseudomonadati; phylum Acidobacteriota; class Terriglobia; order Terriglobales; family Acidobacteriaceae; genus Edaphobacter; species Edaphobacter acidisoli. The sequence continues at coordinate 2,229,150 of NZ_BMJB01000001.1, read as the reverse complement.
GTCCGGTGAGCTGGCCGTTGAGGAGCGCGTGTTTGGAGAGCATCTGACGGCTTTCCGGTGAGGAAGCGAGCGCCCAGTCGATTACTCGGACCGCGCCCTGCGCGTCGGTGAAGCTGACGGAGTACATCTGCCGCTCTTCGTTCATCTCGACTTCGCCGACGGACTTGAACTGGTACGTCTTCTGCATGGCCACGAGCTTCTCGCGCATGGTCTTGAGCTTTGCGGGCGATTCGAAGTCGGCACGGTGCACCGGGTCTTTGCCCTGATGGCTGAAGAGGTCGGCGAATGCCTCGGTGACTTCTTCGTTGCGAAGGCGCTTCTGGACCTTCTCGAAGAAGCCGAGGAAGTCGTTGAGCTGGCCCATGAATTTGGTGAGGTCGCGACCTTCGAGCCTTGCGCCGCCTTCGCCGTAGCGAATGACCATGCCTTCAGAGGCACGCTTGACCATGACGTTGACGTACTCGCGGTCGTCCTTGATGTACTGCTCAAACTTGCCCTTCTTGATGCGATAGAGCGGCGGCTGCGCGATGAAGACATTGCCGCGCTTGATCAGCTCCGTCATGTGGCGGAAGAAGAAGGTGAGCAGGAGCGTGCGGATGTGCGAGCCGTCCACGTCTGCATCGGTCATCAGGATGATCTTGCCGTAGCGGAGTTTGGTGGCGTCGAAGTCGTCCTTGCCGATGCCGCAGCCGAGGGCAGTGATCATGGCGCGGATTTCCTCGTGGCCCAGCATCTTGTCGTAGCGGGCTTTTTCGACATTGAGGATCTTGCCCTTGAGTGGCAGGATAGCTTGGAACTTACGGTCGCGACCCTGCTTGGCAGTGCCGCCTGCGCTTTCGCCCTCGACCAGATAGAGTTCGCAGCGGTCCGGCTCGCGCTCAGAGCAATCGGCGAGTTTGCCCGGCAGTCCGCCGCCGTCGAGCGCGCCTTTGCGGCGGGTGAGGTCGCGGGCCTTGCGGGCTGCTTCGCGGGCGCGGGCGGCGTCGATTGCCTTGTTGATGATCTTCTTGGCAACAGCGGGTGTCTGTTCGAGGAAAGCGCCCAGCCGCTCGTTCACAAATGCCTGCACCGTGCCGGCGATGTCGGAGTTCAACTTGCCCTTGGTCTGGCCTTCAAACTGCGGCTGGCTGAGCTTCACGCTGATGACAACAACCAGGCCCTCGCGCACGTCGTCGCCCGAGAGGTTTTCCTTCACATCTTTGAACAGACCCAGAGCCTGCCCTGCGGCATTAATGGTGCGGGTCAGAGCGGTTTTGAAGCCCGACAGGTGCGTGCCTCCGTCAACGGTGTTGATGTTGTTGGCGAAGGTGAAGACCGTCTCCGAGTAGCTGTCGTTGTACTGGAGCCCGATCTCCATGACGACGTTGTCGCGCTCGGCTTCCATGTAGATGGGCTTGTCGTGTAGCACGGCCTTGCCCTTGTTGAGGTGCTTGATGAACTCGGCAATGCCGCCGACATACTTGAACTCCTGGTGCTTGCTCTCGCCGGTTTTGGAGTCGGTCGTGCGCTCGTCGGTCAGGTGGATTTCAAGACCCTTGTTCAGAAAGGCCAGCTCGCGCAGCCGCTGCGCCAGCGTGTCGTAGTTGAACTCGGTGACGGAAAAGATGGTCTTATCGGGAAGAAAGTGGATCTTGGTCCCGAGGCGCTTGGTTGGGCCCATCTTGCGCAGCTTGCTGGTCGGAATACCCTTGGAGTAGTCCTGCTCCCAGGCGAAGCCGTCGCGCCAGATCTCGACATCGAACTCTTCGCTGAGCGCGTTGACGCAGCTTACGCCCACGCCATGCAGGCCGCCGGAGACTTTGTAGTTTGAGGAGTCGAACTTGCCGCCGGCGTGGAGCATCGTGAGCACGACCTGTACGGCTGGCATCTTCTCGCCGTTGATGACTTTATCGTCAACCGGAATGCCGCGACCGTCATCGGTGACGGTGATGGAGTTGTCGACGTGGATAGTGACGTCGATGCGTGTCGCGTGCCCGCCTAGTGCCTCGTCCACCGAGTTGTCGACAACTTCATAGACCAGGTGGTGCAGACCCATTTCTCCGGTCGAGCCGATGTACATCGCAGGGCGTAGCCGCACAGCCTCAAGGCCTTCAAGAACGGTAATGTTCTCGGCCGAGTAGCCGCCAGACTGCTCCTTCTTTGAAGCCTGCGTGGCGGTTTTAGCGCTGTCTTCCAGATCCAGAAGGGCTGTTTCGGTGGGGATTGCCGTCGATGCCATGTATCTCCAGTGGTAGTTATGTTCGCCGGGGGCCGTCTGGGCCGGGGCCAGACCGAATCTCAATTTGCTTGATTGCGCGAAACCCGCTTCATTCCAGCGTTTTAGAGGTGTCTCGGTATCGCGTCCGGTAGCTTAAGTGTATCACGTTTAGAGGTGAATTTCAGGTCGTCAGAATCGACCTGCACCCCGCGTGGTTCAAGACTTTTGCACGCAATCGGAGTCTGGGTTAGACCCACCAGAGTCTGGAATATTTTCTTGTATTAGCGCGCAGCGAGCCATCTTGAGAAAGCTGACCGGCAAAATCGCGAAGGTAATCTACTTGGTAATCAATGATTTGGGCGATAAATATGCCATGAGTAATTCAAGGTAACCTGAAAGTGTTATATGCAAAAAATTGCACATTGTTATCATTGTTTCGTTGGTAGGAGGCGTAACTCGATGAGATTCAATCGCTTACTCGTAGCTTCTGTCCTGGGATTGGCGTTCGTGGCCAGCTCCTCTGCATATGCGTGTGACCACGGAGGAAGCTCTTCGAGCGACTCCGGCGGCTGGTCATTCACCGGTTGGTGCCACAACCACTTCGGTCACGACCATGATGGCGGCTGCAATCATCACGACGGTAATGGTGACGGTGGTCAGCACGACTGCAACCCAACCAAGGGCTACAACGGCACGCCATGCTCGACCGGCGGCAGCACATCTGGTTCTGGTACCACCGGCTCCGGCTCGGGCAGCGGAACGGCTGGCAGTGGCAAGGGTATCAGCGGTTAATTCTGTTCCAGAACGGTTATCTCCAGAATCTTCGACATCAGAAGGGGAGCATTATGAAATTGAACAAGCTAGCAATCGCATCGGTACTCAGCATTGCATTTATGGCGACGTCTTCCGCGATCGCTTGTGACAACGCTCACAAGAGCGACGGCAACAGCGGGAATCACTGGTCTTTCCTCGGCTTGGGCTGGTATCACAACAGCCAGGACGGACGCGGCGGCTTCAGTGATGACAACAATGGAAAGGAATGTGATCACGGTCACGGCAACGACAGCAGTGGCTGTGAGGTCAATAGCGGTGGGTCCACGTCCGGCGGAGGTTCCACTTCCGGTGGAGGCTCAACCACGGGCTCTGGTTCCGGCAGCGGAACGGCCGGTAGCGGCAAAGGCATCAGCGGCTAAACCCATACACCCAGTGTCACAACCTAAAGACGCCGTGGCCTGAATCTCCCCGCAGGCTATGGCGTCTTTGTCTTCGATGCCGACCTCGTATATACTCAAGAGGTTGTCCCCAAAGCAGTAACTTTCAGGATCACAATGCCAAAGTTGAAGACACACTCAGGCGCAGCCAAGCGCTTCAAGAAGACCGGCACGGGTAAGTTCAAGCGCGGTCAGTCGAAGATGCGCCATATCCTCACCTCGAAGGCCACGAAGACCAAGCGCAAGCTTGGAGGCATCGTGCTGGTCAGCGAGGCGGATTCGGCAAAGGTCGCCCGCATGATTCCTTACGCCTGATCGGCGCTCGGAATTGAGGTTTTCAGGTCGAGCCGTTCACACAAGAACAAAGGGCCGGTCAAAGCGTAGAGGCCCCTGGAGCATCGCAGAGTTCGCGGACTCCACCGAGACTTGAAGTTGCATAGCGAGTGAAGAGGCCACCTTGCCTCCAGCCGCTTAAACGAAGTACGCAAAAGGAGCAAGGCACATGCCTCGTGTAAAACGTGGTACAAAACGCAACGATCGCCGCAAAAAGATTCTGAAGCGCGCGAGTGGTTACTTCCTCACGAAATCAAAGCTTTATCAGGCGGCTCAGGAGGCGGTTGAGCGCTCGCTCATGTTCGCCTATACGGGCCGCAAGCAGAAGAAACGGCAGTTCCGCTCGCTGTGGATCGTCCGTATTGGCGCGGCGGCAAAGCAGAACGGCCTGAGCTACTCGACCTTCATCGACGGCCTCAAGAAGGCTGGCAACCAGCTCGATCGCAAGGTGCTGGCTGACATCGCCGCCAACGATGCAGCGGGTTTTGCTGCGCTTGCTGAGCAGGCTAAGGCTGCTCTCAAGGATGCGGCAGCCAAGCGGGCCAAAGCCGCCTAAGCAATCCATTTTTTCAAACGATGGCACGGCCCCGGCCGTGCCTCTTCTTTCTAATGAATCTTCCCGGAGGCAGCGCAAGAGGCTTAACACCGATTGGCACCGATCACACCGATTGGAGCGAGTTAGATCTCTCTTCTCCTGTTCGGCTTTCGTCTTGAGATCGGTGAAATCTGTGTAAATCGGTGTTAAGCCTTTCTGTACGCCTCACCGCGATGCGCTCGCCAATCGTCTATGCTTGAATCCATGCCAGCAGCGCCGCCAGCAACGGAACAACTGAATCTGCGGGTTTCGGAAGGACAGACGCCGAGTGCGCCGTTCGAGTCGTGGGGGCGCTATCCCACGTATGGCGCGACTGTGATTCCGCTGCACTGGCAGAATGACTTTTCGGCCATTGCACCAAGCCTCCTCAATGGTGCTCTTCCTGTTGGCATGGGACGGAGCTACGGCGATGCCTGTCTGCTGAAAGATGGCAACCTGCTTGTCACGACCGGCATGAACCGGCTGATAACCTTCGACCCTGAGACCGGGCTGCTTACTGCTGAGGCTGGCATTACGCTGGCCCAGATTCTTGACTTTGCTGTGCCGCGCGGGTTCTTCCTTCCAGTTAGTCCTGGAACGAAGTACGTCACGCTGGGCGGGGCCATAGCGAACGATATTCACGGCAAGAACCATCACATGGCCGGAACGTTTGGCTGCCATGTGACGCAGTTCGAGCTGGTCCGCTCGGACGGGACGCGGAAGCTGTGCTCGCCGATGGAGAATCCTGACTGGTACGCGGCGACCATCGGCGGACTCGGCTTGACGGGCTTCATCTCGTGGGCGACGCTGCGGCTGAAGCCGATTGTCTCGCGGCTGATTGATTATGAGGGGATTCAGTTTCACGGTATCGACGAGTTTCTGGCACTGACCGACGAGAGCAAGGACGTCGAGTACACGGTGAGCTGGGTGGATGTCACCTCGACTGGCAAGAACTTTGCGCGTGGAATCTTTATGCAGGGAGACCACTCGGCCAAGCGCGATACGCTCTTGCCGTCGCCGAAGCCGAAGCTGGTCTTTCCGTTCGACGCGCCGGGCTTTGCGTTAAACCGGTTGAGTGTCAGCCTCTTTAACGCAGCATTCTTCCATAAGCAGTTCTCGAAGCATTCGGTCGCGGTGCAGGACTACGAGCCGTTCTTCTATCCGCTGGACAAGGTGCTGCACTGGAACCGCATGTACGGCAAGCGCGGGCTGCTCCAATTTCAGTACGTGATTCCGTGGGAGCACGCGAAGGAAGGGACGGTCGCCATTCTGCACGAGGTGGCGAAGTCTGGCCTTGCGAGTTTTCTAGCGGTGCTCAAGGCATTTGGCGATGTTCCTTCACCCGGCATGATGAGTTTTCCGAAGCCGGGCATCACGTTGGCGCTCGACTTTCCCATCAAGCAGGACCGGACGTTTCCGCTGGTGCATCGGCTGGCGGACATGGTGTACGAGTTTGGCGGGAGGCTGTATCCGGCGAAGGATGCGGCGATGACCGCGATGCAGTACCAGGCGTTTTATCCGCAGTGGCAGCAGTTTGCGCGCTACCGCGATCCTCTGCTCACTTCCAGCTTCTGGGAGCGAGTTACCGGAGAGACATCAGGAATATGACAGACAGGCAGAATTCGACGACACCGCGGAAGATTCTTGTGCTCGGGGCGACCTCGGGGATTGCCGAGGCTACGTGCAGGATATGGGCTGCGCAGGGGGCGAGCTTCTTCCTGGTGGCGAGGAATGCGGAGAAGCTCGCCGCTGTGGCCGCTGACCTGAAGACACGCGGCGCGAGCTTCGTCGACACAGCGATTGCCGATCTGGACGATACGGACAAGCATCCTGCGCTGCTGGCCCACGCGATCAATTCGTTGACCGGGATGGATGTTGCGTATCTGGCGCATGGGATTCTGGGCGACCAGACTCATGCGGAGCAGGACTTCAATACGGCGGCGCAGATCATCCACACGAACTTCATGGCTCCTGTGTCGCTGGTGACGTGGCTGGCGAACTTCTGTGTACAGCGGCGGTCGGGGACGATTGCGGTGCTGTCTTCGGTGGCTGGGGACCGGGGGCGGAAGTCGAACTACGTGTACGGGTCGTCGAAGGCGGGGCTGTCGGCGTTTCTCGATGGGCTGCGGAACCGGGTGGACCGTGAGGGCGTGAAGGTGGTGACGATCAAGCCGGGACCGGTGCGGACGGCGATGACCGCTGGAATGCCGAAGAGTGAGAAGTTCGCGGATGTGGACGCGGTGGCAGAGGCGATCGTCAAGGCCGTGGCGAAGGGGAAGGACACGGTGTACGTGCCGTTCCAGTGGCGGGGGATCATGTTTGTGGTGCGGCACATCCCGGAGCGGGTGTTCAAGAAGCTCAATCTTTAGGGGTACCCCCTCCCCGTACTTAAGTGCTAAAGTCTTCGAAATACAGGCTTTATTTTGAGGGTACCTGGCTAAAGTCCTGATTCTATTTGGGGTGTGGATCTTTAGTTTCTTCAAAGTCTTCATTTCAAATGATTAAGATCGAAGTTTGGGAAGGCCAAAAGCGAAATACAGGGGTCTCTCCACTCCGCTTCGCTTCGGTCGAGATGACGTGGTTTGTGGCGAGTACTGCCCACTCGCGGTCGAGATGACGTGGTTTTATGTGGGTGCTCACTTCGACGCACAGAGTGCGGTATGGCGAAAACCCATAATTTGCCCCCTATTTCTATTTTAGTTTTCTGAGACTGGAATCCCGCCACGGGTAACCGATTTAGATTGAATTGGTTATGGGGTTTGGGGGCTTGACACGCGGATTTCGCGGGAGATTCTTTTGAAAATTTTGTAAATGTATGCAGGGGAATGAGTTATTTGGGGTGAACTTTGACCACCTCTTCACGGGGTATCCACTACGATCTGGGATAAACTAGTACTTGCGCGTTCTTCCCCTACAAACCATTCCCTTAAGCGCACAGACAGGACATCTACGCCGTGAGTAACTCGACCGCCGTTGCCGTTAAGCCTATCTTCAATATCGCCATTATTGCCCACGTCGACCATGGCAAGACCACGCTGGTGGATGCGATGCTGCGTCAGAGCGGGACGTTCCGCACGAACGAGGCGGTTGCCGATCGTGTGATGGACTCGAACGATCTGGAGCGCGAGCGCGGCATTACGATTCTGGCCAAGAACACGGCCATTCACTACCTCGATTCGAAGATCAATATTGTCGATACGCCGGGCCACGCGGACTTTGGCGGCGAGGTGGAGCGCGCGCTGAAGATGGTCGATGGTGTTGTGTTGCTGGTGGACGCGTCGGAAGGGCCGCTGCCGCAGACGCGCTATGTGCTCTCGAAGGCGTTGGAGGCGAAGCTGACGCCGATTCTGGTCATCAACAAGATTGACCGTCCGGACGCGCGGCCGCAGGAGGTGGTGAACGAGGTCTATGACCTGTTCATCGATCTTGATGCCGATGAGAGCGTGCTCGACTTCCCCATCATCTACACGAACGGTAAGCAGGGCACGGCGACGATGGACCTGGCGCAGCCGGGCACGGACCTGAAGCCGCTGTTTGACCTGATCGTAAACACGATTCCTCCGGCGAAGGGCGATCCTGAGGGCTCGCTTCAGATTCTTGTCACGAATCTTGATTACTCCGACTACCTCGGCCGGTTGGCCATTGCGCGTGTCTTCAACGGCACGCTCAAGACGGGGCAGGAGGTTGCCGTCTCGAAGACGGATGGGAAGCTGGAGACGGTCAAGATTACGAAGCTGTTTACGTTTGACGGCTTGAAGCGGATTGATACGCCGGAGACGCAGCTGGGCGATATCGTCGCCATTGCGGGCGTTTCGGGCATCACGATTGGCGAGTCGTTTACGAATATCGAAAACCCGTCGCCACTGCCGCTGATCAAGATTGATGAGCCGACGATTGCGATTCAGTTCTCGGTGAACAACGGGCCGTTTGCGGGGCGCGAGGGGCAGTATGTGACGAGCCGTAATCTGAAGGAGCGGCTGGATAAAGAGCTGCTGACGAACGTTTCGATTCGCGTGGAAGATACTGGTTCGCCCGATACGTTCAAGGTGCTGGGTCGTGGTGAGCTTCAGCTTTCGGTGCTGATTGAGATGATGCGGCGCGAGGGCTTTGAGCTGATGGTGTCGCGGCCCGAGATTGTGACGCGGCGGATTGACGACCAGTTGATGGAGCCGAATGAGTACCTGACAGTCGATATTCCGGAGACCTTTGTAGGCACGGTGATTGAGCGGCTGGGGCCGCGCAAGGGCGAGATGGTGAAGATGACCAATCATGGCTCGGGGCGCGTGCGGATGGAGTTCAAGATTCCTTCGCGCGGGCTGATTGGGCTGCGGTCGGAGATGCTGACGGAGACGCGCGGCACGATCATCATGAACTCGATTGCGGATGGGTATGTGCCGTATCAGGGTGAGATTCCGCAGCGGCCTACGGGCGCCCTGATTGCTGATCGCGCGGGCACGACCACGATTTACGCGCTGAATGGGCTGCAGGACCGCGGCGTGCTGTTTGTGCCGGATGGGATTGATGTCTACGAGGGCATGATTATCGGCGAGCACTCGCGCGATAACGACCTGGACGTGAACTGCGTGCGTGAGAAGAAGCTGACCAATATGCGCGCGAGCTCGGCTGATGAGGCTCTGCGGCTGGTTCCGTATAAGCAGTTGACGCTCGAGCAGTCGATTGAGTTCATTGCCGATGATGAGCTGGTCGAGGTGACGCCGAAGTCGCTGCGGTTGCGGAAGAAGGTGTTGCAGGCGAATCGCCGGCCTCGGAAGGGGCAGCCGGAGTAACGGCTCGCCGCGGATATCTCAGTGACGAAGACTGAGATATCCGCAGCCTCGGATTTGAAGACGGAGCTACACTCTCAACGGCGCTGGTCTATCCTGCGAATGAGTCCTGAACAGAAGTTCGCTGGGTTGCCTGGCATCTGGGAGGACACGTATGGTTCGGGAACGAGCGTTGAAGATAGTCCTGGCGCTGGTGGGACTACTTTTCGTGGCTTTGTCTTACCCGATGGCGACGATGATGCGACAGGATCCTGCGCTGGCTATGATGTTGAGTCTCTATGTCACGCTAGGGGTTTTTCTGTTGCTGGCAATCCGGAACCCATCGGCGCATCGCAGCCTGATTGCGTTCACGGCGTGGTCCAGTTTGGCGCACGCGGTGGTGATGGGCACTCAGGCGTTGCGCAACATGATTGAGCGTGGAGAACTGATCGGGGTGGGCGTTCTCGTGATTATCGGCATTGCCCTCATCTCACTTACACCACGGCCTGTCGCTCGTTTCAGTGTTAATCAGCTGGGTTGATTCTTCGAGACTCTGAGCCCTGGTTCTCGACTTATGTTCCGGGCTGGGTGTAGGGGGCTTGTGCGATGAGTTTGCGCTCGTTGCCGCGTGGGTCGTCTTCGATGTGTGGAGTGGTATCCCAGAGCATGGTGGAGCGATGGTCCAGGTTGTAGCGCGGCCAGTGTGGGATGGCGCGGTTGTTGGGGTCGCCGGTGCGGGCGAAGGTGATGAAGGTTTCGCTGACTTTGGCGGCAAGGCGTTGCGCTTCTGGCGTGTTACCGGTCATGGATGCGGCGATTTCGACGTTGTCAAAGGCGAAGGGAATGTCGATGGTGTGGGGCGCGCCCCACTTGCCGCCGTCGGCGGGTGATTTCCAGGTGAAGTTATACGTCCATGTTGGGCCGTGCTGCGCGGCGCGGCGGTCGCTTTCGATGACCATGCCGTGCCAGCTTCTGAACCCTGTCGTAACTGCGAAAAATACGTCGCTGGCGGAGTAGGCGGGATACCAGCGACGGTAGTCGGCGATGATGTCTGCGGTTTTGTAGGCGCCGAGGAATTGGCGATAGTGTTCGAGCCGCGTGGGGAGCTCGTCCCAGGTGAGGTTGAAGAGACGTGGGTCGGATGCGCCGATGAGCAGGCGCGTCTCGTCGTGCGTGTTGCCGAGGATCATCGGGACGCTGGCGGAGAGCGCGGGCGCGTCGGGTGAGAATGGGTCGCGGTTGAGGACCTGGCCGTCGAGTACGGGGCCGAAATAGCCGCCGGAGTGGATGGCGTCGACGAGGCGGTCCATCGGGACTTTGCGTGGGTCGCGGATGTCGTTGAGTGTGGCGCGGGTGAGGCCGAGTTGCGCGAGGACGGCTTCGGCGGATGCGGCGGCGTGGGCGGGAGTGCGGGCGGTGAGCTGCTGGCCGCTCATGGTGATGACGCGGTGGAAGAGTCCACGCGCGGCGGGCATGGCCATGAGGGTGGCGCATTTGGCTCCGCCGCCGGATTGGCCGAAGATCATGATGCGGGAGGGGTCGCCGCCGAAGCGGGCGATGTTGTCGCGGACCCACTGGAGCATGAGGACGAGGTCGAGCTGGCCGATGTTGCCGCTTTGGGCAAGGTCTGGTGAGCCGAGTTGGGCCAGGTAGAGGTAGCCGAAGAGATTGAGACGGTGGTTCATGGTGACGACGACTACATCGCCGCGGCGGACGAGGCGCGTGCCGTCGTAGATGGGGCCGTTGCTGCTGCTGGAGGAGTAGGCGCCACCGTGGATGTAGACCATGACGGGACGCTTGCGGTCGTCGAGGGCGGAGGTCCAGATGTTGAGGTGGAGGCAGTCTTCGCTGTTGACGGGGCTGTCTTCGTCGAGATAGCTGAAGGTGGAGCGGCCGATGCGGTGGTGGATGGGCTGTGGTGATTGCGGGCCGAAGGTCACGGTGTCGCGGACGCCGGTCCAGGGAGTGGGCTTTTCGGCGGGCTGGAAGCGGCGGTGGGCGGTGTCGGCGCCGTAGGGGATGCCTTTGAAGACGTAGACACCGTCTTGCACTGTGCCGCGGACTTTGCCGGAGGTGGTGGTGGCGACGGGGCTGGCTTGCGCCCAGGTGCGTTTGGGCGCGATGGTCGCGGCTGCGGCGGCGATGGCGGCGTTGCGCACGAGGGTGCGGCGGGTGAGGAGAGCTTCGTCCACGTGTCCTCCGGTTGAGCGGGAACTTTTTCTTTTTTGAAATGACGTGTGGAGGAGCGGGGAAGACGCAAACGAGGGCTGCGGTGTGCAGCCCTCGTGCCGTGATGCGGAATTGTGTGGTGGATTACTTGTGAGATTTTGCAGTGGCGAAGCGCTTGTTGACCTCGTCCCAGTTGACGGTGTTCCACCAGGCGGCGAGGTAGTCGGGGCGCTTGTTCTGGTACTTGAGGTAGTAGGCGTGCTCCCAAACGTCGTTGCCGAGGATGGGGTAGTGGCCCTGCGAGATGGGGTTGTCCTGGTTGGGCGTGGTGACGATCTTCAGCTTGCCGCCGGTGAAGATGAGCCAGCCCCAGCCGGAGCCGAACTGTTTGGCCGTGGTCTCGTTGAAGAGCTTTTTCATGTCTTCGAAGGAGCCGAAGTCGGCCTTGATCTGCTGGGCGATGTCGCCGGAGGGCTCGCCGCCGCCCTTGGGCTTCATGATCTGCCAGAACATGGAGTGGTTGACGTGGCCGCCGCCGTTGTTGCGGACGGTGGCGCGAACGTCTTCAGGGACGGTGTCGAGGGATTTCAGCAGCTCTTCGGCTGATTTTTTGCTCAGATCCGGATGTTTCTCGACGGCGCCGTTCAGGTTGTTGACGTAGGCCTGATGGTGCTTGTCGTGGTGGAGCTTCATGGTTGCTTCGTCGATGTGAGGTTCAAGGGCAGCGTAGTCGTAGGGCAAAGGGGGAAGTTCGTATGCCACGGTTGTTCTCCTCGTGTTCGCTTGTTTGAAGGCTGCCGGGCGGCAGCGCTTGTGAATGTCTTCAGTTGGGTTCGATGCGCGCGGGGCCGGACACGATGCACGGACGCGAGCGGCAACCTCTGAATCATAACGCAACGTTGGGGATGTATTGTGTAATTTGCCGCAGGTTGTGGTGACGGCTTCGACCGTGTGAACATCTAACGGAGTAACCATGAGCGATCAGAACCCTTCCTACCACTGGCTTGATGATGATGGCCCTGCCTTTGGCTCTCCTGGACTGGAACCTCGTTGGACGTCGAGCAGCAAGGATGCGGTTGTGACCGCGTATGCTGCATCGAGCCGCGTCTGGTTCACGCTTTCGCACGGCATCCTGAACGAAATCTATTACCCGACGATCGACCGTCCGCAGACGCGCGATATGGAGCTGCTGTTCTCTGACGGCGAGACGTTTTTTCACGAAGAGAAGCGCGACCTTGAGTATGACTTCGAGTACATGGATCCTGCGGCTCCGGCAGTGCGCGTGAGGGCGACGGATACGCGCGGGCTGTATACGGTGACCAAGGAGTTCGTCGCGGACCCACATCACCCGGTGGTATTGATGCATGTGAAGCTTGAGGGCGAAGATGCGGTGCTTTCGCGGCTGAAGTGCTATGCGCTGCTGGCACCGCACCTGAATGTGGGCGGGTGGGGAAACTCGGCGCGGTCGGTGGACATGGCTGGGAAACGGTGCCTGCTGGCGTGGAAGGATGGGGTGTCGCTGGCGATGGGGGCGGATTGCGGGTTTACTGCCTCGTCGTGCGGATATGTGGGCGCGAGCGATGGCTACCAGGACGTGGCGCAGCATTTGAAGATGGATTGGCACTTCGGGCAGGCGCTGAATGGCAATATCGCCGTGATGGGCGAGATCGACATCGCGCAGCACCCGGAGTTTACGATTGCGATTGCGTTTGGCGAAGGACCCCATGCGGCGGTGGCGCAGATGAAGCAGAGCCTGGCGTCGGACTTTGGCGAGCACCGCGACCGGTTTATTGCACAGTGGCAGCGGGCGGCCCCGGTGGACAGGCTGGCGGCTGCTTCGACAGACAAAGGCAGGCTGGCGCGGATCAGCCACAAGCTGCTGCTGACGCATGAGGACAAGACATTTTCGGGCGCGTTTATCGCATCGGCTTCGATACCGTGGGGTGCGTCGAAGAGCGATGTGGATCTGGGCGGATATCACCTGGTGTGGACGCGCGATATGGTGCAGACGGCGACAGCGCTACTGGAGTGCGGATGCACGGACGAAGCGCTGCATCCGGGGCGCGCGAGCACGGCGCTGAGAGCGCTGGTGTATTTGGCTTGTACGCAGCGGCCGGATGGAAGCTTCGCGCAGAACTTCTGGATCGATGGCACACCATACTGGTCGGGGATTCAGCTGGATGAGGTCGCGTTTCCGATCATGCTGGCGTGGCGGCTGTGGAAGATGGATGGGCTGGGCAAGTTCGACATCGTTCCGTTTGTCGAAAGGGCCGCGTCGTTTCTGGTGCGGTATGCGCCGATTACGCAGCAGGAGCGGTGGGAGGAGGCCGCGGGATATTCGCCTTCGACGCTGGCGGCGGTGATCTCGGGGCTGATCTGCGCGGCGGACATTATGCGGGCGCGGGGTTCGGAGGAGCAGGCGGAGTTTCTGGAGTCATACGCCGATTGGATTGAAGCGCATCTGGATGAGTGGACGACGACCGACGAGGGCGTGCTGCATCCGCAGATTAAGCGGCACTACATGCGGATTCGTCCGCCGGCTCCGGGCGAGCCGTTTCATAACAACGATATTCCTGTGGGGTCGGTGCAGATTAATAATCGCGAGCCGGGGGAGAAGTCGGTGTTTGAGGCGCGGGAGATTATCGATGCCGGATTTCTGGAGCTGGTGCGGTATGGAATCAGGCGCGCAGACGATCCACTGATTGTGGACTCGCTGAAGGTGGTGGATTACTGCCTGAAGAGCGAAAGCCCGTATGGGCCATGCTGGCGACGTTATAACCACGATGGCTATGGGGAGAGGAAAGATGGCGGCCCGTATGAGGGTTGGGGACAGGGGCGTTCGTGGCCTCTGCTGGCGGGTGAGCGGGCGCATTATGAACTGGCCGCGGGTCGCGATGTGAAACCGCTGATTACGGCGCTCGAGCAGTTCAGCTCGCGTGGCGGCATGTTGCCGGAACAGGTGTGGGACACGGCGGACATGCCGCAGTGCGGGATGTTCCGGGGACGGCCGGCGGGGTCGGCGCAGCCGCTGGTGTGGGCGCACTCGGAGTATCTGAAGCTGCTGTGCTCGGTGACGAATCGCGCGGTGATGGACAGGATATCCGTGGTGGAGCGTCGCTACGCGGTGCCCAAAGACAAACGCACGTTTGCCAACCACACAGAGATATTTCAACTGACGCGGCCGGTTACGTCGATTCCGGCGGGCCACACGCTGCGTATCGTTGATGCGGGCAGGTTCCGGGTCGTTTATTCTATGGATGGCTGGGCCACGACGCTCAGCACCGACTCGCATACGGTCGGAAACCCTGGCTTCGTCGCCAACATCCCCATCGCTGCCGGACAGACAGGTTCGCTGGTGTTTACGCTTTGCTGGGTTGACCAGAATGGCGAACGCTGGCTGGGCAGAAATATTGACGTTTCCATTGTTCCTGGAATCACCTACAGAACTGCTTCCTCCTAAGGCTGAGGATGCGCCTGTGCGCGCGCCGACTGTACACTGGAAGGGAACAGGCCAAATTAATCGAATCAGTGCCGGGAAGCGGCCTACGTTGACCCTGCACGTTGAAGAAGGAAGAGAATGAGCGACCAGCTATCTGACAAGCAGCACGCCCTCGATCAGCTTTCCATTAATGCCCTCCGTTTTCTCGCCGTGGACGCGGTACAGAAGGCCAACTCCGGCCACCCTGGCGCGCCGCTCGGCTGCGCTCCTATCGCGTACCTGCTCTACCACAAGCTGATGCGGTATGATCCCGCGGATCCGAAGTGGATTAACCGCGACCGGTTTGTGCTGTCGAATGGCCACGCCTCGGCGCTGCTGTATGGCGCGTTGCACCTTGCGGGCTATGGCTTGCCGATATCGCAGCTTGAGCAGTTCCGCCAGTATGGCTCGCATACGCCGGGACACCCGGAGTACGGTGAGGCTCCTGGTGTTGAGGTGACGACCGGGCCGCTGGGACAGGGCTTCGGCATGGCTGTGGGCATCGCGACGGCAGAGAAGCATATGGCTGCGGTTTATAACCGCGATGGTCACAATATCGTCAACCACTTCACGTATGTGCTTTGCGGCGATGGCGACCTGATGGAAGGCATCTCGCATGAGACGGCTTCGCTGGCTGGGACGCTGGGACTGGGCAAACTGGTTGTGCTGTATGACGACAACCTGATCTCGCTGGATGGTCCGACGGAGCTGAGCTACACCGAGGACGTGACGCTGCGCTTTGAGGCGTACAACTGGCACGTGCAGATGGTCCACGATGGCAACGACCTGGTGGCGATTGAGGCGGCGATTCGCGCGGCGCAGGCTGAGACGACGCGGCCTTCGCTGATTCGCGTGCGCACGGTGATTGGCTACGGCAGCCCGAAGGCCGGCACGAGCAAAGTGCATGGCGAGGCTTTGGGAGTGGACGCGGTGAAGGCCACGAAGAAGAACCTTGGCTGGCCCGAGGACAAGACCTTCTACGTGCCGGAAGAGGCGGCGGCAAACTGGGGCAAGGCCAAGGCTCGTGGCAAGAAGGAGCATGAAGCGTGGAACGCGGACTTTGCCGAGTACAAAAAGGCTTATCCGGAGCCTGCGGCGGAGTTTGAGCGCGTGATCGCGGCGAAGCTTGCGGATGGTTGGGAGAAGAAGATTCCTGTCTTCCCGACCGACAAGGCTGTGGCTACGCGCAACGCCGGCCAGGTGGTGATGAACGCGGTTGCGGGCGTTGTGCCGGAGTTGTTTGGCGGCGCGGCTGACCTGACGGCTTCGACGAAGACGATCTTCAAGGATTCGCCGAGCTTCCATGTCGATCCCAAGGGACGCAATGTGTTCTTTGGCGTGCGCGAGTTTGGCATGTGCGCGATGGTCAATGGCATGGCTGCACATGGCGGGCTGATTCCGTTCGGTTCGACGTTCTTTGTGTTTTCGGACTATGCGCGCTCGGCGATCCGCATGGCTGCACTGATGAATGTGCACTCGCTGTTTGTGTTTACGCACGACTCGATTGGTCTGGGCGAGGATGGTCCGACGCACCAGCCGATTGAGCAGCTGATGAGCCTGCGGCTGATTCCGCACCTGACGGACTTCCGTCCGGCAGACGCGAACGAGACGGCGGCGTGCTGGCAGTTGGCGCTGGAGCGTAAGAGCGCGAGCTTTATGGCGTTGTCGCGGCAGGACCTGCCGGTGCTGGATGCGGCGAAGTACAAGGTCGCCGAGGGCGTGCGGAAGGGCGCATATGCGCTGGATGCGAGCGGCAAGGACATTATCCTGATCGCTACGGGTTCGGAGGTGTCGCTGGTGCTGAAGGCTGCTGAGGAACTGAAGGCTGCGGGCATCAACGCTTCGGTGGTTTCGATGCCGAGCTTCCGGGTCTTCGAGGAGCAGGATCAGGCTTATCGGGATCAGCTTCTGCCGGAGAGTACGCCGAAGCTGGCGGTTGAAGCGGGCGCGACGCTGGGCTGGTACAAGTACATCGGCCACAATGGCGCGGTGGTTGGCCTGGACCGCTTTGGCGCTTCTGCGCCGGGACCGATTGCGATGGAGAAGCTCGGCATCAGCGTTGCTCACGTGGTTGAAGTAGCGAAGAAGCTGGTCAAGAAGTAAACAGTTGATGGAGTGAGGGCGGAGCAGTGCGCTTCGCCCTCATGTTTTCTCCGATACTACTGGCGTTGTTGCATCGTGTCCGCGTCGAAGCTTGCGCTTCGCGCATCGAAAGGCTATGACACAGGATCAAGCGAATCGCGTGTGGTTTATTACGGGCTGCTCTACGGGCTTTGGCAGAGTGCTGGCCGAAGAGGTGTTGAAGGCTGGTGGCAAGGTGGTAGCCACGGCGCGCAGGCCTGAGCAGATTGCTGACTTTGCGAAACGGTATCCCGAGACGGCGTTGGCGCTACGGCTGGATGTGACTCGTCCGGAGGATGTCGAGAGCGCGGTTGCTGGGGCGATTGAGCGCTTTGGGCGTATCGACGTGCTGGTCAATAATGCTGGCTATGGTGTCGGCGGCGCGATTGAAGAGGTCTCCGAGGCGGAGTTTATGCCGATGTTCGAGACCAATGTCTTCGGGCTGATTCGCGTGACGCGGGCGGTGTTGCCGTATCTGCGCAGGCAGCGCAGTGGGCATATTTTGAACCTATCGTCGATTGGCGGGCTGACGGCGAATCCGGGCTTTGGTTATTACCACACGACTAAATTTGCTGTTGAAGGGTTTTCTGAGGCGCTGGCTCTGGAGCTTGCGCCTTTGGGTGTGCGCGTCACATTGATTGAGCCGGGGCCATTTCGCACGGATTTTCTTGGACGCTCCGGCGTAGTCGCTGAACGGCAGATTCCGGACTATGACAAGACTGCCGGGAATGCGCGCAGGTACTTTGAGGAGCAGGATGGAAAGCAGCCGGGCGATCCGGTGCGGGCTGCTCTGGCAATGATTGAGGTGGTGGAGTCGGCGAATCCTCCCCTGCATTTGCTGTTGGGAGCGGTGGCGCTGAAGCGGCTGCGTGCGAAGCTTGACCTGATGCGGCAGGAGACGGACGCCTGGGAGGCAACGACTGTGGGCGCGGATTTTCCGGAGGCGCGGTGAGCGCAGGGCCGGAGATTAGGACGATCTTCTGGGACGTGGGCGGGGTGCTGCTCACCAATGGATGGGACATCGATCAGCGTGGGCGCGTGCTGACCGCTCTTGGCGTCGATCTTGCTGCTTATGAGGCGGTTCACGATGAAGTGAACTTCTTTTGGGAGCGTGGGTTGATCTCGGCACGGGATTTTTTTGAACGGACGGTGCTGGAGACGAATCCGCAACTTGCGTTGACGTTTGAGCAGTTGTGGAAGCTGGTGTGTGACGAGAGTAAGATGCTTCATCCGGAGTGTTTCGAGATGATTGCTCATCTTCGACGTGCTGGCAGCTACCGTCTGGCAACGCTCAATAACGAGTCGAAGGAACTGAACCGCCATCGCATTGACAGCTTTCACCTGCGGCGTTTTTTCGATTACTTCATCTGCTCGGGCTATATTCACGAGATGAAGCCGTTGCCTGAGATCTACCGCGCTGCGATTGACATCTCTGGTTTTGCCGCCGAGACTGCGATCTTCATCGACGATAAGGCGGAGAACTGCGATGCTGCTCGCAGTTTCGGTATGATCCCGATTCACTTTCAGTCGCCTGCACAACTGCGGGTGTCGCTCGCTCAACTCGGCATAGCCATCTAGCATCAGAAGACAAAGGGAGGACTACACATGGAACTCGGAATCATCGGACTCGGCAAGATGGGCTTCAACATGGCGGAGCGTCTTAAGTTGGCCGGACATAAAGTTGTCGGCTTCGACTTCAACAAAGACGCTACGGCGAAGCTGACCGCGAGTGGCTCAGTGGGCGTGAACTCGTTGGCCGATCTGGTGAAAAACCTCTCTGCGCCGCGCGCCATCTGGATGATGGTGCCGTCGGGCGATCCGGTTGACCAGACGATTGCGAATCTTGAGCCCCTGATGCAGAAGGGCGACACGTTCATTGACGGCGGCAATTCGAATTACAAAGATACACAGCGCCGCCATGCCGCTGAGACTGCCAAAGGATTTCACTACGTTGATTGCGGAACGTCCGGGGGGGTGTGGGGACTGAAGGAAGGCTACAGCCTGATGATCGGCGGCGACAGCGAGGCAGTTGATCGGCTGAACCCTATCTGGGAGGCTCTTGCGCCGGCCAAGGACAAAGGCTGGGGTCATGTTGGGCCTTCGGGTGCGGGGCACTTCGTCAAGATGGTCCACAACGGAATTGAATATGGCATGATGCAGGCTTATGCCGAGGGTTTTTCGATCCTGAAGGCGAAGACGCCGCTTGACCTTGATCTCACGCAGATTGCGCATATCTGGCAGTATGGCTCGGTGGTGCGGTCGTGGCTGCTGGATCTAACAGCGGGCGCGCTCGACAAGAACCCGACGCTTGATGGGCTTGAGGCGTGGGTGCCGGACTCGGGGGAGGGCCGCTGGACTGTGACTGAGGCCATCGACTTGAACATCTCTGCGCCTGTGATTACAGAGTCGCTGATTCGCCGCCTGCGCTCGCGCGAGGAGAACAACTTTACTGACCGCATGATTTCGATCATGCGCGGCGCCTTTGGCGGCCACGAGGTCAAGAAGCTGGACAACTAAAGGCCCCGCACGAGAGGCCCCCAACAAAATGAAAGTACGAGAGGTAAATGATTATGCCGACCGCTGAAGAACTCCACGTCACGCCAGTTGCTACTCCCGCCGCAATGCAGGCGGAGCGCGTTCCCGATCCATGCATCATCGTCATCTTTGGTGCGTCCGGAGACCTGACCAAACGCAAGCTGCTGCCTGCGCTGTATCACCTGGAACAGGCGGGACTGCTGCCGGATAAGATCTCCGTTGTTGGTGTTGCGCGGCGTCCGCTGCAGGATACATTCGCCAACGACATGAAGGAAGGGATTATTGCCGGTGGCGGCGTGGATGAGTCGGACCCGAAGCTGGCGCCGTTTGTGGGGAAGATTCAGTACCACGCGATGAACTTCGATGATCCTTCGGGCTACGATGCGTTGAATACGCTGCTGGGCCAGATCGATCAGAAGAATGGCACGTGCGGAAACCGGCTCTTCTACCTTGCTGTTGCTCCGGAGTATTTCTCGGACATTATTAAATTCCTTGGACAGCACGGCATGTCGAAGCCGTGCGAGCCGACGGAGGGTCGCACACCGTGGGTGCGCGTGATTATTGAGAAGCCGTTCGGGCATGATCTCGAGTCGGCGCGCGCACTGAATGATGAAGTGAATAAAGTCTTCGACGAAGACCAGATCTTCCGTATCGATCACTACCTTGGCAAGGAGACGGTGCAGAATATTCTGGTCTTCCGCTTTGCCAATGGCATCTTCGAGAACTCGTGGAACCGCAACTATATCGATCATGTCGAGATTACGGCGGCGGAGTCGATTGGCATTGAAGGGCGCGGGCCTTTCTATGAGACTGCGGGCGCACTGCGCGATGTGGTGCAGAACCACGTGATGGAGCTGCTGAGCTTTGTTGCGATGGAGCCGCCGGTATCGTTTGAGGCGGCTGCTGTGCGTGCGGAGAAGGTGAAGGTGTGGAAGGCCGTCTCGCCGATTCATCCTGCGGATACGGTTCGTGGACAGTATGGCCCGGGCACGGTGGATGGCCAGCACGTTGTCGGTTATCGGCAGGAGGACCGCGTGCATCCGCGTTCGCAGACCGAGACCTATGCGGCGCTTCGGCTGGAGATTGAGAACTGGCGCTGGGCGGGTGTGCCTTTCTACATTCGAGCGGGTAAGCGTCTGGCCAAGCGGGTGACGGAGATTACGATTCAGTTCAAGTTGCCGCCGCTGCTGCTCTTCAAAGACCACGAAGGCGAGGCCGCTGAGGGCATCAAGCCGAACCTGATCTCGATGCGCATTCAGCCGGATGAGGGCATCAGCCTGCGCTTTGGCGCGAAGGTGCCAGGTGCGGGGATGAACATCAGTCCGGTGAATATGGACTTCAGCTATGCGGAGGCGTTTGGCAAGTCGTCGGCGAATGGGTATGAGCGGCTGCTGCTGGATGCCATGCTGGGCGATGCGACGCTGTTTGCGCACCGCGATGGCGTGGAGGCCACGTGGGCGCTGATGACGCCGATTTTGCAGGCGTGGGCGAAGGACCCGGTGAAGGACTTCCCCAACTATGCAGCGGGAACATGGGGACCTCCGGCGGCGGACGCACTGCTGGAATCGGAGAACCGCAAGTGGCGCAAGTTGTAATTCGATAACGAACAAATCAGGAACTGATAACGACTCATGCCTAGACCAGTTACCGTTGCTTATCGTGTCTCGCCGACGCCTGCGGAGGTTGCGCAGGCTGCGGCGCGTTTGTTTGCCTCGGCCGCAATCGCAGCAGTGGAGAAGCGTGGCCGGGCGCGCATTGCCATCTCTGGTGGCACTACACCCAAGGCGATGTTCGCGTTGCTCGCCGACCCGGCGCAGCCTTTTGCCAGGCAGGTGCCGTGGCAGAAGCTCGACCTGTATTGGGTGGATGAGCGATGCGTTCCACCGACGGATCCGGACTCAAATTACCGCATGACGAACGAGGCGCTGCTCTCGAAGGTGTCGCTGCCGCAGGACCAGGTGCATCGCATGGAGGGTGAGCTTGATCCTGCGGTTGCCGCCGCCCGGTATGAGTCGGTGATTCGGAACAGCTTCCGGCTTGAGGGCGCGGAGACTCCGACGTTCGACTTGATTCTGCTGGGGATGGGCGATGACGGCCATACGGCGTCGTTGTTTCCGCATACGGAAGCGCTGAGCGACCTGACCGATATTGTGACGGCGAACCATGTTCCGCAGAAGGACACGTGGCGCATTACGCTGACGTGGCCGGTGATCAATCAGGGCAGAGAGGTCGCGTTTCTGATTGAGGGAGCGGCGAAGGCGCAGGTGTTGCATGATGTGTTTCTCGGCCAGTATCAGCCGGATACTTATCCTTCGCAGATTATTCGCCCGGCCAGCGGCAAGCTTACGCTGCTACTCGACGCTGCTGCGGCGGCGAAACTTCCACCTGCGGCGGTGCCGGACAACACAGGGACATTGGAGCTCAAATAGATGATTCTTGCTGGTGATATTGGTGGCACGAAGGTCCACCTTGCTCTTTACAGCTTTGTCCATGGCCACCTGGAGCATGTGCGCGAGCAGAAGTTTCCCGCGCATCATTTTTCGAGTCTTGATGGGGTCGTCAATACGTTTCTTGCGGGCGATGAGAAGACGCCTCCGGTTAATAAAGAGGAGGTTGTCGCAGCCTGCTTCGGTTGCCCGGGACCTGTTCGCGAAGGACGCCTGAAGCTGACGAATCTGCCGTGGACACTGGATGTTCAGGAGCTCACCAGATCGCTTTCGATACGCAACGTGTTTTTGATTAACGATCTTGAAGCCAACGGCTATGGGATTCCCGAGCTTGCTCCGGACAAGATGTTTACGCTTCACGTGGGCGACGCGAGTGCGGTGGGGCATCGCGGTCTGGTTTCACCGGGCACGGGGCTTGGCGAGGCGTTGCTGATCTGGGATGGCAAGCACCATCGTCCTATTCCTTCGGAGGGCGGACACTCGGACTTCGCGCCGCGTACGGACCGCGAGATTGCGATGCTTCAGTATCTGCGTCGTACGTTGAATGGGCGCGTTAGCGTTGAGCGCGTGGTGTCAGGGATTGGGATCAAGAATATTTATGCCTATCTGCGCGATGTGGAGAAGCTGGATGAGCCACAGTGGCTGCGCGATCGCATGGCTGCCGAGGACCCGAATGCCGTGATTGGTCAGTGCGCGGAAGATGGATCGAGCTCGATCTGCTTTGAGACGATGAAGACCTTTGCGGCTGCTTACGGTGCAGAGGCAGGCAATGTTGCTCTGAAGGTGCTTTCGATGGGCGGGATCTATCTGGGTGGAGGCATCCCGCCACGCATTCTGAAGACGCTACAGAATGGGGCGTTTATCAGTGCGTTTCTTGATAAGGGTCGCTTGTCGCCGCTGCTTCAGTCGGTTCCAGTGCGTGTGATTCTGGATGATGCCTGCGCACTGCTGGGCGCGGCTGCGTACGCGGAGGCGCGTGCGACGGAGGTTTCGGGGCACTCGGAGCGGGCTGCTTCACTGCAGGGGTGATTTTTCTTGAGTTGTTAATCTGCGCGCATGATTGTCTGGACTTCTTCGTCGCTTATCTGGCTGAAGTCTGAGTAGAACTGGCCTACGGCGAAGAGGTCTTCGGCGCTGTGGACGCACACGATCTCGTCGGCTTCTTCGGCCATGCGGTCGAGCGTGCTGGGCGGAGCGACTGGAACCGCGACTACTATCTTTGCGGGTTTTTGTTCGCGGATGGCGCGAATGGCGGCGAGCATTGTGTATCCGGTGGCGAGGCCATCGTCGACGAGGATGGTCGTCCATTCGGCTAGTGAGAGCGGCGGGCGATTGTCACGGTAGAGTCGCTCGCGACGATGGAGCTCTTCACGTTCGCGTGCGATTGCTTCGTTCAGGGTGTCTTCAGAGATGTTCATGTGAGCGATGGCGCGGTCGTTGAGTACGAGCACGCCGTCACCGGCGATGGCTCCGATGGCGAACTCGGGCTGGCTGGGAGCGCCGAGTTTGTGGGCGGGGAGGATGTCCAGCGGCAACTGAAGCTCACGCGCCGCGGCTGCGGCGACCGGTACGCCTCCGCGTGGGAGCGCGAGGACGATGGTTTGTGGCTGACCGTGATGGCTCTCCAGCAGTCTGGCAAGCCGCTCTCCGGCATGTCGGCGGTCGCGGAACATATTCCTTTTGGATGCGGTGGTTTGCAGTCGAGCGTTTGTCGGGGTTGGGCGCGGTGTAGTACCGTAACGGAGGTTCGTTACAAAAGGCTCCGATACATGCTATTTCGTAATACGCTTCTTGCTCTCGTTGTTCTTGCCCTCCCCATATCCGCAGCAGATGCTCAAAGGCTTCCATCGGGAGTCCAGCCTGAGGCTTACAATCTGACTCTGACGCCCGATTTGAAAGCTGCCACCTTTACCGGGCAAGAGACGATTGACATTACGTTGGACCATCCTAGCCGCAGCATTACGCTGAATGCTGCCGAGATTACATTTCTTTCGGTAAAGTCTGGCGAGCAAGCGGCGGAGGTGTCGCTTGATCCGGCGAAAGAACAGGCGACGTTTACTTTTCCGGAGGCGCTGCCGGCGGGACACGCCAGGCTTGAGATCAGCTATACCGGCATTCTCAATGACAAACTGCGCGGTTTCTATCTCTCGAAGACTGCGCGGCGCAACTATGCTGTCACGCAGTTCGAGCCGACCGATGCTCGTCGCGCTTATCCGAGCTTTGATGAGCCTGCGCTGAAGGCGACTTACGATATTTCTTTAGTGGTGGATAACGGCGATACCGCTATCTCGAATACCAATATCATCTCTGACACGCCGGGGCCGATTGCAGGGAAGCACACGATTCACTTTGCTACAACGCCACGGATGTCTACCTATCTGGTTGCTTTTCTGGTGGGCGATTTCAAGTGCACGGAGGGTAAGTCGGATGGGGTGCCAATTCGTGCCTGCTCTACACCGGACAAGGTTGAGTTGACGAGGTTTGCTGTCGAGGCTGCGGAGCACGTTCTGCACTATTACGACAACTACTTCGGCATCAAGTATCCGATGCCGAAGCTGGATATGGTGGCGCTGCCTGATTTTGAGGCGGGTGCGATGGAGAACTTCGGCTGCATCACGTATCGGGAGACTGATCTGCTGGTTGATGCCAAGCATGGCTCCGTCGATGCCAAGAAGCGCGTCGCGATTGTGGTCGCGCATGAGATGGCACACCAGTGGTTTGGCGACATGGTGACGATGCAGTGGTGGGACAACATCTGGCTGAATGAGGGTTTTGCGACGTGGATGGAGACGAAGGCTGCGCAGAACTGGCATCCAGAGTGGCACTTTGACCAGGATGCGGCGCAGGATCTGGATACTACGCTCAATCTCGACGCGCAAGCCACGACGCGCACGATTCGCGCTAAGGCGAATACGCCGGATGAGATCAATGAGATGTTTGACGGCATCGCCTATGGCAAGGCAGGGGCTGTTCTGGGCATGGTTGAAAACTATGTCGGGCAGGAGACATTCCGGCGCGGCGTGCACAACTATCTGGCTGCGCATCTCTATGGCAACGCCACGGCTGAGGATTTCTGGAATGCTCAGACAGCCACGTCGCATCTGCCAGTGGACAAGATCATGTCGAGCTTTGTGACTCAGCCGGGCGTTCCTCTACTCACGCTGTCGAAGCGGGAGGGGAACAGTGTGCCGGTTGCGCAGAGCCGGTTCTTTTTGTCGGCGACAGTGAAGATGGGCCGCGATCAGCACTGGACTATTCCTGTTTGCCTGAAGACCAGTGGACGGCCCGACTGTCATTTGTTGACGCCGGAGGATTCGACTCTGCCGCTTTCGGACCTCGCTACTGCATCGTCGTTGCTTTTTGCGAATGCGAGCGACAAGGGATACTACCGCACGGAGTACGCACCGGCGCAGTTCAGCGACATTGTTGCCCATGCCGAGACGGACCTTACTCCGGTGGAGCGCATTGGTCTGCTCAGCGACCGCTGGGCATTGGCTCGGTCGGGGCAGGGAACGGTAGGGGATTACCTGAACCTGCTGGCGGCGCTCAAGAACGATCCGAATGCGACGCTGTTCGACATGGCAGAACAGCAGCTTGAGCGAATCGACGCCGATATTGCTACAAGCAGTGACCGCAAAGAATTGGACGCTGTGCTGCGCCGCGAATTTGAGCCTGTTTATCAGGCGCTTGGCAGTCCGAAGAAGAGCGAGCCGCATGATCGGGCGCAGCTGCGTGCCAAGCTCTTTGAGATTCTTGGTGATGCGAAGTCGCCGAGTGTTCTTGCTGAGGCAAAGGAGATCGCTAATCGCGCTTATCCGGCCAGTGGGCCAGCCGACAGGACACTCGATCCTGCACTCGCCGAAGCGGCGGTACGCATTGCTGCTTCGAATGGCGATGCGGCGCTCTATGACCGCATCCTGGAGGCTACGCACGATACTGCTGATCCCGACCTGCAAGCAGAGGCGCTACGCTCCATTACACGCTTCCGTTCGCCAGAGCTGGTCACGCGCACGCTCGACTATGCCGTCTCGGGTAAAGTTCGTAATCAGGACAGTTGGCGCATCTTCGTAGGTCTTTTGGAGCAGTCTGAGACCCAGGATCAGGCCTGGGAGTATATCCAGCAGAATTGGGATAAGGTCCATGCCCAGTTCACGACGAACTCCGGCACGCGCGTCGTCAAAGCTGCGAGCTATTTTTGCACAGGAGAACGGCGCGATCAGGTTTCACAGTTCTTCTCTTCGCACAAGGTGGATGCGGCCGAGCGGACACTGTCCAAGACCGTCGATAGCATCAACGCCTGCATCCAGTTACGGGCAACCCAAGGTCCGGAGCTTCGCCGGTGGCTTGAAACGGGAAGGCAATCGGCGGGGCAATAACGCGGAATGGCATTGCCATGATGAAGTATGTTCCCTACCTAAAAGTGTTATGAAATCGGGCGAAATCTGCGTTGACTTTCCCTTTTTGGGAAAGTACCTTCGCAATTGAGGACACACATGAAGAAATATTGGCTCCTTCTCCCCGTTTTGGCCCTCCTTACCACTGCACGCGTCTTCGGACTGGATGTCGATGGTTGTGTGAGCTCTCCGGAGAACCCAACAGCTATTCTCGCCGTGGTCGGTTCTGCAGGTGCGCTCTTCGTCTCCATGCGTGCTCGCATCAAGGGTCGCCGTAAGTCCAAGTAGCTCAATTTTTTGAATCTGAATCGCGTGTAAGCTCGCAGTCAACTGAATCTGAATCGAATACGGTATGTCTATGATCCCGGCCGTTGCTGAAGCGCGTCCTCTGCTTACCGCAGAAGGGGCGGAACTGACGCATCGCCGGGTTGCCGTGTGTGCGTCCATCCTGGTTATCCTCGGCGTCGCCAATATTAGTTCGACCGCCTCCGCTTTGTGGAGCATATGGACGACGAATGCACTGAAGTCGATCGGCATGTTCATCCCGCTGGTCAGCCTTGTGCTCATTCTCCGGGTGTGGCGGCGACAGAGATGGCAGATGCAAGGCACCTGGTGGGGATTGGTTGTGCTGGTTGTGACCGCCATAGTCGTTCATCTGAGTACTCAGGCCGTACTAATCTTTACCTTTTCCCCGAAATGGTTTGTTGGCATCCCGCCCTACTCACTCGTCGCTTTCGGGTATGTTTCGGGCGCGGTGTTGCTGTTTGGAGGCACGCGCCTGTATCGAGCGGCTCTGTTTCCGATCATTCTGATCTCGTTTGTTGATCCCATTCCACATATATTCAACGTCTTCGTCGATCTTCCGTTGCAGCGAGCTTCGGCACACGTTGCGCGTGCATTTGCGATTGCGCTTGGACAGAAGCTCACGCCGGACCAGATGCGTCTGATGTTCACACCGAAGTTTGGCATGTTTATCGCGCCAGGGTGCAATGGCATACGAGGTGCAAGCACGATGGGCTTTATTGCCCTGATTGCCGGGTATCTCTATCGTTTTCGCTGGCGCGCTCATGCGCTGGTGGTCGTGGGCGCGGTGCTGCTGGGTTACGTTTTCAACTTCGCCCGGCTTTGCACGCTGGTGCTCTACTACCTGGTGGCGTTGCGCGTGACCTGGCTCCAGACCCGTGCCACGATGGGTGACTACATCATCGGTGGATGCTTGTTCCTCGTCGCCACGGTGCTGCTCTTCTATGCGATCCAACGGTTGGGCGAAGAGCCGGGACAGGTGAAGCCCGACGATGAGATGGTTGCGCCATCCCCGTTGAAACCGGGACCGGCGCTTTTTCTTCGGCTTATCGCGATGGTGATCTTTGTAGCGGTCGGGGTGGTGGGCGTGGCGCGCGCGTATGCCAACGGTCGCGCGCATGTGGCAGAGGAGAAGGCAGATGCAACGGCGATGGGACAGTTTCCACAGCATGTTGGGTCCTATACGCTGGTGCGGTTGTGGAACGAGAACTACTACACCGGCCCGCTGATCTACCACTGGGCGGAGTATGCGCCGGCCGATGGCGGCGCGCATATCTCGCTGGGTATCTCGCCTGTGCTGGGCGCGCACGATACGTTGATCTGCCACACGGCGCGCGGAGAAGAGCCCCTATGGGCCGGCCAGATAGCGATTCCTATGGCGGGAGGCGTGCTGGTCGATTTTTCCGGTTCCTTCTTCAACAGTGGGGCAACACAGTATCTTGAGGTCAACACGATCTGCAACGGCGCTTCGTGCGGAGAGTATTCCAGGGATCACAGCCACTTCGGCTTCGTCTACAGCAAACCTGAGCCGCAGTCGATTTTCACGCAGGATCCCGCTCGTCCTATTCCTATTCTGATCCGGGCCGAAACGATCGATACGACGCTGCCTGCCGATGTTGCCCGCACACAACTGACGGCAGATATCCGAACGTTTCTAGCTTCAGTTGATCTCAAGGGCATGACCCAGCCCTACCGGCATGAGTAGGAAGATGCGATTGGGGGCTGTTTTGCAACGATCCATATTGCACTCTGTTTGGTTTTTTGCTGTTGCTGGCGCGGTCAGTGGTTTTCTGGTCCTGCTTGCCGGGTGTGGAAGCGGAGGAACGACGCAATCATCACCGCCACCACCGCCTACGGGCTCCTATAGTGGAGTAGCATTCGGTGGCAAGGCGCTGGCAGGCACGCAGCCAATTGCTGGAGCGACTGTTCATCTTTATGCGGCGGGTACGTCTGGCAATGCCTCAACTGCGACTTCGCTGCTTACGAGTACCGTTACGACGGATGCGACGGGTGCGTTCAGCATTTCAGCGGGCTATGAATGTCCTGTAAGCACCTCGCAATTGCTAGTGACTGTCACGGGTGGCAAGGTTGGCTCGGCTTCTGATAATTCGGCGATTATGTTGGCGACTGCGCCTGGGGCTTGCAACCAGATCACCGCATCTGCGCAGTTCGTGGTCAACGAAGTCACCACAACTGCCACGGTCTATGCGCTCTCGCAGTTTCTCGACGCCAGCGGAGGCTACGGCGCATCTTCGACGAATGCCAAGGGGCTAGCCAATGCTGTCGCTACCATAGCGAATCTTGTCAACCTTACTACCGGCGCGTCACCTGGCGTCGGCTTCCCCGCTACTGGAGGTTCTCCAGCGACGAAGATCAATACCGTAGCCAATCTGCTCAATACCTGTACGACAGCTAATTCCTCATGCAACCAGCTTTTTTCTGCGACTGCATCTGCAGCCGGCTCTGCTCCTACGACTACATTTGGCGCTGCGTTCAATCTGACTCGGAATCCTGGGGGCAATGTGGCGGCGCTCTACGCTCAGGCTGCGGCCAGCACTGCGTTTTCGCCTGCGCTGACTAAAGCACCTGCAGACTGGACGCTCTTCATCAATTACACGGGCGGCGGCATGAACGCTCCTGGGGCTTTGGGCGTTGATTCGAGTGGCAACGTCTGGGTCGCCAGCTATTTCGGCGCGGCCTCAGAGTTTTCGCCCACTGGCAGCCCCGTCTTTGCCAATGGGATTACCGGGGGCGGCCTGTGCAACTCATACGGACTTGCTATCGATTCGAGCAACAATGTCTGGATTACCAGTGAGCAAGCTGCCTCCCCACCGTGCGCGGACAGTGTCGTGGAGATTAATTCCTCCGGACAGTTTGCCTCCGGGACGAAAGGCTACACTTCAGGTGGCCTGAATTACCCAGTCGCGATTGCGATGGATCCTAACTCGACTGCGTGGGTCATCGATTACGGCAACTCGCATGTCACACTGTTGAACTCAACCGGGCAACCGACTTCGGGGACCAGCGGTTATACATCGACTGACTTTGTATTCCCTGTGGCAGTAGCCATAGACGCCAATCACAATGCATGGGTCGCAAACTCTGGCAGCACGACCGTGACTGAGGTTTCACCAGACGGCAAGCAGTTCACCAACGTCTCCTGCTGCGGTTCGCCGTTCGGGCTGGTGTTCGATGAGTCCGGCAATCTCTGGGTGTCGAATTTTTTTGGGGACAGCATCAGTGAGATCTCCAGCAGCGGAACAGTTGTGTCCAGTGGATATACAGGTGGCGCGCTGAATCATCCACAGGGAATGGCTGTGGATGGTGCGGGCAATGTGTGGGTAGCGAACTATCGCGGTCCATCGATTACCGAATTGGCGTCGGCGACTTCCAGTTCGCCGGGCAAAATCCTTTCTCCGGCGGCGGGCTTTTCGCCGGATGCCAGCCTGTTGGAGGCATTTGCGATTGCCGTTGACGCGAGCGGCAACCTATGGGTGACGAACTTCGGCAGCAATACGCTGACGGAGATTGTCGGTTTGGCGGCACCGGTCAAAACGCCACTTCTCGGACCTCCGCAAGCCCCTTAGGGTTTGACGTCGACTGCTGGGTCAATCAGGCAGGCCTATTTTTGCCATGTCCATTCGAGGTAGAACCAATTGCGGGATAACTCTTGGCATGCAGACTGTTGAATGGGCTTGAGCTTCTTTTGGGCATCCCGGATATAAGCCATAACTGAAACCTTCAGTCAAGAGAATAAGCGATTTATGTTTTTGCTTGACAATCATTGCTCAAATGTCTGAAGCTACGCAAACATAGCCAATGTGGTCTGACCTTATGGTGAATTTTCTGTCATGAGGTCAGAACAAAAGAGCGTACAGTTTTACCGCACCGCGCCTGTTTGGTTCACGCGGAAAACCTTTTCAGAAGAGGTCAAGATGACAATGTATTGCAATGAGCACCATGTGCCTTCGGGCATGCCACGCGCACGGAGCTTCGTGTTCCTCGCCGCAGTTCTGGCCGCCGTGGTCATGTTTTTCACACTTCCTGCCAAGGCCCAGCTCGCTGGTAAGGGCGCCATCAACGGTGTCGTGACCGATCCTACGGGAGCTGTTGTTTCCAATGCCACTATCGTGGTCACATCCACCACGCGCGGCACCAGCGTAACGGCGAAGAGCAATAACTCGGGCGACTATTCGGTTTCACCTCTTGATGCCGACATCTATACAGTCACGGTGACGGCTCAGGGCTTTCAGCAAATCAAGCAGGAGAACGTTCACGTTAACTCGCTTGAGGTTGCGACGGTGAATATCAGCCTGCAGGTTGGCACTGAGTCGCAGAGTGTCACCGTGTCGTCGGCTCCGCCTGCGCTTGAGACCAGCAATGCTACGCTCGGCGCAACGATGGAGCAGGAGATGTACTCTGCTCTACCTATTCAAATGGGCGCCTATGGCCAGCCAGATCAGCGCCGCGCGACCGATTTTGCACTGCTGATGCCCGGTGTGCAGGGCAACGAGACCAACGGCAATGCGACGACGAACACGGGCGTAGTGAATGGCTCCGGCAGCCGCGGTGCGGCCAGCGCGGTGTACATCAACGGTATTCCGTTTACGCAGGCTTCAGGTGAGGGCGATCCGCGCTTTGTATGGACTGCGATTTCGGTGGATGCGGTCAATCAGTTTCAGGTGCAGACCAGCGGTTATTCGGCGCTCTATGAAGGCCAGGGCGTGCAGAACTACACCGTCAAGCAGGGCGGGAATAAGTATCACGGTGCGGTCTATGAGTACTTCCGCAACACTGCGCTCGATACCTGGGGCTTCTTCCAGGCAACCAGCCCTGTGACTGGACTTCCAATCAAGCCGGTTGAGCACCAGAACGAATATGGCATCGCGTTGAGCGGCCCGCTGGTTCCTCTTGGCAGCTGGAAGGACAAGCTCTTCTTCTTTGGCAACTACAACGGCTTCCGCTACGCCAGCGCCAAGCCTACGGCTGTCAGCTTCCCAACTGTTGCCCAACAAAATGGCGACTTCAGCGCGGCGGGTGCAAACATCTACGACCCCAGCACGCAGGCATCTTGTACGGCGAATAGCACTACCGGGCCTTGCCGTTATCAGTATGGTTTTGGTCCCGGCTCAGGCTCTGGCCCGGCCGGAAATCCCGTGGTGATTGGGCCGAAGAACGTAATCCCCGCCGGAGAGTTTTCGCAGATTGCACTGAAGATGCAGAGCTACATCCCTACGCTGGCAAATCAGAATCCGCAGAACAACTACATTGCCGCCAATCCTTCGGGGCTGTCGAACTGGTCGACTACCGATCGCATTGATTACATGCTCAGCTCGAAGAACACCCTGACTATGACGGCGGCTATCGGACGCCAGGGCAGTTCCGTTCCCGTGGGGCAGACGACCGCCGGACGCAACACCGCCGGGTTGCCTTACAACTACAGCCAGGCCTATGCGCCGAAGACAGCTGTGGGGATCATCGAAGACACGCACGTCTTCTCTCCTAACGTTGTGAACCAGTTCAAGTATGGCTTTGCACGTTATAACGGGCCAACGATCAATGCGGATCAGAACGCAGCCTACGCAGCGTCCGTCATGGGGATTACCAATCTTCCTGCGGGGCAGGCGCAAGAGGCGTTCCCGATTACGACCTTTAGCGGGACGAACGCCCCGACCCAATGGGCTGGCACGACAGCTTCCGCTGCCATTGCAAACTCATACACGCTGCTCGATAACGTGCAGTGGGTCAAAGGGAATCATTCTGTGACGATCGGCGGACAGATCGCATGGCTGCAATATCAGACGCTGTCGGCCAATAGCGGTGTTACTCCGTTGACGCTCGCGAACGCCGTTACCGAGACTGCGGCAATCACGCCTTCGAGCAACTCCTCGCCGAAATATGCGGCGACGTCGGGCACGGGACTGGCGTATGCCAGCTTCCTGGTGGGGCAGATTGATAAGGCCAGCTTTACGCAGTATCTTGTTCCGGAGTATGGGGCGCGCTTCCGTGCGATTTCTCCTTATATTCAAGACGACTGGAAGGTTAACTCGCGCCTTACCGTCAATCTCGGGCTGCGGTACGACTTCTACCCCTCCTATCGCGAGGCCCACAATAACGTAAGTTTCTTCAATCCGACGCTTACGAACCCCATCACGAACCTGCCCGGCGCAATTCAGTATGGTGGCACCGGAGCAAACACCTGCAACTGCTCGACCCCGGTCAACAATTTTTATAAGAACATAGGACCACGTATTGGCCTGGCATTTCAGAGCGATCCTAAGACGGTTTGGCGCGCAAGCTATGGCGTGATGTACACGCATGGCAATGGCGTCGGGGGCGCGGCCAACTCGCGCACAGGTACCGGAACGCTTGGATTTTCCGCTGCGCCATCGTTTTCGGCAAACGGCTTCCTGCTCTCCACTGCGCCTCTTGGACCAGGGCAGACGGCGATTCCGTCGTTCTCTCCCGCGCTCGGCAGAGCTTCCGGTAACGGATATGGGACCGGCTATACAACCGTCTCCGGATATACCGGTACACCTTCAGGCGTTGGCTATGCGGACCCGTATCTTGGCGGACGCGCCCCGCAGTACATCAACTGGAGCTTCGGCTTCCAACACCAGTGGACGAGCAGCTTCACGTCCAGCATCAACTACGTCGGCTCCGAGGGACACTTCCTCGTCACCGACGGCGGCAACCCGCGTGGCTACTGGTCCAATCAGCTTGATCCCAAGTACCTTTCGCTTAATTCGAATCTAAGTTTGACGGGGTCGTCGCGCGATGCCTATTGCATCGCCAACAGCTTACCTTGTGCACCTGCGGGCCTGTTCACTTCGAGCCAGTCACTAGGTAGTGAGCTGAAACCATTTCCCTTCTACGGTGTCAGCGATACCTATGGCAATGTGGCAAATTCGATTTACCACGGGTTGCAGGTCTCATTGATGAAGGCGCCGTCGCACGGGCTCACGTTTATGCTCAACTACACCTGGTCCAGGGGGATCGATGACGGTGGCACGTTCCGCACCGGCTACGACATACCGGCCCAGTTTGCGATGGATGGCAAATTCCACAAGGCCGACTCCATCGAACGTACCGTGTCTACGTCCAACCAGCCGCACCATGTGGTGCTCACCGCTGTATGGGACATGCCTTTTGGCAAGACCATCCTGGCCAGCAACGAGTGGCAGCGCGCGGTATTCGGAGGGTTCAAGTTCTCCGGTATCTTCCAGGCGAACTCCGGCTCACCGCTGGCTCTCACTGGATCTGCCTGCGGAACCAACCCGGCGCAAAGCACCTGCGAGCCGAGCTACAATCCGGCTTTCAGCGGTAAGGCGCGCATCAATGGCGCATGGGGTGATGGGGTGACGGCGGCGAACACCAAAATTAACTTCATCGATCCGAACACCTTCATTCAGACACCGGCGTACATGTTCGGCGACGCGCCGCGCACCGCGCCCTACAACATCTATGGCCCGGGTAATTACGACGTGGACATCAGCCTCCGTCGTAGCTTCGCGCTGCACCTTTCGGAAGCAAGCAGACTGAGCCTCCAGGCCGATATGTACAACGTCACCAACCACACACAGTTTGGCGGAATTGGAACTACCTTTGGCAGCTCGAACTTCGGACAGGTCAGCAATCAGACCAATCAGTCGCGAGATGTTCAGCTTTCAGGGCGTCTCGAGTTCTAACCTTCAAAACCGCAATAAGAACGACCGCGGATTGAACGGATTGTCACGGATTTGTGCTTCATCCGTGTCATCCGGGCAATCCGCGGTTGGCTTTTGACCTGTTGAAGTGTGTAAGGAGTCTGCGTTACATGATGCGGAAGCGTTCGCGCATCAGGCGCTGGAAGCGCGGCTTCCAGATCAGGTCGTAGGCGAGCTCTTTGTCTGGAAACATAGCGAGTGCGGCTTTGCGGCTGTCGGCGATCATCTGGGCGGCTTCGTCCACTGTAAGCGAGGCGTCCTGTGCGATCACGCTCATGACCATGCCCATCATCATCTGCATGCGGCGGATCAGCTTTGCCTCCTCGGCCCGTTCCTCCGCGCTGACCTCGACCACCTCGGGGTTCCGTTCGTTGAGCTCCATCCGGCCCTCCATTTCGGGACACATTACCAGACACACTAACTAATTGGACGCTGCTGAAGCTTCGCGGATTCCTCCCAATTCGTCCAACAAAAACGTCGTTGCGCCGAACTCGTCGGTGCGGTAGAGCCGCGCGTGCTCGTCCTCGATTCGCTGAAGCACCTCGAACCGAGGATGCCCAAAGGTATTCCCTTTGCCGACGGAAATCACTGCATCTTTCGGGTCAGCAGCGGCGAGGAACGCGGGTGTGGTCGAGGTTTTGCTTCCGTGGTGGCCGACTTTCAGGAGCGTTACCGGCCTCATGCGACCGCTGGCCAGCATTGCGTCTTCGCTGGGGGCTTCGGCGTCGCCTTCGAGCAGCACCGACGAGCGGCCATACTGCATTCTGAGCACGAGCGAATCGTCGTTGACCGGCTCGCCGCCGTTGGTGTAACCAGGCTGCGGAGCAAGCACGATGATCTGTGTGCCGTCCCAGCTCATCTGGGCTCCGGCGTAAAAATGCCGCACGGTGACGCCAAGCTCTTGTGCTTCGGTTAGCAACGCACGGTACGCCTCCGAGTTGGGATCGATGCTGACCCACAGCTCGCGCGGGCGGAAGTTTTGCATCACGGCAGGCATTCCGCCCATGTGGTCGCTGTGTGCGTGGCTCAGCACCAGGATGTCGAGGTGTCGGATTCGCCGAGACCAGAGGTAAGCGGAGACAACATCCTCGCCAACATCAAAGCGGCTGGTTGCCGCGGCGACTTCGTTAATGCCGCCGACAGGGCCACCAGCGTCAATGAGCATGGTCTTGCCGGTGGGTCCGGCGACAAAGATAGAGTCGCCTTGCCCGACGTCGATAGCTGTTACCTCCAATGTTCCGCGTGGAACAATCTGTGACTCTGGCCACAGAACGAGAGCCACTATTACTGGGAGCAGCCCCACTGTGATCCAGGCCCAGCCTCGTGAGCGTCGCACAGCCCAGCAGCAGAAGGCCCAAGCGGCCACGGCCAGTGCCGATATCCACCACACTGGAGCAGGCACGCGCAGGTTCGCCGCGTGGACCGCGCTTACGCGACCAATTACTGTTGTTACTCCGTGCAGAAGGAGTGCAGTGGCGGACCCTGGCAGTATCGCTGCCCAAGGGTTTAACAGCATGGCGCAGAATGTTACGATCGCCATTGGCGCGAGAATGGCAACCAACGGCACGCTGAGCATGTTCGTGGGCAGGGCGAACATGGTTGCACGGTGGAAGTAGATGGCCATTGGCAGC
Organism: Edaphobacter acidisoli; assembly: GCF_014642855.1. Classification (NCBI taxonomy): domain Bacteria; kingdom Pseudomonadati; phylum Acidobacteriota; class Terriglobia; order Terriglobales; family Acidobacteriaceae; genus Edaphobacter; species Edaphobacter acidisoli. Next base: position 2,193,288 of record NZ_BMJB01000001.1, on the reverse strand, counting down.
GCCATGACCATCTCGACGACGAGGCCAATCAACACAAGCTCCAGCGTCCAGAGTGTCCAGCGCGCGACCGTTGCCGGGAGCTTGCGCGACCAGCGGCCGAATGCTTGAGCGAAGAGATCACACCAGAGGCGGAGCATCACGCGGAACTGCTGTAGCGGTGGGGCGAATGCGATGTCCAGCCACTCATCGTCGAGCTTGCGCGCGGCTTGTGCATAGGGCAGGAAACTGCGCTCGCCGAGGGGCACGGCGATGCCGGCAATCGCCATGATGGCGAGGAAGGTCATCTGAAAGCTTGCGCCGAAGAGTGCGTTTGGTGACCAGACAAGGACGGCAAGCGCCGCCACTCCAAGGGCGTTCAGGACATTGCGGTCGCGCGAGAGCAGACGCGCTATGAGGAAGACGGCTGTCATGAACAGCGCGCGCTGGACTGGCGCGCCGAAGCCGGTCAGGATGGCGTAGCCGCTGGTGAATGCGAGCGTGGTGAGCGTAGCTATCCACTCGCCTAGGCGCAGACGTCGAGTCAGCCAGAAGATGATCCCAGCTAGCAGAGCAACGTGCATTCCTGATACGACAAATAGATGAAATGAGCCGGTGCGTTCGAAGCCGACGCGCAGTGTCTGGTTCAGGCCTACACGGTCTCCGAAGAGCATTGCGTTCAGCATGCCTGCATCGTCTGTGTTTAGGCGAAGCGTTGCGGGCAGGCTGCGATTGGCGCGCGAGTTCACGTAATGCAGTACGCGTGATGAGGCCCAGCTTTGTGCAGCATAAGCTTCGCATTGCATCTCGGCTGACCAGTCTTTGTCCGCGAGTCGCACGCCTCCATCTTTAGCTGGAAGTGCGCTGGCGTCGTTGCCGAGCAGGGATATCTTTGAGGCACGAACGGTTGCATGTGCGCCAAGGCCTTGCGCCAGCAGATAGTCTGCGTATTGCCATGCTCCGGGGTCGTGGTAGCGCTCGGGTTCGCGCAGGCGCATTGGCGCTTCGACTACGTCGCCACAGTGAAACTCAGGGAATGCTTGGAAGCTGGTGTCGCCGAGATGTGCTTTGTCGGCGACGATGTTGACGCGCACGCCTCCGCTTATGGGGACGAGGCGCGAGATGTCAGGTGTGAGGTACTCGATCTCTTCTACCTGAAGGTCGAGCGAGACGGCGCCGACGGCGGACTCGGCTTCTGCCTCTTCTTTGCCAACCCACCAGCCGGGTTCTTTGTCCTGATCTTTTGCCGGTGCGCGTGGAGGAAGCTCGCGTACTCGTACTACGCGGCCGACTACGGTGCGGCTCAGGCCGTCGGTGTAGCTCAGGAGTGCCTGCTGTGTTGAGGGCGCAGGTTGCATCTGGGCGCACCAGAAACCCACGACGATCCAAACGGCTGCGAGTGGGAACGCGGCGATTCGCAAGGAGCGGCGCAGGGCGAGAAGAAGCAATCCGCAGAGCAGCACGAGAGCGATCAGCAAGACGGATGCGGGCAGCCAGCGGCGCGTCAGCGCTTCTCCCGCGGCAAACCAGCAGGCTGCCACGAGCACGGGCGCGCGACGAAATTCGAGCGCCTCCACCGTTACTCGGGGCCATAGCGTGCTCCACAGCTCGCGTTGGGATGAGAGTTTTTCTGTATGTTCGGTCTTCACTGCTCTGCCTGCCGACCGCTTTCGTTAGGACCAGCTTATCGTTTCAGGACGGCTATCGTCTCCATGTGGAAGGTTTGGGGGAACATATCGAGCAAGTGGAGCTCAGTCAGATGGTAGCCGGAGTCGAGGAGCACCTTAGCATCGCGGGCGAGTGTGACTGGATCGCAGGAGACGTAGGTGATCTGTTGTGGCTGAATCTTTGCGAGCAGTGAGCAGACTTCTGCGCCGACACCGGCGCGCGGAGGATCCATGACGACCAGTTCGGGGCGCTCGCGTTGAATTGATGCTGCGCGCAAGAAGTCAGCCGTTGTAGAGGTGATGGCTTTTTTCCCGGGTCCTTTGAATGTGCTGACCAGGTCGGTTCCGGCGATTTCGATGGCTGTGACTTGTTCGAAGCTTCGCGCAAGCGCACGGGAGAACAGGCCGACACCTGCGTAGAGGTCCCATGCAAGCTGGCCTGTGCGCTGTTTTGTTACGACATGGACCATCTTGTCGATGAGGAAGCGGTTCATCTGGAAGAAGCTGCCTCGGTTGACCCAGTAGTCTTCGCCGGCAACGGAATAGAGGAAACCGTCAGTGCCCCAGCCTGTAAGCGGCTTGGTCTTTTGTGCTTTGCGGGATTGCGCTTTGCCGATGATGACGGCGGGGGCTGCGCCTGCGAGCTCTGGTACGACGCTGTGCAGCCGCTCGCAGAGTTCACCAAATCCGCCTGCATGTTCTTTGGCAGTGAATACTGTCATCTGCAACTTCTTCTCGCCGTCGGAGCAGAAGAACTCAACTTCGACGGCCTCGCGTGCACATCGTCCTGCTGCGGAGGCTTCCGCGCCGATTTCTTTGAAAGCGAGTGCTGCGCGCCAGAGAAGCGGCGCGGCAATGGGGCAGTGTTGAATGGGGAGAAATTCGTTGGTGCCACGGCGGTTGTAGCCGCCCTCCAGCGATCCGTTTGCCGAGTTGATGCGCAGGCGGATACGGTTTCGGTAGCGCCAGGGCTCTGCGGAGTGAACGGTGATTTCTGGAAGCCCGACGATCCCTGCTCGTTCCAATGTCTCGCGCAGGATTTCCTGTTTTATGGCGAATTGCGCAGGGTAGTCCGCGTGCTGGTACTGGCAGCCTCCACACTGGCCAAAGTGTGGGCACTCGGGCTTCACGCGGTTTGGCGATGGTTCGAGGACATGCAGCAGTGCGGCTTCATCGTGGCCGGTGCTTTTCTCGGTTATGTTTGCTTCAATCAGTTCGCCGGGAAGGGTGAAGGGTACAAACACTGCTCGGCCTGTGTCTTTGCCTTCGGTCTGGTGAGCAAGTCCCGCGCCACCGTATACGGGTTTTTCGATGCGGAGTTTCATTCGTGGCCCATGTAGAAAAGGCTCAGGCGTGGCAGTCCGCGCGCCTCCAGCAGGCGCTTCTGGATGAACTGCTGCTGCACCTGCTTAATCTGCACAGCCTGCATCTTGCCGCGGTAAGGTGCTAGCTCGCGCGTGGCCTGTTCGTGCAGGGCCACGAGTTCTTCTTCGGCAGTGGCGGTGAGCAGCGCGGCGAAGAGTTTCTCTTCGAGTGCAGTGAGGGTGCGGTCGAGTTCTTCGAGTGAGTGCGCGGGCTCTTCGCGGATGCCGAGTGCGAGCGCACGGAGGCGTGAGGTGATCTCTGCAGCGACTTTGTCGGCTGGCGGGTCGATCTGCGTGGCTTCGATCTGCGTCGCGTTTGTGGTGAGGTAGCGGCTGATGCGTTCGGCTTCGAAGCCGCTTTCAGCTGCTTCCTGCTTCTGCGTGCCGATGGCTGCTTCCATCGCCTGTTCGACGGCCTCCATGACGCTCTGTGCGCACCAGGCAAGGCCGTTGACCTTCTGCACGCGGCGTGTGCCGCGGAGCGCTTTGGCGTCGTGCTTGTCGAAGGCGTTGTCGATGCCGCGCAGCACTGCTTCGAGTGGCACGCCTGCTTCGCGCCAGGTTTCGATCAAGGCCCAGTCGAGCGTTGTGAGCATCAGCAGGGTTCCGCGGCGCTGCTGGAATCGCTCTTCGATTTCGGTGAAGTAGTTGAAGTAGTTTCGCATCTGCCCATCGAAGGCTATGGGGATAAGTTAGGCGCCGCGCTTCTTCTGGCGTTCGAGGTTGCGCTCGTAGATGATGCGGAGGCCGGTCAGCGTCAACATCTCATCGACTGCGCCGATGTACTTTGAGCCGGAGGCGATCAGTTTTGCCAAACCGCCGGTGGCGACGGTTTTGGTCTCGGGGCCAAGCTCGGCGATCATGCGTTCTAAGATGCCGTCGACAAGGCCAATGTAGCCGTAGTAGAGGCCGATCTGCATGTTATCTACGGTGCCGGTGCCGATGACCTTGGTGGGCTTTTTGATGTCGACGCGCGACAGACGGGCAGCGCGAGCGAAGAGCGCTTCGGCAGAGATGCCGAGGCCGGGCGCGATGGCTCCGCCGAGGAACTCGCCTTTTTTTGAGACAACATCGAAGGTGGTGGCTGTACCCATGTCCACGACGATGCAGGGGCCACCGAACTTTTCAAACGCGGCGACGCAGTCGACGATGCGGTCTGCGCCGGCGTCGCTTGGGTTGTCGGTCAGCACGGGTAGGCCGGTTTTGACGCCGGGTTCAATCATCAGTGGTTTGATCTTGAAGTAGACCTCGCAGACCTGCCTCAACATGGAATCGAGCGGCGGCACGACGGAGGCGATGGCGATTCCGTCCACGGCGGTCATATCGAGGCCGCGCAAGCCGAAGAGACTGCGCAGCATGACTCCGAACTCGTCGGTCGTCTGGCGCGAGGGTGTGGTGATGCGCCAGTTGGCTACCAGCTCGGCTTCGCCTGTGCTGCTGGCCAGCTTATACAGGCCCAGCACCGTGTTTGTGTTGCCAACGTCAATTGCCAGTAGCATCTGGTCTCCTCAAATCTCGCGGACGCCGCCAGAGAGCACGGTTCGTGTGGTCCCATCGTCCGAGCGGATGCGCAAAAATCCGCGTGAATCCAGCCCGTCCGTGATGCCAGTATAGCCGCCGTCTTCATCGACGTGGACGTGCTTGCTTTTGATCCAGGTAGAGGCTGCGGTGAATCGTTCAAGCAGGCCGGGGCCGTTGTGGATGCCTTGGTATTGCCGCGCCAGCAGGCTGATCTCTTTGTCAAGCGAGCGCAGAAGCGAGATGAGAAGGTCGTCTCTCGATACCGTCGCACCGCTTTCTTTGCGCAGCGACGTGGCCAGCGGTTCAATCTCCGGCGGAAAGGCCACGTGGTTCAGGTTGATGCCGACTCCGATGACTGCATACCGGAGCATCGGCGACTCCGCGGCCGTATTCGCGGAGGACGCGCTTTCAACAAGGATGCCACCGCACTTTTTTCGGTTAAGGAGTAGATCGTTCGGCCAGCGGATATCAACTGACATCCCGGTCACGCTATGAATGGCTGCTTGTGTTGCAAGTCCTGTCGCCAGTGGGATCCACATGGCCATGTTCATGGGAATGGGTGGCGTGACGAGTGCGCTGACGTAGAGGCCGTCGCCTGCGGTGGAGTGCCAGGTGTGACCCCCGCGACCGCGACCTGCGGTCTGTTCGTCGGCAACCCAGACTCCGGCTTTCGCGCCTGCCTGAGCGGTTTCGAGCGCGAGAGTGCTGGTTGATTCGACTGAAGGGTAATGCGTGATGCGGCCTGCGAATTCGGTTCCGGTGATTCCTGCTTCAACTTTGTCCAGATCGAACACGCGCGGTTCCTAGTACAAGTCTGCTGTGATGCGCATGCTCAGGTCGACGGCGGTGGCCGAGTGCGTGAGCGCGCCGACGGAGATGAAGTCAACGCCTGCCAGCGCATATTTGCGGATGGTCTTGAGGTTCATGCTCCCGGAGGATTCGATGCTTGCCTTGGGCAGCTCGCCGCGGATTTGTTTGACGGCCTTCTTTGTCTGCGCCGGGGTCATGTTGTCGAGCAGAATGGACTCGGCTCCGCCAGCGATTGCCTGGTCGAGTTCAGCCTGGTTGCGGACCTCGACCTGCACGATCTGGCCGGTCTTGTGCCATTTGAGCGCGCGCTCGAGTACGGTGGGCAGGCCGCCGCCGAGCGAGATGTGGTTGTTCTTGATGAGGATGCCGTCCTGCAGGTCGAGGCGGTGGTTGACGCCGCCGCCGCACGAGACGGCGTATTTGTCGAGCACACGCAGACCGGGGATGGTCTTGCGGGTGTCGAGCACTTTTGTCTTTGTGCCCGCGACGGCTTTGACGAACTCGTTGGTCAGCGTGGCGATGCCACACATGCGCTGCATCAGGTTCAGGATGACGCGCTCGGTCGAGAGCAACGCGGCGGCGTTGTGGCGAATGACCGCGAGCGACTGGCCTTTCTTGACGCGGACGCCGTCGAAGATCTCGGGATGGCTGACGACCTGGAAGCGGCCGACGGAGTTGGGGTTCATCTTGCCGAAGATGTCGAGGATAACCGGAATAGCGCCGAGGCCGGAGACGACGCAGGGCTCCTTGGCGATGATGGTGCCGGAGGCGCGGAGCGTGGGGTTGATGGTGAGCGTCGTTGTGACGTCGTTGGCCACCTTGTCTTCGGCGAGCGCGGCTTCGAGGATGGTGCGGATTTTTTTGCTGTTCCAGTCCATGTGCGGTCCTAGGCAATCTTAGGCACAACTTGCGTGCAATGCTCAACCTGTTTTTTGAAGACGACGCTACTTCGGCAGTGCCTCCAGAGCAGTTTTGGCCTTTTCGTGAAGCATTCGCGTTTCAGCAGACTGCTTGCGCAGGCCATCCACGATATGCGCCGGGGCTTTAGCCATGAAGGCTTCGTTGCCGAGCTGCTTTTCGGCGGCTGCGAGACCTTTTTCGAACTTAGCAAGCTCTTTGGTCAGACGTTCGCGTTCGGCGGCCACGTCGATCTGACGCTCGTAAAGGACGGCCACGTCGAAGTCGGCTGTGCTGCGTGCGTTTGATCCGGTAAGCGGTGTGCCAACGAATTCAACGGCTTGGACGCGGGCGAGGCGCGCGAGCATGTCCTGGCTGGCGTCGACCAGGGCGTTGACGCGGTTGCTTGCGTGAAGCTGAATCGGAGCTGCCTCCTTTTCGGGGACGCCCAGTTCCTTGCGCAGGGCACGGACAGTGACGATCAGGTCCTGCAGCGTCTTCATTGTGGTTTCGGCGGCTGCGTCGGCAGGGAAGTCTCCGGCCTGCGGATAGCAAGTGAGCGCGATGGATTTCGCTGGCGTCTGGTTGTTGTAGAGCGCGTGCCAGACCTCTTCGGTGAGGAACGGCATGAACGGCGAGAGCAGACGCAGGGCGCTCTCGAAAACCGTCACGAGAGAAGACAGCGTGAGTGCCGTGACCTCGTTTTTCTGATGATTGTCGCCGAAGTCAAGGCGAAGTTTGACCAGTTCGAGATACCAGTCGCAGAACTCGCCCCAGAAGAATTGATAGACGGCGCTGGCGGCTTCGTCGAAGCGGTACGCTGCGAGTGCGCGGGCCACTTCATTGGAGACCGCGCTGAGGCGAGAGAATATCCAGCGGGTTTCGAGGGGCGTGTTGTCTGGGAGACTCGCCGTTACTTCGCCGATGGTTTTGGCGGGATCGACTGTATAACCGGCATTCTCGGCGGCGTCGAGTTGCATGAAGAGGAATCGTGCGGCGTTCCATATCTTGTTGGCAAAGGCGCGGTAGCCTTCGGTGCGGGCTTCGCTGAATGCGATGTCTGTGCCAGGCGATGCCATGCTGGCCAGTGTGAAGCGCACGGCATCGGTGCCGTACTTTTCGACGATCTCGATGGGGTTGATGACGTTGCCCTTGGTCTTGGACATCTTCTCGCGGTTGGCGTCGCGGACCAGGCCGTGGATGTAGACCTCGCGGAAGGGAACGGAGTCTTTCAACTCGCGCTTCGAGCCGTCGGGCATGGGTACGTCGAGCATGAAGTGACACCCAAGCATGATCATGCGCGCGACCCAGAAGAAGAGGATGTCGAAGCCGGTTACGAGAAGTTGCGTGGGGTAGAAGGCGGCGAGATCGGGTGTGGGCTTCTGACTTCCATCACCTGGCCAGCCGAAAACGGTGAACGGCAAGAGGCCCGAGGAGAACCACGTGTCGAGCACGTCGGTCTCCTGGGTGATTTCGCTGGAGTTGCAGTGCCGGCAGTGCGTGGGGGTCTCGCGCGCGACGGTGATCTCTTTGCACGCGGCGCAGTGCCACGCGGGAATACGATGGCCCCACCAGAGCTGACGTGAGATGCACCAGTCGTGAATGTTCGTCATCCATTCGAGATAAATCTTCTTGTACATCTCCGGCGTGAATTTGATGGCCGGGTCTTTGCCATTCTGCGATTCGACGGCGTTGATGGCGTTCTGTGCGATGGAGTATTCGCCGTTCATCGGTTTCTTGTTGACGGCGATGAACCACTGGTCGGAGAGGCGCGGCTCGATGACTGCGCCGGTGCGCTGGCTGACGCCAATGGCGAGTGAGTGGTCCTTGATGCCAGCGAGCAGGCCTGCTGTTTCGAGGTCGGCGACGAGCTTTTCGCGCGCGGCGTAGCGGTCGAGCGCGTGATACGGCGAGCCCGGCAGCAGCACGTGGGCAGTCTCGTCGAGGATGGTCAGCGAGGGCAGCTTATGCCGCTGGCCGATGGCGAAGTCGTTGGGATCGTGCGCAGGCGTGACTTTGACTGCGCCGGTACCGAACTCGGGGTTCGCCCAGTCGTCGGCAATGATGGGCACCTCGCGGTCGGGCCCGCCGTTAACGCCGGTGAGCGGTACGCGGACTTTTTTACCGATCAGCGCCTTGTAACGCTCGTCGTTCGGATTGACCGCGACCGCTGTGTCACCCAGCAGAGTCTCAGGCCGCGTGGTGGCGATGGTAATGGAGCCGGTGCCGTCAACGAGCGGATAGCGAATATGGTAGAGCTTGCCCTGGCGCTCCTCGTGGGTGACTTCGAGATCGCTGACGGCGGTCTTGAGAACTGGATCCCAGTTGACGATGTAGGCTCCGCGGTAGATGAGACCCTGCTCCCACAGGCGCACGAAGGCCTCTTTGACTGCGATAGAGAGCCGGTCGTCCATGGTGAAGTACTCGCGCGACCAGTCGACGGATGCGCCGAGCCGCTTCATCTGGCCGAGGATGGCGCCGCCGTAGTGCTCGCGCCAGTCCCACACGCGGGCGACGAACGCCTCGCGGCCAAGTTGCTGACGGGAGGTGCCTTCGGTAGCAAGCTGGCGCTCGACCATCATCTGCGTGGCGATGCCTGCATGGTCGGTGCCAGGGACCCAGAGTGCGGTTTCGCCCCGCATACGATGCCAGCGTGTGAGGATGTCCATCTCGGTCTGGTTGAGCATGTGGCCCATGTGCAGACGGCCGGTGACGTTGGGCGGCGGCAGCAGGATGGTGAACTTATCGTTCGCGTTCTTCGTATCCGTAGGAGTGGCGACGTGGAAAAGCTGTTCACGCACCCAGTATTCGGCCCATCGCTCTTCGATGACAGACGGATCGTATGCTTTTGGCAGTTCGTGACTCATGGTGTTGTTTAAGGGTAGCATCCTAGCGCCGCCTATTTGCTGCCCGAAGCCGCTCTGTAAGGCTGTTGACGATGCTTCGATGCAATTTTTGCCGGTGTTCAAAGCCCCTGACGAGGTCTCTCCGATGCCCAGATGGTTGCTTGCCGCTTCTCTCCTGCTCTATGTTGCAACGCCGCTCCTGGCCATGGCCTCGGAGGATCGCGCGAGCGTGGGGGGAGATATTACGGTTCAGGAAAACGAGACGGCTGGTGATATTGCCTGCGTGTTCTGCTCGGTGCATGTTCACGGCGACGTGAAAGGCGATGTCGCCGTAGTGCTGGGAAGCCTTACAGTGGACTCGGACCATAGCATCAAAGGCGATGTGGCTGTGGTTGGTGGAGACCTGAATATGAGCGATGGGTCAGAGGTTGGCGGCGATGTCGCCGTTGTGGCGGGAAGCGCAAACCTGGCTCCGGACGCGATGATTCACGGATCAAGATCCATCTTGCCGGGGCGTGCATGGTTGCTGGTGCCGTTTGCACCGCTGCTGTTCTTGATTGGAATAATCTGGCTGATTGTTTATCTGGTCAGGCGGCAGCGATATGCGTATGCACAATACCCAGGGGTACGGCGATATTGAATCAAGCGGCAGAGGTATAGAGAGGCAAATAAAGAGCGGGATGGAGAACCATCCCGCTCTTTATTTCTTTTGTTCTGCGTTTCCTCAGAATGGGTTGAGCTTCTTCAGGCCCTTTTTCTTGGGGTGCTTACTGGAGGACTCGTCACCCTTGTCGAACTCCGGCTTGGTCTTCTTGCCGTTTGGATTGGGTTGCTGAGCCGCAGGCTGCGTGCCGGGTTGAATGGTGTTGACGGTGTCAGGTGCTGCGGTTGGCTTCTCGATCGCAGGTAGCGGGGTTGCGTCGGGAGGGCCAACGGCCTTCAGGCCGCCGGTGTCAGCGCCGGAAGTAGCGGGTGCGGCTGCTGGAGCAGAGGACGGCGTAATGATCTGGACGCCCATTGAGGCTCCGGGCGCTCCGGCTGGTGAAGAGGTTGCCGGGGCCACTGTCGAGGTTCCAGTCCCGTTGCCTGGAACAGCTGTGTCGACAGCTGATGAGTTGGTGTCGACACCGGATTCGGTCGGTATGTTCTGGAACGAAAGCGGCGCTGCTGGGGTGGCGGGTGCAGTAGGTGTCGCAGCAGATTGAGCGGGCGTTTGCGCAGGAGCGGCAGCAGTCTGTGGCTGTGCGGGCGCTGGAGCCGCTGCCTCGGTCTTGGGCGGATTCAGCGCGTCCTTGAAATCGCTGATGATACCGCGGGTGATGTCGGGCGCGATCGTGGGTTTAGGGTCGCTAAGCGACGGATCGCCCTGACGGGCTGCCATCACTACGTCCGGCTCATGCAAAAACAGCAGTTTGGCGCGGTCTTCGAGGCGGTAGCTGCGGCGGCTGTTTTCAAGAGCAACGCTGGTAGCGACCTGTTCCGGCGTGGGTGTCGGGATGGGCAGGTTCATCGCTGCGAGACGGTCGCGTGCGTCTTCGACGTGAGGCGCAGCGGAGTGCTCCAACACTACCTTGCGGTATGCGGCAGCAGCCTTGCCATCGTAGTCCTGCTCGAGCTTTGCCTTGGCCGCTTCGGGCAAGTGAAGTGAGCGGGCGTAGTTTGCTTCGGCTTCGTAGGCATCGCCGAGACCGATCAACACCTCGTCCATGTGGCTGAACTCAGGGTACGTGTCTATAACGGTCTGATACCGGGCGATGGTCGCTGGCCAATTATTGTGCGAAGCATAGAAGGTGCCGATCTCTGACTCGCGCGTGGCCAGAACTTCCTGCACTTCGCGCAGGCGCTGTTTGGCCTGCGGAACAAGCGGCGAGTCGGGGAACTGCTGGATCATCAAACGGTACTCTTCTTCCGCGTGCGTGGCCTTGGAGTAGTCACGGTCAGGCTTGTCCATCTGACGGAAGTAGATGTCGCCGACACGCATCTGGGCTTCGGCGGCCTCGGGGGCGTTGGGGAAGAAGGTGATGAAGTCCTTGTACTCGGACTCGGCCTGTGTGAGCGCGGCGGTGCCACCCTCCCGATACCAGCTATCGGCGACAGCGAGTTTGGCGCGCATCTGATACTGCGAGTCGGGATAGGTGTTCAGCAGGGTCTGGAGGTCGAGGCGGGCTACGTCGAAGCGGCCCTTTTTCATCGCGTACTGCGCTTTATCGTAGAGCTCTTTATCTGGAAGCTTTGCGTCTTCGGCTGCCTGTGGGTTGAGCTTGCGCTCCTTGCGCAACTCGCGCTTGGTGTCTTTGGACTGGACGACCTTGTCGGCCTTGCTCTCCTTCTTGCTCTTCTTCGAAGGCTTCGTAGCCGTTAGCGTGACCGATTCGTGCTGCTGACCGTTGGCGTCGGTGGTGGTCTGCGATGAACCTGTGACCTGCGCTGTTGCGGCGATCGGGGCTGCGAGCATGGCTGCGGTTACGAGTCCAGCGAGAACGCTGGCGCGCACAGTTGGGAAGAAGGAACGGTGAGTCATCGACACTGTAAACCCCAATTTGGCCTCGCGCAGACCTGCGCTCAGGCTTCGTACTATTTTAGACGTTCCGGCGGGCCTTGTCCTACTGTTTGCCGGACTTGCGAGCCTTTGATTTGCGGCCTTTTGCGTGGCTGCTTTCTTTGGGTCCGGCTGCGCGTGCCAGTTTCAGCAATTCGCGTGCGTTTTGCGTGGTCTTGCCGGGGCTGAAGACGGCCGATCCGGCGACGAGCATGTCCGCTCCTGCTTCGACGACGCGGGCAACCGTGTCGTGAGCGACGCCGCCGTCGACTTCGATGCGGAAGTTCAGGCCCATGGCTTCGCGGAGTTCGGCCAGATATGCGATTTTGTCGAGCGCAAGTGGCAGAAACTGCTGGCCTCCGAAGCCGGGATTGACGCTCATGACCAGTACGTGGTGGACCATGGGCAGGACTTCGATGAGCGTTTCAACCGGCGTGGCCGGGTTGATGACGACGGCGGGCTGTACCTTGTGCTGCTGAATGAGTTGCAGCGTGCGGTGCAGGTGGCGGCAGACCTCCTGATGGACGCTGATCATGTCGGCCCCGGCCTCGGCGAAGTCTGGGATGAAGGCGTCGGGGTTCTCGATCATCAGGTGGCAGTCGAGCGGCAGCTTCGTGATGGGCCGGATGGCCTTGACCACCGGCGGGCCGAAGGTGATGTTGGGGACAAAGTGCCCGTCCATGACATCGACGTGGACGATGGTGCCTCCGCCGCGCTCGGCTGCGCGGATCTCATCGGCAAGGTGCGCGAAGTTTGCGGCAAGGATGGAAAATGCCAGTTCGATCAAGAGTTCTGCTCCTTGTTGGAAGTCTATCAGCGCAAACGAGGCGTTATTCCGGCTTGCTGACGACGGGCACGGTCTTTTCAACGTCGGGGCGGCCTTCGTGCAGGATGCGCGTCTTAGCTGCCTTTGCGGCTTCGCGGTTGGTTTCGGCTATGGGCTTAGGATCGCCGATCGTCATGCGCGCCGCGCCTCGCAGAATCTTTCGGATGGGCCAGTTGCCGTCGGCGTTCTGGAAGAAGATTTCGCCGGCGCGATGCTTCTCCGGGCGGTAGTACCAGCGGCGCAGCAGCGAGAGATGGTCGCTCAACAGGTTGAGGTCTCCGGGTTCGGATGCTTTTTCTTCGAGACTGGCGAGGATGGTGGTCGCGCGCTCCTCGGGCGAATCTTCTGGAGATGCTTCACCTTCGAGCGGAATGGCCTGAAGCATGAGCGGCTGCGCAAAGAGTGAGCTGCCTACGCTGGTCTGTTCGCGCACCGCGCGGACGCCTAATGTGGAAAGGCGCGCAGGGCCGGAGAGGCATCCGCCACTCAGCAGAAACAGTGCGGCCTCTTCGCTCTGCTCTGCGGCTTCAGCGGCCGCCTGCACGATGATGGCACGCAGGTTGGGGATGGGGCGGACGAGCCAGTCGGCCTGGGCTACCGCGGATTTTACCTTCTGCCATTGCGCGTGAATGGAGGCTGCGCGCTCGAATTCCATCTCCTGTGCTGCCTCATCACGCTGGCGGGTGAGATCGGAGATCATGCTTTCGCCGCGTGTGTCGAAGAAGCGCTTCACGGCTTCGGATTCTGCGGCGTACTGCTCGGGGGTGCAGGCCATCTTGCAGGGCTCAAGGCACTTCTTCATCTCGCCGTAGACGCACCCGGGATGTTCGGGGTAGGGTTCGAGGTCTTCAACGCAGCGGCGCAGTTTGAAGAGATCGAGCACGGCGTCGGAGTAACGCTCGGCCGCAAGCCGCGAGGGGAACGGGCCGTACATCTCGGCGAGGCCGCGCTTTGAAAGCCGATTGGTTGTGTAGACGCGAGGGTGCGCGTTCGCCATGGTGATGCGCAGGAAGTAGGGAGTGTGAAGCTTGAGGCGACGTCGGGCCTCGGTGTGTCCGAGCAGCGCCGCAGCGGCCTGATAGAGGACCAGTTGCGACTCGAACTCGGAGCCGGTGACGGTGTATTCAATACGCGCGACCTTGTCGCGAAGGTTCAGACGCTTCGACTGCGATTCGGGCGGATCGAGCAGGCGGCGCATCCGGCGGCGGAGGTCGGCGGTGCGGGTCAGGTAAGGCTGGTCTTCCGCGCGCGCCCCGCACAGCGCGAAGACGCCCGGCTTTGCTGGGATTGAGCTGAGAAGTTCTCTCGCCTGCTCGGGCGTAAAGCTGATGGTCTGGTCGAAGTGGAACGTCGTTGCCACAGTCAGCATTGTAGACGCGCGGCTATGACCCTGCGATGGTCATTCCATCGATGCGAATCGTGGGTGATGCGCTTGCGCTGCGGAAGACGAGGTCATTGCCAATCGCGACGATGTTTTTGTACATGTCCTTGAAGTTGCCTGCGATGGTGATCTCTTCGACTGGATAGGCAAGTTCGCCGTTTTCAATCCAGAGACCGCTGGCGCCTTGCGAGTAGTCGCCTGTGACGAGGTTGACGCCGAAGCCCATGACTTCGGTGACGTAGAGGCCGCTTTTTACGTCACCGATGATTTGCTCGGCAGTGAGGGTGCCGGGCTCCAGGAAGAAGTTGCCGGCGCCGATGCCAGGGTTTCCGGCGAGGCCGCGCGAGGCATTGCCGGTGGATTGCGTGCCTAGTTTGCGCGCCGTGTAGGTGTTGGTGACGTAGTTTTTCAGGATGCCGCGCTCGATCAGTACGGTGCGGCGCGTGGGCAGGCCTTCGCCGTCGAAGGGACGTGTGCCGAAGCCCCCTATCTTGATATCGCCTTCATCAAACACCAGAGTGCCGTCGTCGATGACAGTGATGTTTTCGCCTGCCACCTGTTCGCCGAGTTTGCCCGCGAAGAAGGATGCGTTGCGGTAGATGGCGTCGCCGTTGGCTGCTTCGAAGATGTTTCCGATGATCGATCTCGCAATCTCAGGGGAGAAGACGACTGGGGCCTTCTGCGTCTTCGCCTGTCGTGCGCCGAGCCGTTGCAGCGTGCGCCGCGCGGCCTCCTGACCAACGGCCTCGGGTGAGTCGAGCTTCTTCGTCGTGCGCGCGGCGGAGAACCAGTAGTTGCGCTGCATGTTGCCGGCTGCGTCCTGCGCGATGGGCTGGGTGGAGAAGCCACAGTAGCTGCTGCGGTACTCGCCCGCGAAGCCGCGTGAGTTCACCATGATCTTGTGCGCGGTGGCGGTATCGAAGTCGCCGCCGCCCGAGTTCTGAATGCGAGTGTCGCAGGCCATCGCTGCGGCCTCGGTGCGTCGCGCGATCTCGATGCGCTCGGCTGGCGGCATCTGGTTCACGTCGTCGAAGAAGAGGTTCAAGTCGCCTTCCAGTTTGCCGTATTCGTTCGGCTCCGGCAGCCCGGCGAAGGGATCTTCGCTGGTGATCTTTGCCAGCGTGATGGCCCCTTCGACGAGACGGTCGATGCTCTCGTGCGAGAAGTCCGACGACGACGTGCTCGCCACGCGCTGTCCGATAAAGACGCGCAGCCCAATGGCCCGCGAACCGGACTCCTTGAGCTGCTCGACTTGACCAAGACGAACGAGCGCGGAGAACTCATCGCCTTCGTAGAGGACAGCTTCGGCGTCGGTGGCCCCGGCCTTCATGGCCCTGGCGACAACGTCAGTAGCGAGCTCTTTCAGCTCGGCAGTGGTAGCGGATGCTGTCTGCGGCACAGTTCAAAACCTCACTGAACAGGGGATGAAGACTGTCTTGCGCTGCGGCCATCGGTCGCATTGATAAAGGCAATGCAGCCCCCGCAGTATTCGGAGTCGGACTTCAGCTTGTGCTCCACATGAGCGGCCGGGCCTTCTCTGGATCGGCGCCTGAATATCTTGACCGCACCGCCGCAGAACTGGCAGCGGAACTCCGTGTCGTTGTCGCCCAGCGCTTCCTCGACCGACTTCACCTTCCAGAAAGGTTCATAACCGCCGGTGGCCCTGACGCGGCGACGCTTCACTTCGCACTCGTAAAATCTTTCCCGTTCCGCTGCCATAGATGCCTCATGTTTCCTGGTGCCGTTGGTCGTGACGTTAGGTGGTACTTTCCAGTGCTGTTTGCCCAGGCAGCCCGCTGGCTGAGTGGATCCTGCAACTTCAGGCCTGCCCCGTCCCTCCGACGGTCATGCGATCGAGCTTCACTGTCGGCATCCCCACGCCGACGGGCACGGATTGTCCAGCCTTGCCGCAGGTGCCGATACCTTCATCGAGCGCGAGATCGTTGCCGACCATCGAGACATACTTGAGCGCTTCGGGGCCGTTGCCAATCAGCGTTGCCCCCTTGACTGGCGCAGTGACCTTGCCGTCTTCAATCAGATACGCTTCCGAGGCCGAGAAAACGAACTTGCCGTTGGTGATGTCCACCTGGCCGCCGCCGAAGTTCACCGCGTAGAGGCCGCGCTTGACGCTCTTAAGGATGTCCTCCGGCATGTCTTCGCCGTTGAGCATATAGGTGTTCGTCATGCGCGGCATGGGGATGTGGTGATAGCTCTCGCGGCGTCCGCTGCCCGTGTTCGGCATTCCCATCAGACGCGCGTTCAGTTTGTCGGAGAGGAAGCCTTTGAGGATGCCGTTTTCAATCAGCACCGTTTCCTGAGTGGGCGTGCCTTCGTCGTCCACGTTCAACGAGCCGCGGCGTCCGGGCATCAGGCCGTTATCAACGACCGTGACTTTGGGGCTGGCCACTTGTTGACCAATCAATCCGGCGAAAGCAGAGGTTTTCTTGCGATTGAAGTCGGCTTCGAGGCCATGGCCGACCGCCTCGTGCAGCAGCACGCCGGGCCAGCCGGGGCCGAGAACGACCTGCATCTCGCCTGCAGGAGCATCGATGGCGCTCAGTTGCAGGATGGCAGTGCGAGCGGCTTCGCGGGCGAAGTGCTCAGGAGACTTCGTGCCCTCGAAGAAATCCATGGTGACGCGGCCGCCGCCGCCCGAGGTTCCCCGCGCCGTATTGGTCCCATCCGTGGCGATGACGAAGATGTTGAGTCGCGCGAGCGGCTGCGTATCTGAGGCGAACGTGCCGTCGGAGGCGGCGACGAGGATGCGGCGCAACTCATCGTTGAAGCCGGCGCGCACCTGCACGATGCGCGGGTCGTACGCGCGGGCGGCCTTATCAGCGCGCTCGATGAGGGCGAGCTTGGCGGAGATCTCAGCATCGCTGGTCGCGCCTGCGATGGGATAGAGCGACTGCGCGGATTCGGGCTGGCGGAAGCCGCTCATCAGTTCCTTAGCTGGTCCGCTGGCGATCAGTGCGGCAGTGCGAGCGGCGCGGAGCAGGCGGTCGCTCGAGAGGTCGTCGGTGTAGGCGTAGCCGGTGCGCTCGCCGGAGACGACGCGCACGCCGCAGCCCACGCTAATGCCTTGGCTTGCGGTCTTGACCAGCGACTCGTCGATGCCGAGCGAGGTCGAGGTGACGGACTCAAAGTAGAGGTCGGCATAATCGCCACCGGCCGAGAGCGCCTCGCCGAGGCATCGTTCCATCAGGCGTTCGGAGACGCCGAGCTTGTCGATGAAGTAGCGTTTGTGGTCCGGGGCGGGTTTCGTCATCTTAAGTTAGATGATAGGCGCGTGCAGGAGGTGCGGCAAATGCCCCGAATGGGCTGGTCAGCGCCCGTGTGAGGGGTTGGGCGAGTCGGATACGCTCATATCGAGCAGCAGCTTTGGCGTATTTGGCGCGTAGCAGTTGCCATCAGAGGAGTAGGTTTTGGCGCAGGCACGTGTGATGGACTTGCGCCGTGGCGACTGCGCGTACTGCCAGACGAGTGCATCGGGAGTTCCACTCTTTGCGATAGACGGAGGGTTGAGCGTGCAGCCATTGGAGGGCGGGCAGGCGTCCTGGTAGACGAAGATGGCGATTGGGTGGAGGTGCTTGGCTGCGACTTGTTCGCGAATGTCCTGTACGGTGGTGATGGTGTGCCCGTGGCCTTCGCTGACAGGCTGGCCGCTGGCGTAGACGCCAGGAAGATAGCCGGAATGAGCGACGGCTTCGGTCCAGGCGAAGAGATAAGCGGCCTGTTCATCGAGCAGTCGCCCGCCTTCTTCCTGGTCGAGAAAGATGATGGTGTGAGCAGGGAAGTGTTCGCGCTGAGCTGCGGCGATGGCAGCGGCAGCGTCTTTTTGGCCAAGCGATTCGGGAGATGTGTGTGCGCGTTGCGCCTTCATAAGCTCGGCGTCCACGCGTCCATTGAACAGAACAAGGAAGCCAAAGCCGTTGCGGATCAGCGCGTCGCGTTTGCCCAGCCACGTGTTTGTGTCTTCGCCGGGAGGTGTGTTGAGCCAGTATCCGGCAAAGGCAAAGTGCTTACGCAATGCTGGCAAATCATTGTCGCCGGGATAGAGGTTCAGGTCGAAGCCAATATAACTTTTGCGCGCCGTCGATGATTGTTGAGCGCGAGCGAATGTTGCGAGTGTGAGCAGGATGAGGCTGGCGGCGAGCAGGTGTTTTCGGGAGACCATGCTTTTCTCAGAGTACACAAGCAGTATGCTAACGTGCTCTCTATAGACTTCGATGTGTGTTTCAAGGAGAGCGGTATGAACACGCAGATGGATCTTCGATATCCGGAGAATGGCCGGCAGACCGTCGAGTTCGAGGCGATGATGTATGCCCGGCACTCGCGGCATCGCGCCGCCCATGTGATGCGGCTTCGTGAGCGGAAGGGCTGGTAGCTGACAGGATGAAGTCCGTGCCTACGCACCGCTCCGTGACAGCCGGACAGGAGCAGACAGCCGAACAGATTGCAACTGCGATTGAGGCATTTCTCGCAGAGCATCCTCATGCGGCCGTGCTCGAGGAGGGGAAGGCCATCTTTGATATGCGCGAGGCGAAGTACTCGCTCGATATGGATCATGGCCGCTGCACGCTGCACTTGTGGAGTGAGCAGCGCAATATTGTTCGGCGCATCACTGGGACACGGACGCGGGATGGCATCCTGCGGATGAGCGCGTTGCGCTTTGGGCAGAGCAAGCCGCAGAGCCTGGAGTTGATTGCCAATCGCGACCGGCGCACGCCCTCGACGCGCGAGGCTACGCGTGTGAAGTATTTACGGGTGCTGGAGCGCGTGCTTGTGCGGAACTTTCCTGAGTTCAAGCCGGAAGCGTTTCGCACGGCGATGGACCTGGAGCATAGCTTTGGTCCAGCGTATGCGCGAGGCTCGCTGGTGCAGGGGCAAAAGGCCTGGGCCGTGATTGGCGTCAACGACGAGGAATCACATGTCGTCGTAGATGGCATTTTGACGCTGGGGATTCTATGGCTGAATTATTGCCGTGAGTTGGGCGATGGACGCAGGGTTTATCAGGGCTTGAAGATGATTGTGCCGCGTGGAATGTCTGCACTGACGCTCTCGCGGCTGGCATGGCTGAATCCTGCTCTGGCGCAGTGGGAGCTGTGGGAGCTGGACCAGGCGACGGAAGAGTTGGAGCAACGTGATGCTGCCGATCATGGCAATCTGCTGACGCGCCTAGTCCGCGCGCCGAATATACAGACTGCGCGTGATCGTTTTGCTGCTTCGGCAGAGCGTGTGATGGCGCTGGTGCCGGAGACGATGCGCGGGGAGGTTGAGCAGCGCATTCGCAGCGGAACGGAGCTGGCTTTTCTGCTGCATGGGCTGGAGTTTGCACGTGTGCGGATGGGTTACTCTGGCAATTCTTTTAATAGCGCTCAGGAGATTACCTTCGGCGCGGGCGCCAATGAGACTTCGTTGACTGATGCAAATGAAATGCAATTGCGCGAGTTGATCTCGCGACTCTTTGCCCGCCGCGTTGTTGGCGGCGACACGCGCGATCCGCTTTATCGGATGCAGCCGGAGCGATGGCTTGAGAGTGTGCTCCGGCGCGATGTTGAACCAATCGATTCGCGGCTCGATCCGAAGCATGTGTATACGCAGGTGCCGGCGTTTGCAGCTTCCGACCGTGGAATGCTGGACTTGTTGAGCGTGTCGCGCGATGGCCGCCTGGCTGTGATTGAGCTGAAGGCGGATGAAGACCTGCACCTTGCACTGCAAGGGCTGGATTACTGGGTGCACGTTCGCTGGCACCATCTGCAGAATCCCGATCAGGTGAGCGGATTGGGAGAGTTTCAACGGCATGGGTACTTCGGTGGCATTTATCTGTCTGCCGATGCTCCGCGGCTTTACCTGGTGGCTCCGGCGCTGCGTGTGCATCCGGCGACGGATATTGTTTTGAAGCATCTGTCGCCGCGGGTGGAGTGGATGCTGGTTGCCCTTGGAGAGCGCTGGCGCGAGCAGGTGAAGGTGATTTGGCGGAAGCGCAGCGGTGAGTGAGTCAGTCGCAGCCTGCGCCGATGGCTTCGAGCGAAGTATTGTCCACGAGCATGTCTTCGGCGACTGCTTCATGGGAAGACTCGAAGAACCGTTCGATTGCGCCGAGTACTGCGGTGCCATTTTTTGATTCGAAGATTTGCTTGCGCAACGCAGCTCCGCCTGGAACGCCATGCGTGAACCAACTGGCGAACTGCTTCATCTTGCCTACGCAGTCGCGGTGGCGTTGCTCGCGCGCGGTTTGACCGGCGGCAGTGATGGCGGCAGCGCGTGCGGCTTCGGCGGCCTCTTCGATGGCTATCTCATCGACCAGCATCTGGAAGTAGGTGCGGATCATGTGGTACCGGTCTTCGTTGGTGGGCACGTCGTAGGTGCCTGCGCCGGTCGCGTCCTTGGTCGCGGTGTACTGCGCGATCTGGCGAAAGATCCACGGATTTGCCGGCGCAGTGCGGCCGATCATCACGGCGTCGCAGCCGGTCTTTTCAACCATCGCGGCAGCGTCTTCCGGAGTGCGGATGTCGCCGTTGCCGATGACGGGAATCTTCACCGCGTCTTTGCAGGCGGCGATGTACTCCCAGCGCGCCTGGCCGGTGTAGCCGTCCTCGCGTGTGCGGGCGTGCAGGGCTACAGCGTTCAGGCCGGAGTCTTCGGCCAGCTTCGCCAGCTCCACGCAGACGATGTTCTTGTCGTTCCAGCCCATGCGGATCTTCACCGTAAAGGGAATCGTCACCGCGGCGCGGATGGCCTTGAAGATGCGCTCGATCTGCGGCAGGTCTTTCAACAGGCCAGAGCCGCCATTGCAGGCAACGACGCGTTTGGCGGGGCAGCCGAGATTTAAGTCGACGATATCGAAGCCCGCATCCTGAACGATGCGTGCCGATTCGGCGAGTGTCTCCGGGTTTGAGCCGAAGAGCTGCGCTGCAATCGGGTGCTCGTCGTCGTAGTAGGTCAGGTAGCGCTTGCGCTTGGTCTCGCGCATTCGAGAGAGTCCGTCGGCGGAGGTGAACTCCGTCATGATAAGGCCGCAGCCGGACTGCTGGTTGGTCGTCTCCTGCGCCACGTCTGCGTCGGTGACGGCGGCGCTGAACTGGCTTGCGTTCTTGATGAAGCGGCGGAAGACGGTGTCGGTCACGCCGGCCATCGGAGCGAGCACGGTCGCCGGTGCGATTTTGACGTTGCCGATAGAGAAGCTGGCAGGCACACGGCTGTGTCTGGGCATCGCGTGCTCAACCGGCGCGTCCCAGCGCTTCTGCTCGAGTGTGTACCGCTTCTTCATTGCTTCTTCGTAGCTTTCTTCGCTGCTTTGGTTGCGGTCTTACGGCGCTCTGTTTTGGGAAGCGAGGCGACATAAGTCTTGGCTTCGTGCAGCAGCCCAAGGTTGTGCGGCGCTGCGATGTTGGGAATGACGACCCACTCGCGCATGGTTCGCTCTCCCATCCGCAGGTGGTGGATCTCGCTGTCGGCGATCAGCTCGGCAATGCGTGTGGCAGGGAGCTTCAACGCTGCGCTTTCGTCAGGCCGGGTGAATGCGAAGACCTTGTTGTCGACTTCAAGCGAGCCGTGGCCGAACTTCACTCCAACGGTGCAACCGGCGATTTTGCTGCCGAGATCTGCTGCGAGCTGCTGGCGAAGGTTCATGTGACGCTCCGGCCACGTTCTCGTACAAAGGCCCCCGCAGATGCGGAGGCCTTTGGTTGATATTGGCTCCGCTTACTTCGCGGCCTCGGCCTTGGCTGCATCGCTCTTGGCAAACTTGCGGCGGAAGCGCTCGACGCGGCCTGCCGTGTCGACCAGCTTCTGCTTGCCGGTGAAGAACGGGTGGCAGTTGGAGCAGATTTCGAGGACGATGTCCCCCTTGTGGGTGGAGCGGGTCTCGAAGTGGCTGCCGCAGGCGCACTTGACGGTGATGGTTTCGTACTTCGGGTGGATTCCCTCTTTGGGCATGGTAATAGCTATCCTTTTGCTGAACTTGTGCCTGTGGGCGCGGATCGCTTGCGAACGGGTGTGGTCACCGTCACATCGAAGAGCCTGTCGCACCGCCGATCATGCAGGCAGTTTCTTTATTTTAGCGTATTTGGACGGAATATCCTAGATTCGCGCTGGATTCGCACAGGCATGCCAGGTCGGGCTGCTGCGATACTGAGACGGTGACGATCGAGGTCTGCCAAAAGTGTGAAGGGTCGGGGCTGCGGATTGTGCGGCGGGACGATGGTACGCAGTTTGCCCAGGAGTGCTCCTGCCGGGGTGAGCGGCGCACAGCGCGACGGCTTGCTCATGCGGCGATTCCGCGCCGTTACGAGCACTGCACGCTCGATAACTACGAGACGAACTTTCCCTCATCGCACCGGTCGCTCCAGGCGGGACTTTTGCGGGCGAGGAAGTTTGTGGAGAGCTATCCGCTTGAGACGGATGGCACTGGCCTGCTGCTGACCGGGGCCATCGGCGTCGGTAAAACGCACCTTGCCGTCGGTATCTTGCAGGCGCTGGTGGCTGAGCGAGGCGCGACGGGCCTGTTCTGCGATTACCGCGACCTGCTCAAGCAGGTGCAGAACAGCTACAACCGGCAGGTCGCTGCGACTGAGCTTGAAATTCTGGCGCCGGTCTTTGAGGCTGAGGTACTGGTTCTGGACGAGCTCGGTGCGTCGAAGCCAACTGACTGGGTATGGGATACGGTCGCCCACATTCTGAATACGCGCTATAACGACCGGCGCACGACCATCATCACGACCAACTATCCGAATCTGCCCCCACTGGGCGCTGACGCGGGAATCAAGGCGGCTGTGCGCGAGGAGACGCTTGGAGACCGCATCGGCGAGCGCATGAGGTCGCGGCTTCAGGAGATGTGCGTTGTGGTTGAGATGCAGGGAGAAGACTTCCGTCAGAAGATCAAGCGGGCAAGCTTCGGCTGAAGCTCTGGAAGGTCGCCTAAAATATCGTCGCGAGCATGAACAGGACGAATGTTATGGCTGCGAACTGATACAGGTAGTCGGACGGAACCGGCATCGCTGCCATAGCGGCCACATCGCGGTCTGGGCAGGGCATTTTGTCGAATTGGCTGTCCATTGCGGTTCTCCTCACTGCCTAACTGATGATTCTTAACGCGATTCTGCTTCAGAAAGTTCTGCGGAGACGTGAAAATATGCAGAATCTTCTGATGGGTTAACGGCTGGGTTCCCTTTTCGGATGAGGAGCTCCCGTGCGGTATAAAATTTCGGCTTATGAGCGACGAGCAGAGTATGGGCAACAGTCCGACAGAGAAGCCAGAGCAGCCTTCCCCGGCCATGTTTGAGACGAAGCCTGCAGGCGACGCACGCATGCCGGCGGTTGCCTGGGTCGTGGCTGGTGTTGTGGTGCTGGCCGTGGTTGTGGTCCTTCTTGTTGTCGGACGCCGCAAGAGCGGGCCTCCAACAAACACAATCCAACCGCTGGCTGCCTATGCGACGAACCTGCCGCTTTCGCAGTTCGCCATGAGCGAGTCGGACAGCTATGTTGGTGGAAAGAGTACGTTTGTTGATGGTCACATTCACAATGCCGGAGACAAGACTGTTATCGGGATTTCGGTGCAGGTCATCTTCCGCAATGACGAGGGAATGCCGCCACGGATCGAGACGCTTCCGATGACCTTCATCCGTACGCGTGAGCCCTATATCGATACCCAGTCAGTGGCCTCCAATCCACTCAAACCTGGAGATGATCGCGATTTCAGGCTCATCTTCGAGTCGATTCCTGATAACTGGAATATGCAGATGCCTGAGGTTCATATCATCGGGGTTGAGACGAAATAGGGCTAAAGGCTTATGACAGGCCTAGGTAGGGCATAGCTTGACTAGTCCCGACTCCCGGCAATACTTTCCGGGCTACTGGTACAAATTGCTTGAGCGAATAGGAGTTGTCGATGTCATTTGTTTCGGATTTTTCTTCTAAGCTCATAAGATTCAATTAGATAAATATTTTGCTTGGGTTTGGCATGCAACCTGCTCTAGGTATATGCGTGATGGCGTCTGTAACGCCGGACGCACTGTTAAAGATCAGGAGCTAGACCATGAAGAAAGCTACGCAGAACATTAGCCTTGCAGTGCTCGTGCTGGGAGGTGCTTTGGGTGTATCAGCGTTTGCCCAGACCGCCAGCACGCCTGAGCCAACATCGACGCAACCCGCTGCTACCAGCAGCATGAATCCGAATGATAGTTCGACCTATGCGACCGGGCAGCCGCTCCAGATGCAGTCGAAGGAAGGCTTCTGGGGTCACGTAAACCCATTCGCCCGCAAGAAGTGGGTGAAGAGGCAGCTTGATCCGATCCGTGATCGTGACAACGAGTTGGATCAGCTTCAGGCCAAGAATGCTAACGATATTCGTGATGTAGACAGCCGTGCTCAGGCTGGAATCCACAAGGCGATGGATGCCGCAGGCACCGCTGACCAACATGCTCAGGACGCGTCAAACCGCGCCAACTCAGCCCAAACGCTTGCTGACAACACCAGCACCCGTGAGAACTCGCTGAATACGACCGTTGGCAACCTGGACAACTATCAGCAGGTTTCAGCGACCACGATTCCTTTTGCTTCTGGTCGCACCTCGCTGGGACCGAAGGGTAAGGCGGACCTCGATAACTTGGCAACCACCTTGCCAAACGAGAAGGGCTACATCATCGAGGTTCAGGGCTATAGCCGTTCGGGCATTGCTAACTCGCAGGCCATGGCAGACGCGGTTGCGCGTTATCTCGTTACCGAGCACCAGGTTCCTGTCTACCGTATCTACAAGACCGGCATGGGACGCGATACCGCCAAGTCCGACGAGGGCGGCGACACGATCCACAACGGCGTTCGCGTGGCTTTGATGCACAACAGCCTCGCAACCATGAACGCGAACTCGGCGGCGAATACGGCACCTGCCGCACCTGCAGCTTCAGCCCAGACCGGGACCAGCAACCCGTCTGAGATGAACAACCAGTAGCCCTCCCCCAAGGGCGGCGTTGTTCTCCTCGCCGCCCTCAAGTTTGCCGGGAATGCGGCCAAGATCGCACCCGCACCAAGCTCTCCTAACCAGAGAGAACCAAGGCAGATTGGCCCCTCGATGAGGGGCCGTTTTTTTGCCTATGTTTTTTGTCGATGTTTCTTATGGCTGGTTCAGATCTGCCCACTTCGAGCTCTATCTCTGGTCCTGTTCCGTCGAATGCCTTATCCCAGGGCGTTTCGCGCAATGACTTCTTTATAGAATGCTGCGCTCAGCTTCGGCGTGCGCTTCTGCGTTTTGAAGTCAACGTAGTGGATACCAAAGCGTTTTTCGTAGCCATCGGCCCACTCGTAATTGTCAAGCAAGCTCCATAGGAAGTAGCCCTTGACCGGCACGCCTTCAGAGACACCGCGGTGGAGCTGCGTCAGATAATTGCGCAGATACATGACACGATCTGTATCGAGTACCGTTCCCTCCGGCGTCATGACATCGGCCGATGATGCGCCGTTCTCTGTGATGTAAAGCTCAGGAATATTCCATATCTGAGTTGCCAGCTTTGGCGCCCAGTAGAGAGCTTCCGGGCCAATGGTGATCCAGGGGCTGTACATGTGTGGGTACGACGCTGGTGGAGGAACGATGGCATAACCTTCAGGCGAATCGCTGGCGCGCACATACGTTGGCTGGTAGATATTGATCCCGGCGAAGTCGAGCTTGCTGGAGATCGTCTTCAGGTCTTCCGGGGTGAACTTCGGCGCATCGGCCCCGAGCCGCTTCAGGTAGGCGTCGGTGTATTCGCCCGTCTGAACGACATTCATGTAGGGGGCATTCTCTTCGCGCATCGCTATTGCGGCTGCTTGAATATGCTCCGGGGTGTTCACTACGGGGGTTACGGCGATGATGTTCTCGGCCAAACCCACCTTCGTGCCGGGCCGCGCGCTCGCGCGAATTGCCTGGACTGCGAGGCCTTGTCCCAGCACAGCGTTGTGGCACACCTGCGCCAGTCCTGCACGGCTGAGCTTCAATCCCGGGGCATGTGTTCCTGTTCCGTAGCCAAGCTCGGTGAAGGTGCTGATCTCGTTGGTGGTCATAAAATGCCGCACGCGGTCGGAGAGGTGCGCGGTCACGTATCCGGCATAGTGCGCGAAGGCTTCCGATGTTGCACGGCTCTGCCAGCCACCCTTGTCCTCGAGCGCCTGCGGCAAGTCCCAGTGGTACAGCGTGGCGTAGGGCTGGATTCCATTGGCGAGCAACTCATCCACCACGCGGTTGTAATGGTCCAGGCCTTTGGGGTTTGGCGCGCCCGTGCCCTCAGGAAAGATGCGCGGCCACGCAATCGAGAAGCGGCACGTGTGCAGGCCAAGCGCCTTCATCAGCTGAACGTCTTCCTTGTAGCGGCGGTAGTCGTCATCAGCCACGTCGCCTGTGTCTCCATCGAAGGTCTTGCCCGGGGTGTGCGAGAAGGTGTCCCAGATGGACACACCACGTCCATCAGCATGCACAGCGCCTTCTACCTGGTACGACGCCGTAGCCGATCCCCATAGAAAGCCTTCGGGGAACTTATGCGCGCTGCCTGCACCGGAGGGGGCTTCGGCGCTGGAGAGCGCCGAAGTAGCAACGGGAAGCGATACTGCTCCAGCGGCAACGCCGAGCAGGCGGCCGAAGCTGCGTCTTGAAAATTTATGGTACATGGGCAGTTCTCCTTCTTTGGTCGCACGAGACGACCTGCGCAGCAATGTGAGAGCGCCGCGACATTACAAAGCTATAACGATTCACCGTGATAAGTAAAACGATTTAGAAGTCGGACCACTGTTTTCATGTGGGGCAGGTCTTCGCGCTAGGTGGGTGGCAGACCGAAGCGTTCGCGCA
The DNA here is from genome assembly GCF_014642855.1 of Edaphobacter acidisoli. Lineage (NCBI taxonomy): Bacteria > Pseudomonadati > Acidobacteriota > Terriglobia > Terriglobales > Acidobacteriaceae > Edaphobacter > Edaphobacter acidisoli. The sequence continues at coordinate 2,166,644 of NZ_BMJB01000001.1, read as the reverse complement.
CCAGTTCAAGAGCTTGTTGTTTGTCGGAAATGCTGCCTTCCAGTTGCGCATCTTCGGCGGCTTCGAGCATCGCCTTGAACTCGGGACCCGGTTTGTAGCCCGCTGCGATTAGCTCATAACCTGTCAGCAGAAGCTTCGGGTGGATGATCTCTGGCTGTGCTGCTTCATAATGCCGCTTCGCAAACTCGTAGAGTGAGAGGTCGCAATGCGCGGAGAGGCAGTCCATTCGGTGCAGCGCCAGGTGTTCCTCAAAGTGAGGCAGACGCAGAAAGCGCTTGAGTGTGGACTCGCGCATCTCCATGACATCACCGAAGCGCATATGGTTTTTGACCAGCGCGGCGATTTGCTCTGTGTCATCGGTGGAAAAGCGCAGGCGGCGAAGAATGACCTCCGCTACACGCACACCAACTTCGACGTGGCCATTAAAGCGGATGCGGTCGCCGGCTATAGCTGGATTGGGCGGTTGGAAGGTTGCGGGCTTGCCGATGTCGTGCAGGAGCGCACCCCAGGCGAGCGTCGGCGATGCCCCGGCAGGAAGCTTCTCAAGCAGCAGCATTGTGTGGACCCACACATCGCCTTCCGGATGGAACTGCGGTGGTTGTGCGACGCCGTGCAAGCGTACAACCTCGGGCAGGATCTGCGCGAGCAACCCGGTTGAGTCGAGTAACTCAAATGCAGTACGCGCGCGGCCTTCGGTCAGCATCAGGGTCAGTTCATCGCGGATGCGTTCAGCGCTCACCTGGTGGATGCTTGCCGCGTCCGCGCGCATTGCGGCGAGCGTACACGGTTCAATCTCGAAGCCAAGCCGCGAGGCGAAGCGCACGCCACGCAGCATTCGCAGCTTGTCTTCGGCAAAGCGCACGGTTGGGTCGCCGATAGCGCGGAGAGTCTCCGCCGCGAGATCGCTGCGTCCGCCAACAAAATCGAGCGCGGCCTTCGCCGCGTCTTCGGTTTCTTCAAAGACCACCGGATCGAGCAGCATTCCGTTGATGGTGAAGTCGCGGCGCTGCACATCCTCGCGCGGGTCAGAGGAAAAGCGCACCGCGTCGGGACGGCGGCCATCGCTGTAGACGCCGTCGTGCCGGAAGGTAGCTACCTCAGTTGAAACGTCGCCGTCGCGCACGAGTACCACGCCGAAGTGCGCGCCCACGGTCAGGGCCTTCGGGAAGAGTTCGAGCACTTCATCAGGCGTAGCCGAAGTCGCCACGTCAAAGTCCTTCGGCCCAACTCCAAGCAGCAGGTCGCGCACGCACCCGCCCGCGAAATACGCCTGGTGGCCGTGCTCGCGCAGTAGCAATGCGATTCTGCGAGCGGCAGCGTACTTCGGGTTGTCTGTCACGGGATGAGGCATCGTGTCACCTATGATAAAGAGATGGCTGAAGCGGCGGGACTGATTCTTGGCATTGAAAGCTCGTGCGACGAGACCGCTGCCGCCGTCGTGCGCGCAGGAAGCACCGCGCTCTCCAATGTGGTTGCATCGCAGATGTCGCTGCATGCCAACTACGGCGGAGTCGTCCCGGAGCTGGCCAGCCGCGAGCACCTGCGCAACATCGTACCCGTCGTCCGCGAAGCCCTCGCGCAAGCCAAAGTTGCTCTCGCCGATCTCGACGCTGTTGCCGTGACCGAAGGACCCGGCTTGGCAGGCGCGCTGCTGGTCGGCATTACCTATGCGAAGGCGCTCAGCTTCGGCCTCGGCAAGCCGTTGGTTGCCGTCAACCATCTCGAAGGCCACATCCACGCTGTGCTGCTCGAAGCACGACAGCGAGCGGGTGTTCCGATGGAGCTTCCTCTGCTGGCGCTGGTTGTCTCAGGCGGCCACACGCATCTGTATCTTGCGGAACAGGCGGCGAATGACACGTGGACCTATCGCAATGTGGGTCGCACGGTGGACGACGCGGCGGGCGAGGCCTACGACAAGGTCGCCAAGCTGCTCGGTCTCGGCTACCCAGGTGGTCCGTGGATCGACGCGCTCGCGCCGCATGGCAATCCGCGGGCCGTGCCGTTCGCCTTCGGCCAAATCAAGACTCGCGCCACAAAGGCCGCTCAAGCCGAACACAGCAAGCATTCCTCATCGCAGAAGCCTGGAAAGCCTGCGCCAGCGTTCGACTTCTCTTTCAGTGGTATCAAGACCGCTGCCCGCCGCTATGTCGAAACGCACCACATGAAGCCGGGAATCGAGTATCGCCATGCAGAGCTTGCTGCCAATCCACAGATCAAGCCGCAGTCGCCGGAAGCGGTGCAGCTCTGCAACCCGCAGACACTGGACCTGATCGCCAGCTTCCAGCACGCCGTCGTCGGCAACCTGCTGCGCCAGACCTTCGCTGCTGCCGAGGCGTTCGGTGCGCGTGGCATTATCGTTTCGGGTGGAGTCGCGGCGAATCGTGAGCTTCGCCGCCGCTTTCAGGCAGAAGCCGATCGCCGCAGCCTGCCGGTGGCATTTCCGTCGCTGGCGCTTTCCACCGACAATGCCGCCATGATCGCTGCTGCGGCCTGGCCTAAGTTTCTTGCCGGAAACTTCGCTCCAGAAGACCTTGGGGCGACGCCGCAACTCCGGCTGGGCCAGCAATAGTAAAATCTTCAGGGACACCAACAAAATCAGCACCAGCGCCGTGCCCCGAGCCCGGCAGCGGCAGGGACAAAGCGCACGTGGCACAAGAGAACTCCAGCATCCAGCTCTTCAATACGCTCTCCGGCAAAATCGAATCGCTCGCGCCCCTTCCCGGCCCGGCAATGCGCATCTACTGCTGCGGCCCGACAGTCTACGACTACGGCCACATCGGCAACTTCCGCACGTTCCTGCACGTCGATGTGCTGCGCCGCGTCATTCTGCAGCAGGGTATTTCGGTGCAGCATGTCATGAACGTGACCGATGTGGACGACAAGATCATCCGCAACGCTACCGCTGCTTCGCTGCCCATCTCGCAGTACACGGCCAAGTACGAGAAGGCATTTTTTGAAGACCTCGAAGCACTCTCCATTCAGCGCCCGGAACAGATTGCCCGCGCCACCGAGTCCATCCCCGATATGGTTGGGTTGATCGAAAAGCTCGCGGACAAAGACATCGCCTACCGCGCCGAAGACGGCTCCTGGTACTTCCGCATCGCGCGCTTTCCTGAGTACGGCAAGCTGTCGAAGAAAGACTTCGAGGGGATCGAAGACGGCGCACGCGTCGATGTGGACGAGTACGACAAAGATGCTGCGCGCGATTTCGCCCTCTGGAAGGCCGCCAAGCCCGGCGAGCAGTCCTGGGACACAGCGCTCGGCGCAGGGCGCCCGGGCTGGCATATCGAGTGCTCGGCGATGGCGACGAAGTTCCTTGGCGTGAACATCGACCTCCATGCCGGCGGCGAAGACCTCATGTTCCCGCACCACGAGAACGAGATCGCCCAATCCGAGTCGGCCAACGGGCATACCTTCGTTCGCCACTGGATGCACGTCCGCTTCCTGCTGGTCGAAGGCAAGAAGATGTCGAAGTCCGAGGGCAACTTCTACACGCTCCGCGACCTGTTGCTCAAGGGCCATCGTGCGTCGGCTATCCGCTTCCTGCTCATCTCCGTGCCCTACCGGCACCAGATGAACTTCACCTTCGAGAGCCTGGAAGAGAGCAAGAACGCCATCGACCGCCTCCGCACGTTCCACCGCAGGCTCGTCGAAGGTAAATGGTCTGACGAACCCGCAGACTCCGAGTTGGCAACGCTGATAGCTGAGTCCGAGCGCAAGTATCGAGCCGCACTCGCCAACGACCTGAACACCGCCGAGGCACGCGCAGCAGTCTTCGATATGGTTCGCGCCGTCAACATCGCCGCCGACGCGGGCAAACTCACGAAGCGTGACACAGAATCAGCCCTACAAGTGCTCACACTCTTCGACGGCGTCTTCGCGGTCCTCACTGACAATGATGCTGCCATCACGCGCGCGGCTCTCGCGTGGGCCGAGACTGAAGGCCGCCTCGGCGAAGCATCACCCGAACTGGTTGCGACGCTCTCGCTCTCCGACGCCGACATCGAGGCGCTGGTCGCCGAGCGCACCCAAGCGAAGAAGGCACGCAATTTTGCTCGTGCCGACGCCATCCGCAACGATCTGCTCAGCAAAGGCATCCTCATCGAGGACTCCAAAGACGGCGTGCGCTGGAAGCGGAAGTAACGCCAATCCGATCCAAATGAAGTGTCATCCTGAGCGAAGCCTCTCGCAGTTTTATCGCGAGAGGCGGAGTCGAAGGACCCGCGGTTTCCTCCCGCGGCACCGCCATTTCCTGAAAATGGAACATCGCGTCCACCAGAGCTGAGTCTTTTTCCCAGGGTGCAACGTAGAAGACGGTATTGGTCTGACCTCTTATGCGGATTCCTTCATTTCTTCTCTGCCTCCTCGTGGTGGCCCCGCTCAACGCGGCGGTCATCGGCGCCAGCAAGCCTGCTGAATCCATTACGGCTGCACGCATCGCCATCTTGCCCAAAGGCCAGCGCGCCGCGTGGATGGCGTATCTCAGGCGCTCTGAAGAGCAGATGCGCAAGGACAAGGCCGCGCTGGCCGCTGAGCGCAAGCCCGGTGTCCCGATCCCTCCAGTGCCGAAGGAAGCATTCAGCGGACGCTCGATGCCGCTCCACCGCGATGCAGCGTGGTACGGTAGCGTGGAAGCTCGCCACATCGCCGACGTGATCGTCAGCTTCCAGACTCCGGCCGGCGGCTGGAGCAAGAACCTCGACATGAGCGGACCACTTCGTCAGCCGGGGCAGAGCTACACGACTGACAATATCTCCCGCTTCCTCGGCCCGGACGATTTCGACACCCCCAAAGATCCAAATTGGAACTACGTCGGCACTCTCGACAACGACGCCACAAACACCGAGCTGCACTTCCTCGCGCTCGTCTCCGGCCAGACGCCGGGACACGAAGGCGATAAGTATCGCGCCAGCTTTCTACGTGGCATTCACTATCTGCTGTCCGCGCAGTTTCCCAATGGAGGCTGGCCGCAGGTCTGGCCGCTCGAAGGCGGCTATCACGACGCCATCACCTACAACGACAATGCGGTTACTGAATCAGCCGAGACCTTGACCGATGTGGCTGGAGGGCAAGGCGATTACGCATTTGTTCCGGCAAAGTTGCGCCATGAGGCGGCTGCCGCAGCGGACCATGCTCTCCAGTGCATTCTGGCGACGCAGATTGTGGTTAACGGAAAGAAGACAGTCTGGGCGCAACAACACGACGCGCTCACGCTGCAGCCAGTTTCGGGCAGGAACTTCGAGCCCGCGGCTCTGTCCTCTGGCGAAAGCTCCGATGTGCTGATTTACCTGATGTCACTGCCGCACCCTTCGGCTGCTGTTGTGAGTGCGATTAATGCGGGAGTCGCGTGGCTCAAACAGGCAGCCGTTGATGGAGAAGAGTGGACAGGGGGACGTCGTACGCCCGGAGGCAGGCATCTGGTGGCGCAAGCCGGAGCAGGGCCAATCTGGGCGCGCTACTACAGCCTTACTACGGGCAAGTCTATCTTCGGTGACCGCGATAAGACCATCCACGACAATGTCAACGAACTCTCTCTTGAGCGCCGCAATGGCTACTCCTGGTTCAGCGCTGGTCCTGAACAGGCCATCGAAACGTATACCGCCTGGAGGAAATCACACAGCTAAATGGAAAACATGGGGGGCGCGAGAACTCGTAGCCTTTGATTCTCAGAATGTCCAGGCTTGCCGCAGCACACAGCGATGCGTACTCAGCACTGCTAGCTGGTGCTTGTGGCACTGCAAGCCTACATGTGGATGGTCCAGCCCAGCTCCGCCAGCTTCTCTTCGATATCGGCAAGCGCCAAGGCGAGTGCTGAACGCCGGTGTGGGCTGGATGTTCGCTCCGACAGGATGCGTTCGCGCTGCAACTCCAGCGCCTGCCGCTGCCGTTTACGCTCTGCAGCCTCTGCGTTGGAATCTGGTGTAAGAGGCTTCGGAGTTGCTGCCTGTGCTTGTTGTTCTTCCACGGATTTGCTCTCCCATCCTCGCGACATACTTTAATACTACGCCGCTGGCAATGGACTCTGAAGAGTTAGATGCGTATGCACGACCCGCCGTTATCAGGTCAGAGCCCGCTCTGAACGTTTTGCGAGAAGTGCGTTGGCGATGGCTTGTCCGTGAAAGCGGCCGTTTTCGATGAAGATCTCGTTCGTCCGCTCGCCTGCAACGATGACACCGGCCAGATAAATGCCCGGCACGTTGCTCTCTAAGGTCACCGGGTCGCAGATAGGGCGGCGGTCATTGCCTTCATCCAGCTTTATCCCAAGCTGTTCGATGAAGGTGAAGTCCGGGTGATATCCCGTCAGCGCGAAGACGAAGTGGTTCTTGAGCGTTTTGGGGCCTTCAGGTGTGGACAAGGCAACTTCATCTTCAGAGATGTGTGCGACGGTGCTGTTGAAGTACGCCTTGATCTCGCCGTTTTTGATGCGGTTGTTGATGTCGGGCAAGATCCAGTACTTCACGTGCCTGTGCATCTCAGGCCCGCGATGCACGAGGGTTACATGCGCGCCGTGCCGCCACAGATCGAGAGCCGCAATCGCCGCCGAGTTCTTGCCGCCGATAACCAGCACGTCGAGTCCGTAGAAGGGATGTGGCTCGTCGTAGTAGTGGCGCACCTTGTTCAGGTCTTCGCCAGGGATGCCGAGGTAGTTGGGCAGGTCGTAATAGCCAGTTGCCACGACGAGTCTGCGGGCATGGTGTTCGAGTGCGCGGCCGAAGCGGTCGGTCGTGTGGACGGTGAAATCGCCCTCGCTGCCCGTGACGCGTTCGACGTTCTCATACTGGCGAATGTCGAGGCGATAATGGTCGGCGACTTTGCGGTAGTACTCAAGCGCCTCACTGCGGTTGGGTTTCTGATTTGGGCTGGAGAAAGGCATGTCGCCGATTTCGAGCAACTCCGGCGTCGTGAAGAAGACCATGTTTGCGGGATAGTGAAAGAGCGAGTTGCAGAGACAACCCTTATCCACGAGAAGGGTTGAGAAGCCCGCACGCTGCGCCTCGATCGCGCAGGCCAACCCGGTAGGCCCTGCGCCAATCACAAGCAGATCGACCATCTCTGTGCCTGCGCTATTGCTCATACCTTCATCTTATCGAAGGTGAAAGCAGTGACAGAGACGAAGGGTTATCCGGGAATACAGGCGGAGGCGTATGGCTGGAGAGCCTGCTGGATTCTGTGGATGGTGAGTTCGTGCGGGGTTGCTCGCAGATCACCCGCTCGCACGGCCCTGTACTGATCGGGCATGATTGCCGAAAGTAATGTCTCCGGCACGCCGGTTGACTCAAGGTTCGTCATCAGCAGATCGACTGCTGCCCTCACCTCTGGCGCCGGCCAGTAGTAGCGGATGCGGTCGCTGTAGCTATAACGATGCAGCAGACGCAACTCCTCTGGACTGCCGTGGTAGTGTTTGTGCCAGTGTTCGGGATGCAAAAGCATGACCCGTTCGACGGTCTCGGCCAGGTGCGAGCAGCGACCATGAGGAACTAACTCCTGCTCAATGCGTTCGAGTGCGAAGAGGGCCTCGCGCAGGGCAAAGGTTAGGGCAGGGCCGACCTTCAGAATCGCAAACCCATCGCGGACCAGTTCTTTATATGCGAATGGCTTTTGGTAGTCAGTAGAGTGGGCCTCGAAGACGATATGGTCTTTGTCGCGTAGCAGCTTGCACAGGTCTACAGTTTTGCTTGAGTCGTAATCGACAACACTGGTGTGGTTGAATTCGACTCCGGGCTGCACAACCAATGCAATGACGCGCGGCCATACGTCGCGCAAGCCTGCGGCAAAGAATACTTCGCGATGGATTTCGAGCGTGCGTTCTGCATGAGCATACGACGTCACCTGCAGCTCGTTGAGTGATTCTGTGGCTCCTCCGGGAATCGGTACTTCCGTGCCGATGACGTAGTATCTTGGGGCGCCGCTGCTTGCTTCTTCAGCGGCACGGCATAGGCGCGCCGCCCGCTCGGCGACGACACTGTCGGGTAAGGGGGCCTGGTCGCCCTTGCACGCCATGCTGGCGTCGAGATGGATCTTGGTAAAGCCTGCGCGGGAATACTCGGTGACCATCGCTTCAGCAAGCAACATGGCTTCTTCGGCGGGAAGGTGTTGCCAGGGATTGGGACCGAGATGATCGCCTCCCAGGATGAGCCTCTCCGGGGCAAGGCCATGTACTTTGGCAAGGCCAAGTGCAAACTCGCGGAAATCGTCAGTGCGCATTCCGGTGTATCCGCCGAGCTGGTTGACTTGGTTGGATGTGGCTTCTACCAGCAGGGCGGAGTCGTTCATCACTGCCTGGCGCATCGCAGCCTCAAGCACAAGAGGGTGCGCAGAACACACTGAGTAAATGCCGATGGGAGAACCGCTGCGGTAATAAGTATGAAGCTGGCTGATAATGGTCATGGTCTGTAAAGAGCTATTTGTTGTTGCGAAAAATAATCTTTTATTTCTTTTTACAACAAAACTTGATAAAAAGTAACAAATGGTTTGTGGTTATTTTCCGTCACGGAGTGAGTCATGACTAGAAGGCCTTCTCTCTGCACCCGCCGCGAAGCACTTAAAGGGCTTGCACTCTCTGCTTCGGCTCTTACGCTGGCACCGAAGTCGATGTTTGGAGAAGCTCTAGCTGGGACAACTAAACTCCCGAATATCGTGGTGATTCTTTCCGACGATGTTGGCTATGGCGATCTCGGATGCTATGGGGGAACCGGCGTTCATACCCCGAATATCGACAAGCTCGCAAAGGGAGGGCTGCGGTTTACGGATGCGCACTCTGATGCTGCTACGTGCACTCCGTCGCGTTATGCGCTGATGACCGGTGAGTATGCCTGGCGTAAGCCGGGCGCACATATCCTGCCTGGCGATGCGGCATTGTTGATCGATCCGGCCAAGCCATCGCTGGCGTCCACACTGAAGCGAGCAGGCTATGCCACAGGATGCGTCGGCAAGTGGCATATGGGGCTTGGTAATGGGAATATTGATTGGAACGGCGACATCCGCCCAGGTCCCAATGAGGTTGGGTTCGATTATTCCTTCATCATTCCGGCGACCCCGGATCGCGTGCCGTGCGTCTATGTGGAGAACCATCGCGTGGTGGGTCTCGACCCGAAAGACCCGATTGTTGTGAGTTACAAGGAGAATATCGGGACCGATCCAACCGGGCACGACCATCCGGAACTGCTCAAAATGGGCCTGAGCGACGGTCACGACGGCACGATCGTCGATGGCATCAGCAGGATTGGATTCATGAGCGGTGGCCATTCAGCGCGCTGGGTCGACGAGATGATGGAGAAGACGCTGGCACGGAAAGCGACTTCATTTATCGAGGAACACAAGAGCCAGCCGTTCTTCCTCTACTTTGCTACCAGCGATATTCATGTTCCTCGTGATCCCAACAATCAGTTCGTCAATACAAGCGCCTGCGGGATTCGCTGCGATGCAATTGAGCAGCTCGACTGGGCCGTTGGACAGGTGATGGAGACTCTGGACAAGCTCAACCTCACAGACGATACGCTGATCGTGTTCAGCAGCGACAACGGCCCGATCGTCGATGATGGATATGCCGATGGTTCAGTAGAGCACCTGAATGGGCACAAGCCGGCTGGCGCGTTTCGCGGAGGGAAGTACACGATCTTCGAGGGCGGCACGCGAATGCCTTTCATCACCTCCTGGCCTGGACACATTCAGCCCGGCACGTCCGATGCCCTGGTCGGTCAGGTCGATCTTCTGGCCTCGTTTGGAACTCTTGCGGGTGTGCCAGCCGCTGAACGGGAAGTTCCAGACAGCACGAATCAAATCCAGGCGCTACTGGGGAAGGCGAAGACCGGCCGCGAATACATCGTGGAGGAATCTACCGTTCTGGCGATTCGCAAGGGGCAATGGAAGCTGGTCGATGCAAATCAGCCAGTAGGCCGAGGCCACGGTTCCAGGACAGATACAGAGGGAGTCGAGTATCAACTTTACGATTTAGCCCACGATATCAGCGAAGCAAACAACGTTGCTCAGACGCACCCAGAGATTGTCCGCGAACTCGCCGCAAAATTAAAAGAAATACGTGCGCAAGGACACAGCTAAAAACACGAAGAGCTAGCCTAGTTGTCCAGCACCACGAGTTTATGCGCGATGGCAAACAGCGCCAGTTCGAGACGAGTCGAAACGCCGGTTTTGTCAAAGATATTCGAGAGGTGCCGCTTGACCGTCTCTTCACTGATGGAGAACTGCTTGGCAACATCTTTGTTGCTGCATCCTTCGACGATGCAGGTGACGACTTCAAGCTCGCGCGGAGTCAGCCCATAAGTCTTGCGCTCGGGTACTGCCGCCGCCTCTTTCATCAACTCATTCAACTTGGAGACTAGATTGGCGACACGCTCGCCACCGATCCAGTAATCACCGGAGAGAACGGCGCGCAGGGACTTCGACAGATCGCCGGCGACGGCGTCTTTCAGCACGATGCCACGCGCGCCAATCTGCAGGGCCTCAATGATCTGCTGTGTCGAGATGGTGCTGGTGAGCATGATGATCTTGACACGCGGCGATTTGCTCATGATGGCGCGCATCGCTTCGAGGCCAGGCAGACGCGGCATCAACAGGTCGAGCAGCAGGATGTCCGGTTCGAGCTCGAGTGTCTGTGTAATGGCGACATCGCCATCCTCGGCCTCGCCGACGACTTCGAAGCCATTCTCATTTTCGAGCATGTTTCTGACGCCAAAGCGGACAACTGGATGATCGTCTGCGACGACGACGCGAATGGGGGTTACACCTGCTCCGGCCTCAGAGGTTTTTTTCACAGCTTCCTTCATGCGTGACATCTCCTCGAAATGTTCCACGGCTCAACTATTGCTCTGCCTATACATACGTGCGATCAGAATACGCTGCAAGCGTTTAGATGCCAGCAGGAATTCATGAAGAGTAGCTACATGATTAGCCTCTATCCCTTTTGTTTCCATTATGTTTGCAATACTTTGCAACTCCACTGCTCCCACCATGCCGCACCCTCCCTTGATGGCGTGCGCCTCGCGTCGATAGGCTGCGTCGTCCTGGCCAGCGGCCGCTTTTTGCATCGCATCAATCCGATTTTCAGCATCGCTCAGGCACATGGAATAGAGCTTTTCCAACTGCGATGCACTCATCGAGTTGGCGAGTTTTTGATAGATCGACTCGTTGAGCGCCCCTGATACTTCGTTGCCTTCAATTGCAGGCTGGCTTGTGTCGACGAGAGCAGCGAATTGCTCCATGGAGAACGGCTTCAGCAGAAACGCGTCGAACGCGTCCGCGAGATCGCTCTCCGGTCGACTGCCGCTCATGGCCAACAAGAGTGTCTGCGCTCCACATGTGCTGCGAAGCCGCCGGGCCAGCTCGTCACCGCGGATGCCGGGCATCTGCATATCCACGAGAATCACCGTGGGCATGGTTCCGGCTCCCTCGTTGAGATGCGTAAGCGCAGCATCTCCTGAATCGGCAGTATCCACCCTGTGGCCTTCGCTTTCGAGAAGCAGGCGGAGCACCTCACGGCTCACCTCGTCGTCATCGATCACCAGAATCTGGAGTGCGTTGTTCATCGAGGCAAAGGTTATCAATTGTGGAAACCCTTTGCCACTGCCATGCGGGGAGGCGGTACAGTAATTGCCATGGGGCAGGAAGAGCAGCAGACGCAACAGAACGCGGTCGCACGGCTTGCGCAGGAGATTGCGGCCTTGTCCGGGCGCGTTGCGGCCATCGAGCGCCATCTTACCGCTTCAGGCGCGGTTGTTCAGGATCAACCGTCGCGCGAAGCCGCGCAGGTTCCACCTCCACCTCCAAAGCCTGTTCTTGAGCAGGTTCCCCAGCTTTCGTCGAAGCCGGCGTCTTCGCTTGAAAAGCGTATAGGCTCGCAGATCTTCAATCGCATCGGCATCATCGCGTTGCTGATCGCAGCAGCGCTGTTTCTGAAGCACGCAATGGACAATCACTGGATTGGACCGTTAGGACGCGTGCTCATAGGACTCGTCGCAGGCTCGGCAATCGTGCTCTGGTCCGAGCGCTTTCGTCGCAAAGGTTTCGATGTATTTTCCTACTCGCTCAAGGCCATTGGGAGCGGGGTTCTCTATCTTGCGCTCTGGGCCGCGTTTCAGGTCTTTCATCTGATGCCAGCAGGAGTGGCGCTTGCTGCCATGGTTCTCGTCACTGCGTGGAATGCCTTGATGGCCTGGTCACAATCGAGCGAGTTACTCGCCATCTATGCGCTCGCCGGGGCTTTTGCCACGCCTCTCCTGCTTGCCACCGGAGGGAACCACGAGACGTTTCTCTTCACCTACATCCTGGTGATCGACATTGCCACGGTGGCGCTTGTTCGGCTCAAGCCATGGCAGCGGCTCCTGCTTGGGGCCTTCCCCGCAACGATAGCGTTCTTCGTCGGCTGGTATGTGCAGTTCAACTCTTCGACTGAACTTGCGGTGACCTCGCTTTTTGTTGCGCTCTTCTTTGTCATCTTTATTGTGCCGTCCATTGACGAACGTGACGAACGCAAAGGCCACTCGCAGGGTTCCGCTGCGATTGCCTCGATCTTTCTCCCGCTGGCGAATGCGGTGTTTCTTGCGCTGGCGTTCTATTCGCTGCTCGAAGATTCCGGCCATCATGCGCTTCTGCCATGGATGGCCGTTCTGTTTGGCGCGCTGTATCTCGGCTTGATGCGCCTGCCGCAAGCGCGCGTTACCTTTGCCGTACACCTCTCGCTTGCCGTCGTCTTTCTTACCATCGCTATTCCACTCAAAGCCAGCGGCAACTGGATTACAGTTGGCTGGTTTGCTGAGGGCGTAGCGCTGCTCTGGATAGCGGCGCGCATGATGACATCTACCACGGAGAGCACTGCGATAAGCTCTCATCGTGTTCTTCGCGTGCTGGCGCTCTGCGCGCTTTTGCTAGGGTTTTTCAGCTTGAGCAGCCCGCTTGTCTGGCTCGGCCAACCCGGGCAGACGGCTTTTCTGAATCTCCGATTTGCTACATCGCTCTTTGGAATTGCCGCTTTAGCTGCTTCCACGTGGATCGCTCTTCGCGCAAGTACGTCGTCCGATGTAGCGTCGCCTTCATGGCGCACAATCGTCGGCTTTTCGATTATTGCGCTGAACCTGGTTGCGATATCTGCCTGCGTGCATGAGATAGACACTGCCTTCCACCCTGTTTACGGCAATGTTGAAGCCGTTCTCCAGAGGTCACTCATCATCTCGGGCTTTCTGATGCTTTATGGAGCAGCTCTTCTTGCCGTCGGCTTCTGGAAGCGCAGCGCGTTTATTCGATGGCAGGCAATCATCCTGCTCGTCTTTACGATCGGTAAAACTTTCATCTATGACCTGCGCGATCTGAGCCAGGGTTATCGTGTCATCAGTTTTCTCGGTCTTGGAGTGCTGCTCATGGTTGTCAGCTTTGCTTATCAAAAGGACTGGCTTGCCTTTCGCGCATCCGAGCCGGAGCAGCCCCACTCATCAGAGCCAACCACTGGAGTCGATCAGTGAAAGCGGTTCTCCTTCTGGCACTCCTGTTCTGGCGCGCAGTCCCGACTTCCGTAGCACAGACGGCCGACCCGCACTATTTTCGCTATGAGCGTTCTGTTGCCGCAACCGGGGCGGGACAAGCTTGCGCTGTTCTCGATGCTCAGACCTTTGCACATGCGGCAGCCTCGCTTAAGGACATTCGTCTTTACGAGGGAATCGGAACATCGACGCCGCGCGAGGTTCCCTATGCAATCACGCTCAGTCAGCCGGTGCAGCCCGATAATGTTCCTGCGCGCGTCGTCAATCTTGGTTTCCATAGCGGCAGTATTGTCTTCGATCTCGAAATGCCGCCGCGACCATATACCGAAGTCATGCTTGATCTTGCAGGACAAGACTATATTGCGACCGCCAGTGTCTCCGGTTCGAACAGCCCAGGCGCCGCGGCAACAAACCTCGGCGAGTTCACCCTCTTCGACCTGACTTCGCAGCATCTCTCCCGCAACAAGACACTGCATCTTCAGGAGTCAACCTTCCCGTGGCTGCATGTCGTCCTGACCGCTTCGCCGGCGCCTGGGACTCATGACTTTAGGCTGGACCCGAAGATCGTTCGCGGCGCAAGCGTTCCTCCCAGTCGCGAAGCCCAGATTCTCTATGCGCCTGCGGCCCAGACCAGCACAATTGTTAATCACGAACGGCAGAGCATCGCTACCTTCACACTACCTCAGCGTGTTCCAGTTGAACGCATCACCTTCGATCTGGCTCCGACGTTTACAGGAAACTTCAGTCGCGATGTTCGTATTTATGACCGCCCTGAAGGTGCACCGGCTACCTCCGGGGAGAGTTTGTCGGGGACCATTCTTCGTGTGCATCTCACGCAGGGTGGACGGGAGATTCGTCAGGAGGAGCTCAGCGTTCCTGCCACGATTGGCTCCAATCTGCAAAATCCGGCCACGGTAGAAGTCGTTGTTGAGAACGGGGACGATATTCCCTTACCCATCACCGCGGTTCGGCTGGAGATGCGCGAACGCAACCTTTGCTTCAATGCGCCCTCTGCACAGCCTCTCGTCCTGTATTACGGCGATCCCGTGCTCGATGCGCCGATCTATGATTTTGCCCGGCTATTTTCCGCAACAGCCCACACCACGCGGGCGCAGCTTGGAGCAGAGCAGATGAATCCTGACTATCAGGCGCGGCCAGATACACGGCCCATTACCGAGCGCTATCCCGACCTGCTCTGGATAGCCCTGCTGGCGGTCATCTGCTCTCTGGGCTTCGTCGCCATCCGCGCAGCAAAAACCCTCCCCCGCTAGTGTCCTGCCCCTGAAGTTCGCGTAACAAGAGTGGGTGATTTCCACACCCACTCTTGACACCGCTGATAACCTTAAATCAGGAGAAGAGGAAGCCCGGCGACTGGCCGGGCTTCCCCACTTAAGCAGAGTTTGGCATCAAACGTGCGCAAGTATCCGATACTTATCCCCTTTATTTCGAATACTTTGGTACTCAAGTACGGGGAGGGGGTACCTACCGCATCGCGGCATCCACCTCGCTCAGCCAGTTCGGAGACTTGAGCAGCTCGCGTGGTTTGGAACCATCCGCCGGACCGACCAGACCGTCGTTGTACATCAGGTCGATCAGATGTGCCGCGCGACCATAGCCGATGCGGAGACGACGCTGGAGCAGAGAAGTGCTCGCCTTGCCGAACTCGAAGACCAGCCGCACTGCATCGTCGTACATCGGGTCGTTGTCTTCGCCATCTGACTCGCTGCTGATTTCTTTCCCTGCCTCATCTTTGGGGCCTTCGAGGAAGCCATGGACGTACTCAGCCTCGCCCTGCTCCTTCCAGAAAGAGGTAACGGCGGAGATCTCCTTTTCTGTGACGAAGGGCGCGTGAACGCGCTGCACGCGGCTCGTGCCCGGAGGCAGATACAGCATGTCGCCGCGCCCAAGCAGGCTTTCGGCGCCGTTCGAGTCGATGATGGTGCGTGAATCCACCTTTGTTGCGAGGCGGAAGCTCATGCGTGTAGGAACATTGGCCTTGATAAGGCCAGTGATGACGTCGACAGACGGGCGTTGCGTCGCGAGAATCAGGTGAATGCCGACGGCGCGGGCCATTTGGGCGAGGCGCGTAATGGACTCTTCGACGTTCGCGCGATCGAGCATCATCAGGTCGGCGAGCTCGTCAATGATGATGATGATGTAGGGCAAAGGTTCCTGGTTCACATCCTCGAACAGGTACTCGCTGCCGTGCTCGAAGAGCTTGTTGAACTGGTCGATGTTACGCACGTGGTTGGCGGCGAGCAGTTTCAGCCGCCGCTCCATCTCACGCACGGCATTGCGCAGCGCATTAGCCGCAAGCTTTGCCTCGGTGATGATGGGCGTGAACAGATGCGGGATACCTTCGTACATGCCAAGCTCGACGCGCTTCGGATCGACGAGGATCATGCGCACCTGCTCAGGCGTGTTCTTGAAGAGCACGCTCATAATCATTGCGTTGATCGCGACGGATTTTCCTGAACCGGTCGAGCCTGCGATGAGAACGTGAGGCATGGCGGCGAGGTCGGCTGTGACGATGCGCCCGTTGATGTCTTTGCCAAGTGCGATGGCGAGGCGGCTCTTGGATTGCGCGAAGCTCTCGCACTCGACCACATCGCGCAGCCAAATCGTTTCGCGGGAGCTGTTTGGTACCTGGATGCCGACAGTGTTTTTGCCCGGCATCCGCTCGATGAGAATCGACTCGGCAGCCATGGCGAGGCAAAGGTCGTCGCCCAGACCGGTGATGCGTGCGACCTTTACACCCGCGTCAGGGCGAAACTCGAAGGTGGTTACGACGGGACCCGGGTTGATCTGCGTAACCTGGCCGTTGACGCCAAACTCGGCGCACTTTTCTACAAGTACTCGTGCCTCTTCACGCAGAACCTCTTCGCGCACGATGGTGTGGTCGTCGTCGCGGTGGAGCAACGATGATGGAGGCAGCTTGTAGCCGCGTACGCTCTTCGGCACGATTGTTACTGGCTTGATGTCTGCATCAGCACGTTTGCCAAATGAGATTCCTGCGTCGGCGGGAGTAGCGGAAGGGACCTCGGCTGCGGGAGTCTTCGGTTCCTGCAGCTTTTTCGGCACCGGCGCAGGAGCCGGCGGTTGGACTGGTTTGTCGAAGAAGTTGCGACTGGCGAAGTTTGATTCGTCATCGACAGCTCGGATTGGTGCGGCTGCCTTTGCTAACGCCTCCGCATAAGGAGCAGCGGCTGCGGTTGCTGTGCTCAAAGGCGTAACTGGTGGGGCATCGACGAGTGTGCGCGGCATCGACTGCCACACGGAAGATGGCTCAGATACGGGCTCCCATTCAGGCTCAGTTGAAGCAGGTTCGATGCGCTTCCGGCGGCTAAGCCATCCGAAGAGGCTGCCAAGCAATGTGTTAGCAGGCTCCTTGGATTTTGCCGCGACCGCCTCAGACTTATCGCGAGCACGGCGGGCTTTCGCCTCAGCCATCTCACGCTTGCTGCCAAAGTTTTCGGGGTCGATTTCGAGGCCCTTCCGACGCGCTTTGCGTCTAGACCGCCACTCCCATAGACGCTGCATAAAACCGAATCGCGCTGTGGTCCACTCGCGTGCAGTGTTGAAGGTAAACGTTGTGGCCAAATAGAGCGACAAGGCAACCATCATCAGCAGCACGATGGATGCGCCGGGAAGATTCAAATATTCGACGAGAAAATCGGAGAGCAGCCTTCCGCTCACGCCTGCAATCGGGAGTGTATGACGCCACAGCAGGTTGCCCGGGAGCAGCCCGATGGCCGCTGGGGCAAACACTACCCACATCCCAAGCCCAATCGTCTTTGCCAATGGAGATCCCGCAGGCCGTGAGCGCATCCAGCAGATTCCAAGGCGTCCCAGCACGAGCGGAAGAAAGAATGCTGCGATGCCGATCAGTTGAAGCAGCGCGTCGGCCACATATGCGCCGATCTGACCAGTCCAGTTATGCGCGGGCCTTCCTGTGACATAGGAGCCGATGGTATTGAAAGAGGGGTCAGTCGGCGTGTAGCTGGCCAGCGCAAGCAGCAGCAGGGTAGCGCCGAAGAGCACGACCAGACCGAGAACCTCATTCACGCGGCGGTGTCGCGTAGGCGAAGAAACAAGTCGCAGGGGTTTCATTGGGGAGCCTTCATTTGGGGTGCGCGCGGCATTTCTCGTGCCGATGCAGGTCCCCACACCGGAGCCGGATGCGGCGGAAGAGATGGCATCGAAGCCGTAAACCACCAGAGCATCCTTGATTATCCCAAAGTACAAAAGCAAAAGCGGGGATTGTCGATCGTGGGGTATCCGAATACAAACCTGCACGTACATCAGGCATCTATCTGGATAACAAACCGCCGCCCGGTGCCTGTGATGGACCGGCGGTCCTTAGCACCGGCTGACAGGGGCGCGGGATTTTCGCGATTTCTCCTGCTTGCCGCCGGAAGGGAGAATCGCACCGACCGGTGGACCCTGTTTAGCCGTTTACCTCCGGCTGAACCACTACAGGTGCTTTGGTCCATAGTGCAGATAAAACACGACTGCAGCGGCGATGAAGCAGTAAACTCCAAACCAATACCAGCGTCCCTGTTCAAGCCAACTGCTGAGCCATTTCAGCGCGACCAGCCCGGCGAAAAATGCGAACACCATGCCCAGTAGGCTCACCATCAAACTGCTGTGCAGGTCGATGGGCACTCCGCTTGCGACTGCATCATGTGAGGCATGTACAAGCCGCAGGACTTCGCGTGCGACGACCGGAGGAGTCAGGACTACGGCCAGCGCGAAGCTGAACCGCTCAGCGCGCTCTTTGCTCGCACCCGTCAGGATGCCGGTTGAGATGGTCGCGCCCGACCGTGAGAATCCGCGAAACGGGAGGCAGAGCCCCTGAATTGCGCCCATCCATCCGGCTTGCCCCATGGTCACGCTGTCGCCGTAAACTTTTGCAGCAGAGGCGGCTAGTCGTTTCTCCATCAGTCCTGCAATGAGGATCAAAACACCTACAGCGAGCAGGGCTGGCGCAATAAGATCCAGCCGGCCGAAGAGAAGCTCGATCTCAGCTTTGGACGCTCCTTTGAACATAGTCTTTTCAATCAAGATGTTCAGCGCTTCTCCTATGATGCCCGTCAGCACAGTAGCCCAGATGACACGCACGAGGAATCGCTTGAACGAGTCAGCAGAAGAGAAGTAGGTCCGCTTCCACTGGCTCCAGAAATAGGCAATCACGGCGAACATCGTGCCTGTATGCAGCATGACCAGCAGCAATGTCATCTCAGGCGAGGAGGGGTCCAGTCCCATCAATTTTTCAGCAACTACAACATGCGCAGAACTGGAAACAGGCAGCAGCTCTGCCATACCTTGCACTATGGCAAGAATAATCACTTGGAGGATCGACATAACTCAATCCTAAACGGTCAAGGGTGTCAGGAAAGTGATTTTTCGAAGACAGCTTGAGTCTTAGTTTGGGTAAAGCCTTCGCGTAGATAGAACTGATGAGCCCGTTCGCGCGTCATCCGCGACGTCACGCGCAATAAAGCGATACCCTTGCTTCTGCTCCATGCTTCGACTTCTGCACATAGACGCCTGCCAACGCCCATGCTACGCACTTCGCTTCGGACGACAAGTCCAGTAATGAGCGTATGTGCCGGCGATTGCAAATGATGAGTGACCGCAGCTTCGATCCAACCAACCATGTTCGTGTTAATGCAAGCTACAAGCGCAACCTGGGTATCTTTGCATGCCGCAAGCCTCGAAATCCTTTCTGAGACGGCTTCAGCAGAGATTTCATAGCCTAGCTGCTTACTTAACTCCGCGACCTGTTTGGCATCTTCCGCGACGATAGGTCTTATCAGCAGCGAAGCCGCAATTGCTTCAGTCTCTGTCACTGCCATAGACGGGAATCTCCTGCTGCACTTTATATGCAATGGCTGCGGCGCGGGCCGTGTAGTCCGATTTCGGATATTGTTGTTGCATCAACTGAGCAAGGTCAGCGGTCCTCTTAGCAGCATCGTCAGCCTTCTTTTTGTCATCCTCGACCATATACATCGTGACCAGCACCCCTTGCCGGTACGTGGCGTTGTACAACGCTTCTGGAGCTTTCGGGCTATCGGGATACTGCCGCGCATATTTTTCGTAGAGCCCAGTCTCCATCTCTGGACACTTCGGCAGCCCCTGCCAGTCGCCGCAGAGTTTGTTGTCGATAAGGTCATATGCCGCGCGAGCTGCATAGGACGTGCCGGGATAGTTCTTCATGACCCGCTTCATTGCGCCCTCGTAAATCTGCGGACGAAGATAAGCCTGCTGCTCCTTTGCACTGGGCAGCGTGCTGTTGTCCTGCTTGTCGAGCTGCCAGCGGATGTCGGCCGCGCGCCATGCTGCTTCGGCTGCCAGGGGAGAGTTCGGAAAGTAATCCGGAACACGCTTGTAGAGCAGGTGGGCTGCCTCAGCTGCTCCTTTGGGAGCATGAGGCTGCTCTGCTTGAGCCTCCGTGTTCGCCGCCGCCCCGAACAGGATCATGTCTCCACCTGGAGTGGACGGCGACACAATGCCCTTGTTCCGGATCCATCCGGACTCAGGCGTCGGCGCGCTGTCGTCGCCGAACTCTGGCTTATCAGAATCATCTTCCTGCGCTTCGTCTCCTGCGTCAGTGTTGGCAAATACCTTGACCCAGGGTCCGCTGCGCTGCATAATGACGACTTCGTGGCCGGGAGTTACAAGCGAAACCCTCTGTGAGTTAGGATCCGCTTCGACATATACGATGGCCTCGTGCAACAGCGTCGCCCGCGCCGACCGGTCATAGCCTGAAGCGGCTTTCTGTGCTCTTGTCTGGCTCAATGCAAGACCTGTGACGAGCAATGTTGCACTCACCCATGTCGAAACCAATCGCTTAAGAACTCGCATAGCAACCAATTAGACGCTCCAACAAATGTTAGAGAAAGCCTAACTTACTTAGTACTGCGCGCGAAGCAGAAAATCAATGATGCGGGTGAGCAGCAGATTTATCCTCAAGACTCTTTCGCAACTCGGGTTCAAGATTCCCGCCGCTCAGTACCACAACAACCTTGTTCGCCTTGGGCAGTTCATCTGCATGGAACAGCGCTGCGGCCAGGGATACAGCACCGCTTGGCTCTGGGACTAGCGATGTGACTTGCAGCATGGTGCGAATGGCAGCAAGGATCTCATCTTCGGCGACAGCAGTCACCCCATCGACGTAACTGAGTATGTGTTTAAAGTTAAGTGTGCCAAGTGTCTGAGTCCGTAGACCATCGCAGATAGTACGTGTGGTCTTGCTTGCTGGCCATTCGGCCAATTTTTTTGACTCGAAGCTCTCCTTTGCATCGGCTGCCAATTCTGGCTCCGCTCCCCAGACCTTTACGTGCGGAGCGGCCAATTTGATGGCTGTTGCCACTCCGCTTAGCAACCCTCCTCCACTTACTGGGGCAATCACCAAGCCTACTCCGGGTAACTGTTCCACTATCTCTAGTCCACAGGTGGCCTGGCCTGCAATGATTGCCGCGTCATCGTAAGGTGGAATGATGGTGTAGCCGAACTTCGCGGCCAATTCCTCAGCTTTTGCGCGCCGCTCGGAGGATGCTGGACCGACTTCGACGATCTCAGCGCCAAGCGATGTCGTGGCTGCTTTCTTTACTGCAGGAGCGTTCTCTGGCATGACGATGACCGCCTTAGTGCCCAGACCCCGCGCGGCATACGCCACCCCTTGTGCATGATTTCCGCTCGAATAAGTGATTACCCCGAGGCGCAGGGCTTCGGGCGTGAGCCGAGCCATCATGTTGTATGCTCCGCGTAGCTTGAAGCTGCCTATCGGTTGCTCACTCTCGGCTTTGATGTAAAGGTCAAACTCCGGCTCGACAGCTTTTGCCATGCGCAGCCTTGCGCGTGAAACGCGGTAGAGTGGAGTGCGCACCACAACTCCGGCAATCCGTTTCTCCGCGGCACGTATCTCTTCCAGTGTCACCAACTTATCCATCTATACCTTCTCGGCTGCACGGAGCCGGCATTTATCATAGGCGTTGTAGCGAGTCCCCGGCTAAAAAACGCGTCCCATCCCGAAGAACCACTTCCTGTGGCTGCTGTCGCCAATGCTTATGCCGCCATAGATAGGGCCAATCAGCGTTTTGACGATCAACGCTCCGGCCACATCGTTTGGAAGTGAAGGGGTGCCTGATGGGCTATTCCATGTCTTTGCCATTTCATAAAATCCTGCAGCATATATGCTGTCACCGATCACCGGATTCAGCTTCGTCACTTGAAAGAGATAGGCGCCTTGGAGGAGAAAGTAATCATCGCCCAAGAGCTCACCGCGATCATACGCGCTCATGCGTAGCGGTCCACCGATCTCAAATCCGGCGAGACCAAGGTTCTGCGAGTTAAAGCTCGTGCCTCCATTTGCCATGACCGCGATTGTCCCCCGTTCACGTAGAGGGAAAAAATGTGCGAGATAAGTGTTCATCTGCGTATAGCCGCCGTTCTGGTTGGGGCGTTGCGTGTAGTAGTCAAGTGAAGATTGCACGATCGATCCCCGCGAAGGGATTTCAACGTCATTCTGACCAAAGTAGTTGAGGCGGGCCGAACTCACCAGTGGATGAAGGCTGAACTCCTTCTGTTCCGGTTCGCCGATCGTTCTGGTGTCGCCATACCATTGATAATCTTCGCCCAGCCGCAGTTCGGTCCGAGTGTTGAACTGATACCCGATGTCCGCTCCGAAGCCTTTTCTGTGCTCTGTGTACTGTGAGAGCTGACTGCTGCCCTGGAAGAAGTATGCCGTCGTGTAGGTCACATAGGCACGGCCTGCTACGAAGTAACCCTTTCTGAAATGGAGGAAGTGTATCGGCTTGTAAAATTCCCCGCTCATTCCTGCCAGCGGGCCCACGGAACCGTCCAGGCGCAGCTCGGAGCCAGGCCCTGTGATGTCTGTGAAAGTCGCCCTCGCACCTAGTCCCAGTAGCAGATGATTCGAGTCGTTGGCAGAAAGAGTTGGCCCTAAGTTAAGAAATGGTGGCGCATGTTTTTTGGTGTGCGGACGGATTAGCAAACCTGTTTTCCCGCCCATGTCAATCATGTTGTAACTTATGCTTTCATAGGTCCCTGTGCCCAGCAGCTCCGCTATCGTAGTTTCTACTTTGTCCGGGTCTAGCGGGTGGCCTACAAACTTTGCAAATTCGTTTTGGACCTCTGCCTTCTGAGCACCGTTCAAGCCGTAGATATAGATGAAAGCGGGCACCGGAACCCGCGTCTTGCGACGAGCATTGCGCTGCGCGACGTATGCTTTCCAGTCCGCGTCGTTCAGGGCATACTTTTCAAGCTCGGCTGCATGTTCCTGTGCGATCTTGTATCCCTGCGGAATAATCTCTGCACTCTTTGTGAAGTCGCCAGATGTGAACTTGCTTACATTGGCCTTCAGCAGAATGTCGGCATTTTTCATGTTCTCCTTCTCGTTCGCTGCAATCATGATTGAGAGGTTTCTGCCTGCTACTCCGACCAGAGAATTCAGACTGCTGCGATCCACCGTACCAGTGTCGAGGTACACCGCAATTACCACCTGCGCGCCCATCTTTCTGGCTACATCGACTGGAAGGTTGTCCACCGCTGCGCCATCAGAGTAGATTTCGTTTCCATGCGTTACTGGGGCGAAGACGCCAGGGATTGACATGCTTGCGCGCATTGCTTGTGCCAGCGAGCCGTCATGGAACACGTGGGCTGTTCCAGAAACCATCTCTGTTGCTACGCAGCGAAAAGGGATTGGGAGGTCGTCGAAATTCTTGAGGTCATAATAAGGAAGCATCTCGCGGTCTAGCAGCAATCCCACGCCTGCGCCGGAGTTCAAGCCGCTTGGCAGTCCGAACCCATGCTTGAATCCGAATTCCAAGCGATTAGGGAATGCCACACGGTCTTCCTTGCGGCGGTAGCCAAGCGTGTCGAAAGGCGCTTGTCCACCCAGTACTGTCGGCCAGTCGATGCCAGCGACGAACTGCACAATCTGGTCGGGACTATTACCCGAGGCATACAGGCCTCCTACTAGGCCACCCATGCTCGTTCCGGCCACATCATCTACTGGTATATGGTGCTCTTCCAGCCACTGCAGGACACCAATATGGGCAAACCCGAGTGCACCGCCACCTTCGAGCACCAATCCAATCCGCTTTCGCTCGCGTACAGCAGGCTGCTGTGAGTGCGCATTTAGATCAGCAAACAGCAGACACGAGAGCAAGAAGAAGATTGTTACGGCTTGGATATGGCAAAGAAAGGCGATACGGTGGCGAGAAGAGTTCATAGATGAATAACCGCCGTACGACGAATCCGTCGCTTCATTTTACGGCGAAGTCGTGTAGGAAGAGCCCTCTTCAGCGGTTGGAATCATATCCATCACTGGCTTGAAGCGCTATCGTGCCAACGTCTCTGCCAAAGACATCAAGCGCAGCATGAAATAGCGGCTACTCTAGAGCCGCCGCTTTACCAATTATGATGAGGCGTCAAATTTCCAGAATCACAGGCATGATCAGCGGCCTTCTGCTCGTGTTCTTCTGAATGTACCGCTTTAGATCGCTGCGAATCTTTTCCTTGATGACGCCATAATCAGCCTTTTCTTCTGCCGACGAAACATCCAGCGTCTTTTGCACCACCTGTTTTGCTTCGGAGATCAATCCATCTTCGGCGATGGCCATGCCGCGTACAACGATCTCCGGTGCATTTTCCACCCGCCCAGTACGTTTGTCGATCGCGATGATTGGCAGTATGATTCCATCTTCGCTTAGGTGTCTCCGATCTTTGATGACCAGGTCTTCGACTACATCAGTCGAGGCGCCACCCGAGTCGATACAAACGCGCTCAACCGGAACCTTGCCTGTCTTTACGGCAGAATCGCGGCCCATCTCAAGAATGTCACCATCTTCAAGAAGAATTGTCTTTTCTACAACTCCCATTCCTACGGCCAGTTCTATATGGCGCTTCAGATGCCTGTAGTCTCCATGGACAGGAATGAAGAACTTTGGTCGAACGAGGTTAATCATCAGGCGCAACTCTTCCTGGCTGCCATGCCCACTCACATGAATCAGCCCCGAAGCACCATCGTCGTAGATCACTTCTGCATCGCGCCGTTCCAGATGGTCGATCATCCGGTATATCGACTTTTCATTGCCCGGTATCACGCGCGAGCTCAGCAGAACTGTGTCGCCTGCCTCAATGTGCGCGTGCTTGTGATTGTTGACAGCCGCTCGGCTCAACGCGCTCATTGGCTCGCCTTGCGTCCCGCTAATCATTACGAGAAGCTTGTGCGCAGGTGTGTCCTTGATTTGCCCAGGATTGATAACGAGTCCAGGCGGAGGGTCCAGGTACCCCAGGTCCTGCGCGATTTCGGTCGAGTTGTCGAGCGAGCGGCCGATCACGGCAACTTTGCGGCCGTGCTCATGGGCTAACTCCATTGCCAACCTGATGCGATGAATTGATGACGAGAAACAACTGAAAAAAAGCTTCTGCTTCGTCTGAGCAAAGATCTCGTCGAGCCGAGGTCGCACGGCTTTCTCGCTGGGTGTATAGCCGCGCCGGTCCACGTTGGTTGAATCCTGCAACAGAGCGAGAACGCCTTGTTTGCCCAACTCGGCAAATGCATGAAGGTCAAAGGGCTTGTTATCCGGAGGCGACAGATCGACCTTGAAGTCACCTGTATGCAGAACAACGCCTACCGGCGTATGAATCGCCAACGCCACACAATCGACTAGGGAATGGGTCACGCGAATCGGCACGACCGAAAATGGCCCCAATATTATACGTTCACCTGGAACCATCTCAATCAGATCAGCATCATCCAGCAGCTCATGTTCTTCGAGTTTCCCCTCGACATAAGCCAAGGTGAATTCAGTGCCATACACCGGCACGTTTAGTTCCGAGAGGATCCATGGAAGGCCGCCAATATGGTCCTCGTGACCATGCGTCAGCAGGATGCCGCGTACTTTGTCGCGGTTCTCTGTCAAATAGCTAATGTCGGGAACGACAATATCGACGCCTAATAACTCTTCTTCAGGAAACATCAATCCTGCGTCAATGACGATGATGTCATCCTGCCAGCGCAGAACCATGCAGTTCATCCCGAACTCGCCCAGTCCCCCCAGCGGAATCAGCTTCAACTTATCTTGTGCCATGAACTTTAAATCTTAGCACCCGGCCGATTCAGCTGCTTTGCATGGGCGTACAATCTTTGCGCTATGTGCAACCTTGCTGGCCGCTAGGGAGCAACTCAGCGGCCAGCAACTGTGATTGGGGGCATCACTTTCCAGCAAATAGCTTCAGGTCGATTGAGTCTCCCATCAGCTTGTAGCCAGAGTCACCAGGATGAAGGTCGTCGGTTGAGCCAGCCGCATCGGAGAAGGCCGGAGGATTGGCTGAGTCACGAGTGACCTTCTCGAAGTCGATGTAGCCGTCGAGCTGATTGGTGGTGCGAATCCACTGGTTGACGGCCTCGCGGACCTTCTCGCCTGCGGGAGACGAATACTTTGCTCCCATGTAGGGCGTAAGGGTTGCTCCATAGACCTTTATCCCGTGCGTGTGGGCACGAGTGGCAAGCTGACTGAGTCCTGCTATCAAATCGTCAGCCGTTACAACATCATAGGGGTCCTCAAGTGAATAGGCGTGGCCGATGTCATTGATGCTTTCTAGAATGATGAGGTATTTGACACCAGATTGTGAGAGCACATCGCGGTCAAAGCGGGCAAGCGCGCTCGGGCCGGTGTTGTCGTGTAGCACGCGATTGCCGCCAATACCTTCGTTCAGCACACTGAGCTGTGCGGTCTTCTTATCGGCCTGAAGGCGCCTGGCGAGAACATCGGGCCAGCGAAGGTTGGCATCACGTGTGCTGTGTGCGCCATCGGTGATGCTATCGCCGAACGTTACGATGGCAGCACTCTTATCGCTTGCCATCACATCGACTCCTTTGAGAAAGGGCCAAGAATAGATTTTTTCGGCGGAGTTGAGCGTCTTGTCGCTCACGATATTGCCCGATGCCATGTAGTTGGTCTGGTCGGCGAAGTTGTGGATCGAAACCTGACGCATGGGTTGCTGAGGCACAAATAGACTGACAGCGAGATCGCTGAGCGCGGGGACCTTCAAGTTGACGGGGTCACTAACCGCGAGTGCTCCGGGTGGAACCGTAACCGAAGCGCGTCCACTGAAAGTGAGGGTCTGCGCCGAAGCAGTGTCGATGGCATCGCTGCCTGCGCTTCGCGCAATGCTCGCGGCGCCTATGGTTAGCGAGTCCAATCCGAACTCGTTGCTGACGATGATGCGAACGGAGTTGCCTCCGAGTGAGATGTGAACGATTTCGCGGAAGGTAGTGTCCACCGCTCCAAACTTGTCGTTCACATTACGAAGAGCAACGGGAGATGTTGCCCAGGTACCGACCCAGTGGTCAGATTGGTTGGCGGCTAAAGCTGAATTTTGATTGAAGCAGAAGAGACTGAAGAGAAGAAGTGCTAGGCAGGGAAGTCCCTTAAATCGAAGTACCATGTCCATCCTGAGTGCGATTGTATCGGCGCATCCATGGTATATGTTTTTCTTCGCTGCTGGACGTTGACGTATAGTTGCGGGGGAATAGTTTTATCCGAAATCCAATACTGTAATGCGCGACCCACAACATAGAGAAAGGCCGAAAGGACAGAGGAAACAATGACGATGAGGTGGCTACAGGTTATGCTTCTTAGCATGACTACCGTGATCGCAACAGCACAGGTTTCAGTGACGAAGGCGGCCTTTGGCACCACGCCCGATGGCAAGACAGTGGATATCTACACTCTGAAAGGCGATGGCATCGAGGCGCGCATCATGACGTATGGGGCACGTGTTGTCTCAATCTCAACCCCAGATCGGGATGGCAAGATGGCCGATGTGGTGCTCGGCTACAACGGTCTAGATGGATATCTTGACGATTCGAGCACCTACTTTGGTGCAATCGTCGGTCGCTACGGTAACCGTATCGCACATGGGAGCTTCCGCCTTGCGGGCAAGACTTATCAGATACCGAAGAACGACCATGGCATCAATGCTCTGCATGGCGGCACTGTTGGTTTCGACAAGCTTGTGTGGGATGGCAAAGAGATTCCTGGTGGTGTGGAGATGACGCTAGTCAGCAAGGACGGCGACCAGGGCTTCCCCGGCACATTGACGGCGCATGTGCGCTACACGCTGCATCACTCGGCTCTGCGCATCGACTACAGCATGTCTACCGACAAGCCTACGGTCGTGAACCTGACGAACCATTCTTATTTCAACCTCGATGGCGACAAAGGCACGATCCTCGATGAGGAGATGATGATTCCTGCGGACCAATACACGCCAGTGGATGCTGGACTGATTCCGACGGGTGTGCTCGCTTCTGTAGAAGGCACGCCGTTTGACTTTCGCAAGCCAACGGTCGTAGGCTCGCGCATCCACGATGACAATGAGCAATTGAAACTGGCCGGAGGCTATGACTTCAACTGGGTGCTCCGCGGGAAAACCGGCGAGATGAAGACTGCTGCGCGCGTCTATGATCCAAACAGTGGCCGTGTCCTCACCGTAACGACGACCGAGCCCGGTGTGCAGTTTTACACGGGTAATTTTTTGAACGGAACGAAGTATGGCAAGGACCAGCAGGGCTATGAGAAGAACGGAGCGCTCTGTCTGGAGACACAGCATTTCCCTGATTCGCCTAACCATCCCAACTTTCCTTCTACCGAACTGAAGCCAGGAATTACCAGACACAGCACGACCGTCTTTACTTTTTCGACGCGCGCGAAGTAAGGTGTTGCGCGGTATAGTTTCGAACGCTACGCCGCGCAAGGACCCTTTGGGATGAATAAAGTCGTTCACTCTGCGGATGAAGCGGTCGCCGATATCCCCTCCGGCTCGACCATCATGTTCGGCGGTTTCGGGCTTTGCGGCATCCCGGAGAACCTGATTGCCGCGCTGGTTCGTAAGCGCATCATGGGGTTGCACACGATCAGTAACAACATGGGCGTCGACGGTTTTGGTCTGGGGCTGATGCTGGAGGCGGGAATGATCGTCTCGCACGTCGGCAGTTACGTGGGCGAAAACCGCCGCCTCGAACAATTGGTATTAAGTAACCAACTGGACCTGACCCTTGTACCGCAGGGAACGCTAGCTGAGCGTATTCGTGCTGGAGGCGCGGGCATTCCAGCCTTCTACACTCCTACGGGGTTGGGAACGGTTGTCGCCGAAGGCAAGGAGACGCGCGAGATCAGCGGCAGAACATATGTTCTGGAACATGCACTACACGCCGATTTCGCGCTCATAAAAGCTTGGAGAGGTGACCACTACGGAAATCTCATCTATCGCATGACTGCGAGAAACTTCAATCCTGTAATGGCGGCGGCAGCGGACATTACGATTGCCGAGGTTGAGGAACTGGTTGAGCCGGGTGAACTGAACCCAGACAACATCGTTACGCCAGGAATCTATGTCAACTGCATTATTCAAGGCGAGAAGTATCTGAAGCCGATCGAAGCGAAGTTCATCCAGTCGGGAGGCGTAGCGTGACCGCCAAAGAAAAGATTGCGCGGCGAATCGCACGCGAGATCAAAGATGGTTTCTATGTGAACCTCGGCATCGGCTTGCCGACAATGATTGCGTCGTACATCCCTGCTGGCGTGAACGTGATGTTCCAGTCTGAGAATGGGATGCTTGGTGTTGGTCCTCCGCCTGCTGAAGACGAAGCTGATCCAGATTTGGTTAATGCAGGCAAGCAACCCGTGACGGAGATTCCAGGCTGCGCGTTTTTCGCGAGCCACGAGTCGTTTGCCATGATTCGCGGAGGCCACATGGATGTGAGCGTGCTTGGCGCGATGCAGGTGGATGAGCACGGCGATCTTGCCAACTGGACTATTCCTGGCAAGATGGTGAAGGGTATGGGCGGAGCAATGGATCTGGTTGCGGGAGCGCGGCGCGTTGTCGTTGCGATGGAGCATCAGGCCAAGGATGGCTCACCGAAGATTCTGAAGCAATGCACGCTGCCGCTTACGGGCAGAAACGTCGTCCACGATATTGTGACTGAACTCGGATGGATTCGCGTGACTCGCAATGGACTGGTTCTGGCTGAGATAGCCGATGGTATGAGTGTTGCTGATGTGCAAGATCGTACGGAGCCGAAGCTGGTGATTGCTCCTGATCTTCGAGTGATGACAGTGTGATCTTTGCGCGATGCCAAACCTTGACTCCATAATGAAGGCCCGCGAAGAGGCGCTTGGTATCTTCTTATCCGCGCTTAGGGCATCGCGCATTGGGCCCGCGATGGGGCGGTGTTTCCACTGCGATGGTACGGTGCTGGAGATTGGCGACAACAGATATCAAACCACGGAATATGAGCGGTTGGTGTTGATTGCGATTGGCAAGGCTGCGGGCTCGATGTCTACTGCCTTTCTCGATCAAACAAGCACAATTGCGGAGAGGTTCGAAGGCATTATTGCTGGTCATCCGAGTGAGGAGCCATTGCCTGCACGATTCCGCAAATATCGCGGAGGACATCCCACTCCGAATGAGGCATCAATTGCGGCTGCTGAAGACACCCTGCGAACGCTTGAATCTCTGACAGAGCGTGACCTCGTCGTCTTCCTCATCAGTGGCGGAGGATCCGCGATGGTTGAGCAGTTCTTGCTGACCAGTGCTTCGCTCGATGTTGTCATCGAGACGCACAAGGCACTCGTTGAGTGTGGTGCGCCGATTACACAGATTAATGTTGTTCGCAAGCACCTTTCCGCGGTTAAGGGCGGACGGCTCGCGGCTGCTGCTGCCCCTGCGGAACAGGTGACGGTCTTTGTCTCAGATGTACCTGCAGGCGAACTTGATGCGCTCTCGTCCGGGCCGACAATGCCCGACCGCAGCACGATGGACGATGTGTATCAAATTGCAAATAGATATGAACTCGCGAAGCGCTTGCCTGCGCCAGTTGCTGGGTTGCTTGAGTCTCATGCGCTGACCGAAACGCCAAAGCTGGGCGACATAACCTTTGAGCGGTCGCAGTGGGTGGTCCTGCTGGACAGCGCCTGCCTTGAGCACGCGGCGGCCGTACAGGCGAGAGAGTTAGGCTGGCATGTCGAGGTAGACAACACCTGTGACGACTGGAGCACCGAGCGTGCCGCAGAGCATCTGCTGCATCGACTTAGGGAGATGAGGAGCGCGCGAGAGCGTGTCTGTCTGCTCTCAGCGGGCGAAGTGACTGTGTGTGTGCCTTCCTCCGTGAAGGGAAACGGCGGACGTAACCAACACTTTGCGCTGCTGTGCAGCGAGAAAATTGCAGACAGCGACATCGTGGTGCTCAGCGGTGGCAGCGATGGTATCGACGGTAACAGCGAAGCCGCAGGCGCAATCGTCGATGGCACAACAGTAAGTCGAGCGGATGTAGTTGGATTTCCGGTTAACCGTGCTCTTCAAGAGTTCAATTCAGGCGCACTGCTTGCACTACTGGGCGACAATATCACGACCGGGCCGACTGGCAACAATCTGAGGGACCTTCGCATTCTACTTGCGCCTTGACCTTCGAAGGACAGTTGTCGTTGACAACGTCGGTCCGGCTAAATGTGTGAAATCAATTACCAATTGGAATATATATTGAAACTTGATCTGACGCCTAACCGTAATCAGGAACATAGCTAAAAGGAACGGGGAGCCTATGCCTTCAGTTCAGTTGTGTTTTGGTGTCATTCTGGCAACAGCAGCTACTTTTTCAAGCACCTCTTACGGTCAAGCTGTGGCGATCCATCCTGAGAAACCGTTACCGAGCGTCGTTGCTGGAATCCCAGTGAACTACGATCAGGCAAAAGTTGGCACGTATACTCTGCCAGATCCTCTCGTTCTTCAGAACGGCAAGCCCGTGCGGGATGCAAAGACGTGGTTCACGAAACGACGGCCAGAGATTGTGAAGTTCTACGAAGAAGACCAGTATGGCCGGAGCCCCAGACGACCAAAAGACATGACCTTTGACGTCTTCGACAAGGGAACTCCCGCGTTTGATGGCAAGGCCATTCGTAAGCAGGTGACGATCTATTTTTCAAAAGACAAGAATGGGCCAAAAATGGACCTACTGGTCTATGTCCCCGCTGCTTCTGCTGCGGCTCATAAATCCGTTCCCCTGTTGCTCAATATCTCATTTACGGCCAACTCAAACACCGTGGACGATCCTGGTGTAAAGCCGGGTGAAGTGTGGGACTTGAAGCTGCATAAGCTTGTCCCGGCTATCAAAGGCAGGGGATTCGGTCACCTGAATGTTCCCATGTTGTTGAACGCTGGGTTTGGAGTGGCTACGTTTTACTATGGCGATGTTGATCCCGACGATCCGCAGGGACTCCCATATGGAGTCCGTGCGCTTTACATGAAGTCAGAACAGACCGAGCGTGCTCCCGATGCCTGGGGTTCAATTGCAGCATGGGCGTGGGGCATGAGCCGCGCTATGGACTATCTCGAAACTGACAAGGACGTCGACGCAAAGCGCGTGGCCATCACAGGCATCTCTCGTTTGGGCAAGACAGTTATGTGGGCTGGTGCGCACGATACTCGCTTTGCCATGGTGCTTGCCAGTTGTTCGGGCGAAGGCGGCGCTGCATTAAGTCGCCGTAATTATGGCGAGACAATTGCGCACCTCACCGCTCCTACGCGCTATCCGTATCAGTTCGCCCGCAACTATGCAAAGTACGCGCAGCATGTGGACCAGTTGCCGGTCGATGCCAACATGCTGGTGTCACTCATTGCTCCAAGGCCGTTGCTGTTGCAAACCGGAGACAAAGATTACTGGTCCGATCCGAAGGGAGAATTTCTCGCCGAAGTTGCTGCTGGTCCTGTGTATAAGTTACTCGGCAAAGATGGGCTCGATACCGATCAGTGGCCGCCTGCAGGGGTGCCAATTCTTCACGATCTTGGCTATTACATGCACGATGGTGGGCATGGCATGGTGCCTTCAGATTGGAAGATTTATCTCGAGTTCATGAAGATGCACTTAAAGCCGGAGCCCATAGCAGAGACTTCGCCGGCATTAACGGCTGTCATTAGCACTGATCCTCCGCTTAGCGAGCGCCTTCACGCACAAGAAGTGCGATTGCATCTGCCAGTTCCGGCAAATTTGAAGTTGCCGACACTTTGGCTGGTTGGCGACTCAACCGTGCGCAACGGTCACGGCGACGGAGCCGGAGGGCAGTGGGGATGGGGCGATCCGCTTTCCTCGTTTTTCGATCCGTCAAAGATCAATGTGGTGAACCGCGCAATAGGCGGTCTAAGCAGCCGCAATTTCATCACAGAGGGACATTGGGCAGAAGACCTTGCCATGATGAAACCCGGTGATGTTGTACTCATCCAGTTCGGCCACAACGATGGCGGTCCGCTTGACGACCCGGCACGTGCGCGCGGCTCGATTCCTGGCATCGGTGACGAGACCAAAGACGTGGACAATCCCGTGCTCAAAATTCACGAGACGGTTCACACCTATGGTTGGTATCTCCGTAAGTACGTGGAAGATGCGCGTGCCAGAGGGGTTACTCCAATCATCTGCACACTCATTCCGCGAAAGATATGGAGAGACGGCAAGATTGTCCGAAACGATGACACCTACGCCGGTTGGGCGCGTGAGGTCGCCACTCAGGAACACGTCGGGTTGATTGATCTAAATAAGCGCATCGCTGACCGCTATGACGCTATGGGTGAGGCAGCAGTGGAACCACTCTTTGCTGATCCTCACACGCATACTTCATTGATTGGCGCAAAATTGAATGCCGAAGTTGTTGTCGAAGGCCTGAAGGCATTGCCAAACGATCCCGTTGCTGGAGACTTTTCGGCCAATGGTGACGCAGTCTCCTTGGCCAGATAAATTTCTTCCTGCAAATGTCGCTAGCAAGTCGAAACTTCGAACAGGTATTCGGCTCCTCCTTCTGAAATGGACAACGTTTTCCGACTGTCAGTTACCTTCTGAAGATTTCTATAAAGAGTGTCTCCTGTTTTTGTATAACTTTTACGTAGCCAGCTAAAGTTATTCCTATCAATATTTAGCGGCGCTGGCATTTCTTTGCGTCGAACATAAATTTTTCTTGACAGGCGTGCCTCACCACGAGTACTTTTCTTTGCGTACTTCTAAACCGATTTAGTGAAACGGTTGAGACCAACGTTGTAATGGTGTTCGAGAAGCTTTCTTGCTCGGATGCTTCACGACGTGCACTCTCAGTTCGGATTCGCATAGTTTTAGGTGTTTTGCATTTTTCATGTATTCCGAAGGGGCAGTAAGAACGGCTTCTTCGTAAAGAGAAACGCAGTTTCACCAGTTTGTACGACTTCAACAGTGAGGCAAAATTTATGAGACAACGAACTTCGTTCGTGGTCACACTTATGGCGGTCTTTGTGATGTTTGCATGTGCGGGCCTCTATGCACAGCAGAACTCTGAGATCACCGGCACAGTGACCGACAAGCAGGGCGCAGCAATTCCAGGCGCCGAAGTAACCCTTACCCAGACCGCAACAGGCTTCACCTCACAGACACAGAGCAACGCGACTGGTCTGTATATCTTCCCTGCGTTGAACCTAGGCACCTACGATCTGAAGGTCACGGCAAAGGGCTTCCAGGCTTACATACAGCATGGCCTGCAATTAAATATCTCTCAAGTGCTGCGCTCCGATGTCAGCTTGGACGTGGGTAGTGTGAACACGACAGTTGAAGTTTCGGCGAATGCCCTGACAGTTCAGGCAGACTCGAACGTCGTCAGCACGCTCATCAGTTCTGAGCAGATAAGCCAGATCGCAACCCAGAACCGCAACTTCGCAGCGCTGGCTGCAATTGGCCTTGGAGCGAGCTCCCTGATGCCGGACAACAACACGCCGTCCTCTGGCGCCGGAGGCAGCAGCTTCAACTTCAGCATCAACGGACTGCGCCAGAGTCACAACATCTGGCTTATCGACGGTGGCGAGTCTGACGATCGCGGCGGTGCTGGCGGCATGGCGAGTATGCCTTCGCAGGATGCCATCGCCCAGTTTGAGGTACTCTCCAGTAACTATCCCCCGGACTATGGCATTTCGTCCGGTGCGACCATCAGCCTCGGACTCAAACAAGGCACGAAGGCGTTTCATGGCGAGCTTTGGGAGTTCAACCGTAACACGGTCTATGACGCGAACTACTTCCTCAATAAGCAAAGCAATACGGCACGTCCCGGACTGAACTACAACATCTACGGTTTCAACCTCGGCGGCCCGGTTACGATTCCCGGCGTCTACAACAGAGACCGCTCCAAGACCTTCTTCTTCTGGAACGAGGAGTGGCGCAAGATTAAGCAATCCCCTTCGCCGAGCACCAATAACACGTTACCCGCTGCGGACTTTCCAGTTGCTGGCCAGTCACTGCAGTACGTCGCTCCCGCTTTTGCATCCAATTCAAAGATCCTCGTTCCGGGCACTGTTACGGATCCCGCCCTCGTCGGACCCAACGGAACCTGGACAAAACTGGGTTTGGTACCTGGAACTCCCTTCCCAAATAACACAATTCCTGCGTCTATCATCGATCCGAACGCGATAGCCTACCTCTCTACCGGTGTCGTTCCCAAACCGAACCTCGCCAACGGTCAGGTGCTCACTACGGCACCGACGCCGCTTACCGTTCGTGATGACGTTGTTCGAATTGATCATCGCGTCACCGATAAATGGCAGATTCTGGGTCACTATATCCATGATTCCGTCACGCAAACTCAGGGCGGCCCGATGTTGGGGTGGTCTGGCGGAAGCTATAACACCATTACGAGCGTCGTCAACAATCCCGCGAACAGCGCTGCGGTCAAGCTCACCGGAACCATATCTCCAAACCTCCTGGTTGAGGCCAGCTTCAACTACGACGGCAACGTCATCAACATTATCAACAGTGCGAACTCGCAAAAGCCTTCGGGCTTCACTGCTGGGCGCTTCTTCAACAATCCTTCAAAAAATCTGCCCAACATGCAATGGAACGGCCAATATGGCGGGACACAGGAAAATCCAGCATCGGGTCCATGGCATAACGCCGCTCAAGACTACGAGCCCAAGATCGATATTTCTTACTTGTTTGGCAAGCATTCCATGAAGTTAGGTCTCAGCTACAACCGCTATACCAAGAACCAGCAGCTCTTTGGGAATCCCGGCGGCGCTTATCAGTTCAATAATCTAACCGGCGGAACCTACAATGGTGTCACATACTCTGGCGATCCATTCATGGACATGGTGCTCGGTCTCTCCAGCAGCTTCTCGCAGGCGCAGGCTCTGCCCATTCGTCACTACGTCAACGAGACCCCATCGGCCTATATCGAGGACAACTGGAAAGTAACTCAGAGCCTCAGCCTTCAGTTGGGTCTTCGTTACGACGCACTTCCCCATGCATGGGAGCGCGGTAACAACGTCTCTAACTTCGATCCCAATCTGTATCTCTCCAGCCAGGCTCCTGCCTACATAGCGAGTTCGACTCCCGGTGTCTATACCGGTCAGCTGGACCCGAGTGGGCCGGGCTTTGCTACAGTCAATGGCGCTCAGTACTACCTGAATGGCATCTATCTGGCAGGAGTAAACGGCGCGCCTCGTGGGCTCGTCACCAACGATTATGGAACGCTGCAGCCTCGCGTGGGCTTCTCTGACGATCTCTTCGGAGACGGAAGGACGATTCTTCGCGGCGGCTTCGGTACCTTCTACGAGCGCATGCAGGGCAACGATATCTACAACGCTGCCACGACTGCGCCTTTCTTCAACAATCCATCTGCATCGAACGTTTATCTCACCAACCCGAGCACAAGCTGGATCACTGGGCAGACAGCTGCACAGCCGTTCTTCGCTCAGTCAGCAACCACACTGGCCAAGAGATATCCTGCGCCTGCGGTGGCTCAGTTCAGCCTGGGCGTCCAGCGAGAATTAGCTCCGTCGGTTGTCGCCGTCGTCCAGTACGTCGGCAACATCGCATGGCATCAGAATATTGAGCGCCGTATCAACAACTATTCTCTCAACACTCCCATGGCCATCCGTGCATGGAACGGTGACTCAAACAACGTCTCCGGAACCAATACATTCCCCAAAACCTCACCCGGCGTTGCGCAAGAACAAGCGAACGGTGACTACTACCGCACCTTCCAGGGCTGGGGGCAGATTACCCAGCAAGAGAACACCACCAATGGAAACTACAATGGCTTCCAGGTAGGTGTTCGCTCACAGAACTGGCACAACCTCAGCGGTGAAGTTGACTATACCTGGTCGCACGAGATTGATCTCACCAACAGCGACCTGCAAAACGTCAGCAACCCGTTCAACCTCAAGTATGACAAAGGCTCAGGCCCATACGACCGGCGCCAGATCCTTAGCCTGAACTATATTTACAAGCTTCCTTTCTTCGCCAGCCCGGGTCTAACGCACACCGTATTGGGTGGATGGGAAATTGCTGGTACAGCGGTTCTCCAGTCAGGAACGATCGTGAATAACGGCAATCTCGGCGACCTTGGCCCACAGCTAAGTGTCGGTTATGACACGATCGGCCTCGGTGGTGGCTATAACAACCGTCCGGATGTAGTCGGCAAGATCCACTACGTCAAGAAGCAGAAGCAGTGGTTTGATCAGTCTGTCTTTGCAGCGCCTACGCCGGCATGGGCAGGCAGTCTCACCCAGGGCTTCGGCGATGCCCGCAAAGACGTAGCCGTTGGCCCAGGTCGCGTCAACTTCGACACTTCGGTCTATAAATCCTTTGCGATTACGGAACGGGCTCACTTCGAGCTTCGCTTCGAGTCGTTCAACACCTTCAACCACACAGAGTTCAACAATATCGGCGATAGTTTCCAGGGTTTCAATGCTGATGGAAGTGCCAAGGGCAGCTTTGGTCAAGTCACCAGCACCTTTGACCCAAGAACCCTGGAACTCGGCGGTAAGTTCGTCTTCTAAACCAAGACGACCTCCCAACTCACAGGCGCGGCAGACCCATCCTGCCGCGCCGTTTTTTATTGGTGCCAGGCTCTTGTTGTGCATATATGCGGCGAGTAGCTTAGAAGATGGAGTAGAGAACAGATTGAACCGGTTTGGAAAACTTTGGTCGGGCGCGCTCGTGGTCCTGTCAGCTGCTCTGTT
Source organism: Edaphobacter acidisoli (assembly GCF_014642855.1). Classification (NCBI taxonomy): domain Bacteria; kingdom Pseudomonadati; phylum Acidobacteriota; class Terriglobia; order Terriglobales; family Acidobacteriaceae; genus Edaphobacter; species Edaphobacter acidisoli. Next base: position 2,129,094 of record NZ_BMJB01000001.1, on the reverse strand, counting down.
TATTGGACCTGCTTCTTCTCTCTATGCTCAACAGGGTGAGCCGGAGCAAGCGCTTGAGCTTGAGCGTGCGGGTAAGAACACCGAGGCCGAGGCAGCCTGGCGTGTTGTAGCGCAGCGTGAACCGCGGAATGCCGAGGCGTTCGCGCATCTCGGGTTGGTGCAAGCGCGTCAGGACCACTACGCTGATGCAGTGACTAGCTACAGGCGCGCGCTTGCATTGAATCCCGCGCTGCCGGGGCTTGAGCTGAATCTCGGATTAGCTCTATTTAAAGCGCAGGATTTCAAGGGTGCAATTCAGCCCTTTACGGCAGCGCTCAAGGAACATCCTGGCGATGAACGTATCATCATTCTGCTGGGTATGGCCCACTATGGCATGGGTGACTATCTTGTTGCCATTCCCTATCTACGTCGCGCGGCAGACTACGACCGAACTAGCCTGCCGTTGCGACTGGCGCTTGCGCACAGTTGCATGTGGAGCAAGCAATATCAATGCGTACTGGACGTCTATAAACAGATACTCGCGCTCAATGCAGATTCTGCTGAAGCAGACATGCTTGCAGGCGAAGCGCTGGATCAGAAGGGCGACAGTACGGGAGCAATCGAGCAGTTTCGCGCTGCGGTGAAGTCCAATCCGAAGGAGCCAAATGCACACTTCGGCCTCGGCTATCTGCTCTGGACCCAAAGCCACTATCCAGAGGCTGCAGAGCAGTTTCTGGCAGAGCTTGAGAACGATCCTAACCATGCACAGGCACGGGTATATCTTGGCGATTGCTATGTTCAGACGAACCAATATGACAAAGCAAAGCCAGTACTGGAGAAAATCGTTGCAGATGGGCATGCGCAGGCAATGGTCTATCGTGATCTCGGGGCTATCTATGCTAACGAAGGACGCAATGAAGACGCCGTACGCGAGCTCAAGCAGGCAATTGCACTTGATGCTGGCGATGTTACATCGCATTGGAGACTAGCCAGACTCTATCAAGCGATGGGCCAGAAGGATGAGGCAAAGGTCGAGTTTCAGAAGGCCAGTACGCTCGTCAAGCGCGACAACAACCAAACGCTGTATGACAAGCTAGCGTCGTCTCAGGCCCAACAAGCCTCAGTAAGTAGTAAGTAAAGTCCCGACTAGGCTCAGTGGCTATTTGTGGTCTGTTGCGAGCTCTTCATCTGGTCCTTGAGGTCCTTTGCCGACTTTTCAACCGCATCCGCTTTCTTGATTACGTCGATCGAGAGCGTATCTTTGTTGCTTTTCGCCACTGCTGCTTTCAGGTCCTGGGCTAGTTGGTAGAGCTTGTCGATCTGCGCCTGGAGTTGTACCTGCTCAGGTGTGAGCTGCGCTGCGGCCGTTGTTGATTGTTTGTCTGCCACAGTCGTTTTTGCGGGAGCAGACACGTGTTGAGACACCGTGGACGGCTGTATCTGTGGCTTCGTTTGTGCCCATACGCAAGTTGTAAACACAAACAAAAGCATCGATGCCAGTGTCATGCCGGCTTTGATCGCGGGATCCCTCATTCGGGCTGGCACCTTTCTCTTTTGACGAAACATTCTCATCCTATTGAAGTTTCTCCAAATTCTTAATGGCTTTGGCAAGCTTTTGTATCTCCGCCACCTTCTGCGCATTCATGGCCGGATTGTTATCCGCCGCGCTCTCCTTGAGGCTTTGCCGAAGCTGCTCGGCGAGAGCTGCAATCTTGTCAGTGTCCTCGGCAATTTGCATCCGCCGCTGAGCATTTTTGATTCGCGCAATCTCCTGCTCGCGCGCTTTCTGCTGCGGGTTCTGCTCATAGATCTTTTGCAGGTCGGGAGGACGTGGCACGGGATCAGGAAGATAAATAGGGTTCTGCTGTTGTACTCCGCCGTTTCCTTCCGCGGTTGCCGTGACGTTTAGAGTTGTAACGAGCAGCAGAATAGTTGCCGCAGTCGCAATCAATTTCGTCGGATGAGTGGGGCCATGCATGATCGCCTCCATTCTTCTGTTTTTGATTGAAGCAGATTCAGAATATCTTCGTCCATAGTTCTCAAACTGAATTCATTGTGATCTCGCAGCAGGCTGGTGATGTGCTGCAAGCGTTCGCTTAAGGTAAGCATCCGATATCTCCGGATACACCTTGATCCAATGGTTGCGCATCCTTGCCCGCACTTCTTTGTCCGCCGTGTCTGAGACGATCACGTTGGTCGGTTCGACAGGCATGTGACAGTCGATGCAATCTTTCGTGATGGCTTGCCCCAGCTTTTTCGAAACCGGGCAACTCTGCCATTGGTGGCAAGTCAGGCAGCGTGTCGAATACGCCACTGCCTGCTTTTCCGGAGCATGAACGTTGTGGCACGTCGAGCAAGTCATTTTACTGGACGCGAGATAGCAGCGGCTGCGTTCGAGCAGTCCCACCTGGTTCCCATGCACATCGGGATGGTCGGATGTGGCCGAGGCGAGCGGGCGGAAGTATTGACTGAGCGGCTGTCCGGGAATGTATGTAAATGCGGGAGCCAACGACTGCCGCTGTGTTCCGTTGTGGCACAAAGCGCAGAGATCCACCTGCCGGTCACGCGAGAAATGAGCGGGATTTAGGATTCCCTGACTTGCACCGGCAGCCGCGCCTGCCTTCTGCCGTGCGATGTGTTCAAGGCCGGGCCCGTGGCAGCGTTCGCAGGTAATTCCAGTAACCAGGCTGGCGCGATCGTATTCGTTTGTCGAAGGATCCTGCGAGAGTGGTTCAACATAGCTGGCGTGGCACTCAAGACAGCCAGGATTGATGGGACGCGAGAAGTCCGCGGTGCCGTCGACGTAGCCCGGACTATTGATCCAGCGATGGCCGTTGGTCCAGTAGCTGATCGGGAGTTCGAAGAGGTGATCGCCTTGCCAGTAAAGGTAAGTTGTACCACGTACACCTGAGCCCGTTACCACGTCGATCGGTTCCGTGCGAGTCGCCGTGTTGCCGCTCCAACCAGTCGTGGCCGACTCGTAGTAGCTGCCATCTTTCTTAGTCATGATGAATTGAAGAGCCGGCTGCCCCGCAGGGTTGTTAGAAGGAATGATCGTCAAAACATTTGCGTCAGGTTTGAAAGAGCCGAGCACAGAGTCACGTGAGGCCTGTCGAGAGGTGAAGTGGTGAGCTGTGTGAAAGTAAGATTCGCTCTCTTTCTGGTGGCAGGAGACGCATGCGGCATCACCCGCGTAGCCGAGCCGTTCGCTGCGCTTTGGAGAATTAGCGTCTTGTGGCAGAAACAGGGCAGCAGCAGTGGCCGTCAGTGCTGCCAGGCAGAGGACGATCATTGTCCGGATTTGCCGCACTCCCTCTGACCGCCTCCCACACCACTCTAGTGCTAGAGCGCAGCACAGGCAAGATATTTCATTCGCTCAAACGATTCAGATAAGGCTAAGGTGCTCTGTCAGGCACGGAGTGCGTCGGTGGCTGGAGTAGCGTGGCGACGATGCCAGCTCGGAGACCAGAAAAAGCACTGCGGAAGCGATCGCTCTAGCTCGATGCGCGTGTTGTTTACTGCCATGGCCTCGTCTATCGGGCTCATGGGCTAGCCACATTGTATGAATTCGGCTAGGTCCCTGAAGTGACTTAAGTCAGCGTGTAATTGTCCTTTGCTCAAACGATTCAGGCAGTTGACGGTATGCTAGTTGTGTTCAAAATTCCTCCTTAAGGAGCCCGGTGTTCTGATGCCTGCTCAATTCTTGTCAAAAGCTGTGTTGCTTGCTCTTCTGTTCTCTCCGGCCGTGCATGCCGAGATCCGGCTACCACAGATACTGAGTAATCATGCTGTGCTTCAGCGGAATGTTCCCATTCACATCTGGGGCTGGGCGACTCCAGGTGCGCACCTGATGGTGCACTTCGACAAGCAGGTGCAACCGGCTGTCGCTGACGAAGCGGGAGAGTGGAGCGCGTGGTTAACTCCTGTATCTGCTGGTGGACCGTACACGTTGACTGTGGACGGCGACGGAACCGTTACGAGGGACGACATCCTCGTGGGCGATGTGTGGCTTGCGTCCGGGCAGAGCAACATGCAGTTTCCGCTGAAGGGTTTCGACAGTGCTCCTTTGAAGAATGGGGCGGCGGAGATCGCCAGGGCGAGCCACCCCAGGATTCGCTTGCTGCTGGTGCCGCTGGTGGCGGCGGACTTTCCGCAGAGCGACGTGAAGGCGACGTGGACGGAGTGCACTCCGGAGACGGCGGTGGACTTCTCGGCGGTGGCCTACTTCTTTGGGAGGGAGATTTCGGAGAAGGAGGATGTGCCGGTTGGGTTGATCGACTCGTCGTGGGGAGGGACGCCGGCGGACTCGTGGGTTTCGATGGATACGCTGGGGACGGATGTCAACCTGCTGCCGGCGTTCCATGCGCGGGCTCTCTTTGGGGACCAAGAGGTGCGGAGGGGTGAGATCGAGGAGATCAATCGGGCCAAGCGGGCGGCCGGGCTTCCGCTGCCTGCTCCGGGGTGGCATCCGAACCAGGTGTCGTGGCGTCCGGCGGCGCTGTACAACGCGATGATCGCGCCGCTCACGCCTTACTCGATCCGGGGGTTCCTGTGGTACCAGGGGGAGACGAACAGTGGGGAGGATCGGTACCTGAACTACGGGGAGCTCTTCCCGGCGCTGATCCGGGATTGGCGGGAGCGGTTCGGGCAGGGGGACCTGCCGTTTATCTACGCGCAGATCTCTTCGTTCATCTCGCCGGAGGAGCACTGGGGGGTGGTGCGGGATGCGCAGCGGCGGGCGCTGGGGTTGCGGAACACGGCGATGGCGGTGACGATCGACGTGGGGAACCCGAAGAACGTGCACCCGGCGGACAAGCAGACGGTGGGGGCGAGGATGGCGCTGGCGGCGCGGGGGATGGTGTACGGGGAGAAGGTGGAGTTCCGGTCGCCCGAGTTCCGGGAGGTGACGAATGAGCCGGGGGCGTTGCGGGTCTGGTTTGATGACGCGGCGGGGTTGAACTCGCGGGGACCGCTGACGGCGTTCGAGGTTGCGGGGGAGAACCACCAGTTCTTTCGGGCGACGGCCCGGGTTGAGGGGGAGTCGGTGGTGGTTTCGAGTCCGACGGTGCCGTGGCCGAAGTACGTGAGGTACGGGTGGGACAATGCGGCGACGGGGTCGTTGTACAACGCGGCGGGGCTTCCGGTGGGGACGTTTACCTCGGAGGTGGCGCCGAAGTTCTGACCCCCTCCCCCGTACTTTTGGTGCAAAGTCTTCATTTGGTTTGGGTTAAGGTTGGACTTGGGCCGGGTGCCTGCCTGTAACGTATTGATTTTATGGAGAGACAGCGTTTGGCTCCTGGTAAAGTCTTGATTTGGAATGAGAAAAGCCCCGGTTTGTGCCGGGGCTTCCTTTTGTCTGATCTGTCTCTATTTTAATGGGTGGAGCAAAACTAAACCGCCAACTTGCGGAGATTTATTTGGCGGTTGTTTTGTTGGAGTTGTGGGGATTTGCGCGAGTTGAGGGGCTTGACAGCTCCTGGCCAGGTCTTTGGTTGGTACACGTCGTCGCCACGGCAGACGGTTAACGGCTTGTCTTACCAACGCGAATACAGGAGCGGTTAAAGCTTTGGAGCTATATACTTGACTCGCCTTTCCTTCGCTTGCGAGTTTATGGCTTGAACGGTACCAGCGTCCGTATCCATGATGATCGGATGGATGCGGCCGATCGCAGCGGAAAGGTATTTTGAGGTACGTTGACACCTTTGGAGGATATTCTTCTGAGCCGAGTCGCAAGTATTTCGAACCAGGGGTTGTCTAACGCGAAGAAGGCCAAGCAGGACGAGTTCTACACCCAGTACGTCGATATCCAGAAAGAGGTCGAGGCCTACCTGGAGTTCGATCCCGACACCTTCCGCGGCAAGGTCGTCTACTGCAACTGCGACGACCCGTTCGAGAGCAACTTCTTCAAGTACTTCGCTGCCAACTTCAACAAGCTCGGCCTCAAAAAGCTCATCACCACCAGCTACGACGGCTCTCCCATCGCCGGGCAGGGCACGTTGTTCCCGGAATACAACGAAGGGAATGGCAAGCGCCAGAAGCCCAAGGCGCTGGCCGTCATCCTCGACCATGTGAAGGACGAGGACGGAGACGGCGCGGCGAACATAGACGACGTGAAGCTCTTTCTCAAGCGCAACAAGGCCGCCCGGATTGCCTTGAAAGCAGACGAGAAATACGCTGGTGGGGACTTCCGTGGCGCCGATTGCATCGCGCTTCTGAAAGAGGCGGACATCGTGGTCACCAACCCGCCCTTTTCTCTCTTTAAGGAGTACGTCGCTCAACTCGTCGAGCGCGGGAAGAAGTTCCTGATCATCGGTAACGTGCAGGCGATAACTTACCTAGAGATCTTTCCGCTCATCAAGGAGAACAAGTTATGGCTGGGCGTCACCATCCACAGCGGCGACCGCGAGTTCCGCGTTCCTGCCCATTACCCGCTGAACGCGGCCGGTTGGCGCGTCGACGAAAACGGTGTCAAGTACATCCGCGTTAAGGGCGTCCGCTGGTACACAAACCTGGACCATGGACGTCGCCATCAGCGGTTGGCGTGCATGACCATGGCCGATAACTTGCGGTTCAGCAAGCATAAGGAGATCAAGGGCAAGGCGGAGTACGACCGATACTACAACTTCGACGCCATCGAAGTGCCGTTCAGCGACGCGATTCCCAGCGACTATGACGGCGTCATGGGCGTCCCTATCTCTTTCCTTGATAAGTACAACCCCGACCAGTTCGAGATTGTCGGAAACAGTGACGACGGAAACATGATGACTGACATTGGGGTCCGCGTCCTTGGTCAGGAGTTCATCACCGCATATCGCTCGCGTGGAGGTACTGGACACTACAGCCCGGGCATGCGGATGCTTGGTCTGCTTGAACCTCAGCCGCGGGTTATTTACAAGCGCATTCTGATTCGCCAACGTCTCCGCACCCGGTCTACAGGAAGGACGAAAAAGTGAAGACCACGTTGAGAACCGACATTACCGTCGCCGATATTTGCGCCGGATTTGTGTACAACGAGTTGGAGGGCAAAGGGCTGTTCGGGCTGGGTGGCAAGCTCACCATCCAGCCGGAGTACCAGCGCAACTACATTTACTCCGACGGCGGTGGCAAGAAAGAGGCGGCGGTTATCGAATCGCTGCTCAAGGGGTATCCACTTGGCCTGATCTACTTCAATAAAGTCGGCGACGGGAAATTCGAAGTGCTGGACGGCCAGCAACGGATCACCAGTATTGGGAGGTTCGTTACCAACAAGTTTGCGATCATGGATAACGGCAACCCGAAGAACTTCGACAGCCTGCCTACCGACCAGCAAGCCAGGATTCGGGACTCGAAATTGCTGATCTACGAGTGCGAGGGCACGGAGACCGAGATTAAGCAGTGGTTCGAGACGATCAACATTGCTGGCGTGCCTCTGAACACGCAAGAGCTGTTGAACGCCATTTACTCCGGGCCGTTCGTGACGCTTGCGAAAGCTGAGTTCAGCAACAGCCAGAACGCGAACATTCAGAAGTGGAGCGCGTACATCAAGGGCAGCGCAAATCGGCAGGATTTTCTGGAGCGGGCGCTGGAATGGGTGAGCAAAGGCAACATTGGCGGCTATATGAGCCAGCATCGCAACGACAACAACATCACGGAACTGAAAAATTACTTCAACAGCGTGATCGACTGGGTTTCAGCGGTCTTTAAAGATGTCAAAAAAGAGATGCAGGGTCTGGAATGGGGCAAGTTCTATGAGCAATATCACTCCCAGTCCTACGACCCGGAAACGGTGTCCGCCGACGTGAAGCGACTATACGGCGATCCGTACATCAAGCAAAAACGCGGGATATTCGAATTCATCCTCGGCGGCCAGCAGGATTTGAGGCTTCTGGAAGTACGCGTGTTCGACGATGCCACGAAGCACTCGGTTTACGAGAAGCAAACGAGCGCGGCAGAGGAGAAGGGCGAATCCAACTGCCCGCTCTGCGCAATGGGGCACGATGCGAACAAGAGCAGAATCTATAAGCTCAAGGAAATGGACGCGGACCACGTTTCCGCATGGAGCAAGGGCGGAGGAAGCTCGGCTGACAACTGCCAGATGCTCTGCACTACGCACAATCGAGCCAAAGGTAATCGATAATATGGGCTTGCCACAGGGGGAAGTCGACAATTGTGGTCGTTACGCCCTTCGGGCTTCACTCCAGCCTTCGGCAGAGCGGTGGCCGCTTCGCGGCGGTTCTCTTATGGCACGGCTGAAGCCGTGCCCTTCCACCGAGAAACCGGGTCGTTACGCCCTTCGGGCTTCACTCCGGCCCTTCGGCTTTGCTCAGGGCAGAGCGGTAGCGCCTTCGGCGCAGCGTTTTATTGGCACACGTAAACGTGTGCCCTTCCAGTTGCGGCGGATTTTTGCGTGGCGTTTTATTTGGCATGCGTAAACGTGTGCCCTTCCAGCGAGTCGGATGGTAGAGAAGCGGGTTTCTTCCACAGCAGCGAACAAGTTCGCCGGGGACCTCGGTTTCTCCGCTATGGCGCTGTGCGCCTTCGGTCGAAATGACAGGGGTGGGGGTGGAAAGCGGTTCGCGCGATGCGCGAATGAACCCAGGTCTCAGAGGCGAGACCCTTCGACAGGCTCAGGGCAGGCTATGGGGCACCCGCACTCGGAATATCCCGGGGGCTAAAGCCCCCTGCTTTTTGTTGCTGGTTGTTGCCCGGACTGAAGTCCGGGCCTATCTCAGGAACAACGACAAGAGCGAGGTAATTCTCCACTCTGCCGTTCCGTGACGTGGGTTTGTGGGGGCCGCTCCGCGGCGGTTCTCTTATGGCACGGCTGAAGTCGTGCCCTTCACCGAGAAATTAGCTGTCTGCAATCAATTCGGCGGTGCTGTGAGGTGGTGTGTTGGATTTTCGCTGTCGCGAAAATGGACCCACCTTAGGCGCTTCGCGCCGTCGATGGGACCCCGGAATTTTACTTTCCAATCCTTCGCAAAGCGCGAAGGATGGGGCACCTGAGCAAAAGCGAATACAGGGGTCTCTCCACTTCGCCGCGCGATACTGCTGCGCGGCTGCGGTCGAGATGACGTGCTTTTGTGGTGGGCTGACGGCTGCTGCTTTAGACGCTGGAGTATTTTTTGCAGAGGCGATTGATTTCGGCGATGGTGGGCGGGATGCCTGGGGTGTCGAGCTCTTCGCCTTCGTAGGACATGTAGCCCTTGAAGCCGGCGTCGGCGAACATCTTCCAGACGCGGTCCATGTCGATGGGGGTGCCGTCGTCGAATTTGGTGCGGATGTGCGTGTTGGTTGCGTAGGGGATGCAGGAGGCGATCTGCTGGTAGTAGTCGCCGGCTTTGGGGTCGAAGTGGGTGATGTCGAGGTTGATGCCGGCGTAGGGTGAGTTGACGCGGTGCATGATCTCGAGGCAGACGTCGGCGCGCTGGGAGACGCCGTAGTGGTCTTCGAGGCCGACCATGATGCCTTTGGTGGCGGAGTAGTCGGCGGCGGCCTTCATGGTTTCGACGACCCAGGTGGTGGCGTCGGTGAGGGAGCTGCCCTTGGGGAGCGGGCCGGCGAAGATGCGGAGATGCGATGCGCCGAGGCGGTCGGTGACGTCGATCCACTTTTTGATCTGGACGAGGGAGTCGGCGCGCTTGGCGGGGTCGGCCTGGACCATGCTGGTGCCGCAGGCTGCGCCGGAGAATCGGACGGCGCGTTTGTAGGCGAGCCAGCGAAGGTTTTCGATGTAGCCGGGGTCGGTGGACTTCATGTAGTAGACGGTCATGTCGATGGCGTCGAGACGGAGGTCGACGGCTTTGTCGATGAACTTTTCAAGCGTGAAGCCTTGCTTGAATGCGTTGCGGTAGGTGTAGGCGCAGCAGCCGGAGAAGAGGCGCGCGGATTTTGTTGACGATGCCTGCTGGGCTTCGATGGAGGGCGTGCCGAGGACTTCGATGGCGGTTGCGGCGATGGCCCCCGCGCTGACGGTCTTGAGGAAACTGCGACGGTTGATGTGGGAATGGATGGGCATCGTGCGCTCCGGGGGTGAGATTTTTTTGATAGGACGAGGTTACAACAAATACTAATGATAAGGAAAAGATAGTGAAAGATGGGCTGTATCGAGTCGGGGCGGTTTAGAGGAGGAGCATGCAGTCGCCGTAGGAGAAGAAGCGATATTTTTCGTGGACGGCGTGGTTGTAGGCGGCGAGGACTGCTTCGGTGCCGTGGTCGCGGTTGGCGAAGGCCGCGACGAGCATCAGGAGGGTGGATTCGGGGAGGTGGAAGTTGGTGAGCAGGCCGGTGATGATCTTGAATTCGTAGCCGGGGCTCAGGAAGATGCTGGTTTCGCCGGAGTGGGGCGCGAGCAGCTGGCCGGCTGCCTGCTGGGCGCAGTGTTCGAGGGTGCGGGTGGTGGTGGTGCCGGCGGCGATGATGCGGCGGCCTTCGCGCTGGGCGCGGTTGATGGCTTCGGCGGTGGCGGCGGGCAGGGTGTAGTGCTCGGAGTGGAGGCGGATGTCGGCGAGGTCGTCGACGCGGACGGGCTGGAAGGTGCCGAGGCCGACGTGGAGGGTGAGGTATTCGACCTGGATGCTGTTTTGCTGGAGCTGGGCGAGGATCTCGGGCGTGAAGTGCAGGCCGGCGGTGGGCGCGGCGGCGCTGCCGGGTTGGTGTGACTCCGCTTTTCGGGCATAGACGGTCTGGTAGCGGTCGCGGTCTTCGGCGCGGTCTTCTCGATGGATGTAGGGCGGGAGCGGCATGTGGCCGATCTGGTCGAGGACGGCGTGGAAGTTTTCGACTGGATTGAAGCGCAGGGTGCGTTCGCCGAAGTCTGTGGCGTCGATGACTTCGGCTTCGAGGACGGGTTGCGTTTGATTTGGCGCGTGGAAGAGGAGGCGTTCGCCGGGCTGGATTTTGCGGCTGGGGCGGACGAGTACGGACCAGTCGGTGGCGCCGAGGTGCTGGGTGAGGAGGACTTCGATGCGGCCGGTGGGGTCGGGCGAGTTGGGCTGCGTGTGCGTGCTGCGGGCGCGGGTGGCGTAGAGGCGCGCGGGGATGACTCGGCTGTCGTTGAGGATGAGGAGGTCGCCGGGACGGAGGATGGTGGGGAGGTTGCGGAAGTGGTCGTCGCGGAAGTGGCCGGTGGCGCGGTCGAGGAGCATCATGCGGCTGGAGCCGCGGACAGCGGGAGGAGCTTGGGCGATGAGTTCTTCGGGGAGATCGAAGTGGAAGTCTTTGACGAGCACTTGGTTGATTTTAACGATTGTTGGGGATGGCGCTTTGCGCTGAAAACAAATCCGCCCCTGTTTTGTTCAGGGGCGGATTGGAGATGCGAAGTGGGTCAGCGGCTAGAAGTGGATGAAGAAGCCGATGCCGGGTTCGAAGGTGCTGGTGTGTTTGAGGATGGTGAGGTAGTTCTGGCCGAAGTCGGGTGCGATGTAGAACTTCTGACGGAACTGAGCGCGCAGGCCGAAGTGCTTTGAGCCGAGGTTGGTGTTGGCGCCGACGGCGTAATAGTAGGTGGCGCGTCCCTGGCTCAGCAAACCCTGACCACCGTTGGTGGTGGGACGAAAGGCGGTTGTGCCGCCGCCGCCAGCGACGAAGGGCGTGAGACCGAAGTACTGATGAAGCTGGGCGACGTAGCCGAAGGTGTATTCCTTGGCGTTGTTCTGCACACCGAAGACGCCTGGAGTTCCGGAGACGCCGGTGAATTTCTGGTCGTAGCGGGAGTAGCCGTAGTTGAACTCGAAGCCGACGAGGGGCTTGAAAGTGTAGCGGACGGTGATGAGCGCGCCGACGGTCTTACTGGGGTCGATGGATACGTTGGCCGCGGGCTGGGTGCTGTTCTGCACGGGGCCGGTGGACGACTGCGTGATCGAGCCGACGCCGCTGACGCCGATGTCGACGTGCGAGAGCGCGTCGGAGATGGGGCCGGGGATGGTGGGGGAATCGTACTGGGCTTGAGCGGTTGGTCCAGCCAGGACTGCGGCGACACAAAGCAGGGCGGCGAAGACACACGACAGGCGGGGCGGATTCAACATCAAGACAGGAACTCCCTTGCGGCAAAACTGTGTCTGTTTAGTTTACTCTGCGCGGGCGTCTGGCGGGGCGGGCTCGACGGTGAGATTGAGGCCGTGGACGCCTTTGACGGTGACGGTGGCGCCTTTGGGCAGGGTGGGCAGGCCATGGAGGGTGGCTTGCCAGAGCTCGCCGCGGATTTCGACCTGGCCGGTGGGGGCGAGTGCGGTGCGAGTGATGGCTGTGCCTCCGATGAGCGCTTCGGGACCCATGAGGTGCTTGTTGCGGTAGGCCTTGAAGGCGAGGTAGGCGAGGCCGAAGGAGATGGCTCCGAAGCCGATGCCTGCGCCTAGCGCTGTGGCGAGGTGCACGCGGAGCTGCGGGATGGGCGCATCGACGAGTGTGGCCAGGCCGAAGACGAGGGCGATGGTTCCGGTGAGAGCGAGGATGCCGTGGCTGGCGAATTTGGTCTCGAGCACCATGAGGACGATGGCGGCGATGAGTAAGAGGATGGCGGTGTGGCGAATGGGGAGCAGGTCGAGGCCGAAGAGTGCGAGCAGGACGAAGAGTGTGCCGAGTGTGCCGGGGACGATGGTGCCGGGGACGTTGAATTCGAGATAGATGAGCAGGCCGCCGACGACGAGCAGCAGGACGGCGAGGTTGGGATTGGTGAGGCGCGAGAGGAGGCGCTCGCGGGTGGAGGGCTCGATGGTGACGATGGCGGCGTTGGCGGTGTGGAGGGTTTCGGTGGCGCCGTTGAAGCGGTGGATGGTGCGGTTGTCGAGCGAGTTGAGGAGGGACTGGTCGCTGGGGGAGATGAGGTCGATGAGGTGGAGGTTGAGGGCTTCGGTGTCGCTGTAGGACTTTGAGTTGCGGACGGTGTCTTCGGCGGCGGTGACGTTGCGGCCGCGGCGCTCGGTGAAGGAGCGAAGGAAGGCTGCGGCGTCGTTCTCGATCTTTTGCTTGAGGATGGGGCCCATCGTCTGGCCTTCGAGGATGGGATGGGATGCGCCGGCGTTGGTGCCGGGAGCCATGGCGGCGATGTCGGCGGATTCGAGGATGAAGAAGCCGGCGGACCCGGCGCGCGCTCCCGTGGGGGAGATGTAGACGATGACGGGGACCGGGGAGTTTTCGATGTCCTGCACCATGACGCGGGTGGAGTCGAGCAGGCCGCCGGGTGTGCCGAGCGAGACGATGACGGCGCGGGCGTTGCGGCGGGCGGCTTCGTCGAGTCCGCGCTGGAGATAGCTGGCGGAGATGGGCTGGATGGTGTCGTGGATGGTGAGCTTGATGACTTCGCCCTGGGGTGCTGCGTTTGCGAACAGTGGGGTGAGGAGGGCGAGGACGATCAGAGAGATTGCGAACAGCGGAGTATTGGATCTTCGCTGCCGCGAAGATGAACCCACCTTAGGCGCTTCGCGCCGAAGATGGGGCACCCGGTGGGTGGTGGCGGGGAAGGGAAAAGCAGATTCCTCCGCTGCGCTACGGAATGGAAATGGAGATGATGCGCCGCGGAATGGAAATGTAGAGGTCTTCACGGGAGGGTCTTTCCGCGGGACTGGAGGGCCTGCTTCATGCCGAGGGCGGCGGAGTTTTTGGGGTCGAGCTTGAGGGCGTTGCTGACGTCTGCGGCTGCGGCGTCGAGTTGGTTGGCCTGATATTCGAGGTGCGCGAGAACGAGATATGCGGGAGCGTTGGGCTGGAGCCTGAGCGAGGCTTCGGCTTCGGTGCGCGCCTGCTGATTGTTGCCAGTGCGTTCGCGGACCTGCGCGAGGCCTGCGTGGGCTTCGGAGCTGGATGGGTCGGCTTTGAGCGCGGACTGGAACTGCTGCTCGGCCTCGGGGATGAGGCCTTCGCCGAGATATTCGTGGCCCAGCTCGGTGTATTGCTTTGCCTGCTGGTCTTTGGGCAGGGTGGCCATGCGCATGGCGCGCATCTGGTCGATCTCAAAGGCGGCCTGACGGAAGGAGGCTTCGGAGTAGGTGCGGCGGATGCGTTCGAGCGGATCGAAGGATGAAGGGTCAGTGTCGGTGGTGTTCGCTGCGGTCTTTGCGTCGGGCTTTTTGCCGGTGGCGATGGAGGCTTTGAGTTGCGCGGCTTCGGCGTCGGTGGGCCGGAGCTTCAGGGTTTGATTGACTTCAGTGGTGGCTCCGGCGAAATCTCCCTGACGGTAGAGCGAGACGGCGAGGTTGTAGTGGTAGTCGGGGTCGTTGGGGTCGGCTGCAGAGGCGCGGCGGAAGAGTGGGACGGCGTTGCGTCCCTGGCGCGCGGTGGCGACGGCCTGATTGTTGACGACTTCGGGAAGCGGAAGACGGCTGGCGACGAAGGCGAATGCTGATTCGGCTTCAGCGTACTTGCCAGAGTTGAAGCGGGCGAGGCCGAGGTAGAAGTTGGCTTCGAGAGCGCGGCGGTCGGAGTGGGGAACCTTGGCGAGTGTTGCGGCGGCGTTGTCGAAGTCGCGATTGGCATACTGCGCTTTGCCGAGTGCGAGCAGGGCAGCGGAGTAGTCGGGCGCGAGGCGGACGGCGTCCTGGAGGCGATTGACGCGCTCGTCGGGTGTGGTGGCGTTGTTGCCGCGGATGTAGTCCTCGAATGCGCTGAGGGGCACGGAGGGCGCGCTCAGGAATGTCTGCTCGGCAATGGAGAAGTTGGGAACGATATCGTTGGCGACCTTCCAGGCGATGGCGTTTTCGACATCGAAGAGGCGCGCGAGCTCGCTTGAGTCGGCAAGCGGATGTGACATGTGGAGCTGGTTGACGTTGAGGACCTGCGCCTGCGCGGAGATGCGTCCGTTGGTGACGTTGTAGCTGCCGATGATGACGTAGTTGGCGTCGAGTGTTTGCGCGATGCGGATGGTGGTGGCGCGGGTGGGACGGAAGTCGGACGGCAGGCCGAGGTGGTCGAGCGCGTACTGGAGGTCGTCGTGGTTGATGGGGAGAAAGCCGGCGGAGGCGAGCCGCTGGTTGAGCGTGTCGGGGAAGGACTCGCCGATCCATGCGAGGTTTTGCTGGCCGGTGTGGTTGTCGAATGGAAGGACGAGGACGAGACGGCCCGAGTTCTCGATGGTTTCGGCGCTGGGGCTAGTCTGCGCGAGGGCGTGGATGGTTGAGAAGAGGAACGCGATGGGAAGCCAGGAGTGCTTCAGGAGATGGCGGAGTTTGGACGGGCTCGGCACAGGTTCAGTATATAGAGCGCTCGTGCGAGGTATGCCACTCGCGATGGACAATGAGGCCGCGATGGATGGGGCGTATCCCAGGGGCTAAAGCCCCGTTCCTTTTTGTGCCGGTATTGCCCGGACTGAAGTCCCGGCCTATCTCAGAGGCAGCGACAAAGGTGTGAGTGAGGCGTTGACGATGCGGGGGAAGCGGAGGATGGCGGCCCACTCGGCGTTGCGGTGAGCTTGCCAGACGATGTTGCCGTGGAGCAGCGCGGCGACTTCGGTGGGGTCGAGGTCCTGGTGGTAGTCGAAGTACTTCGCGTCGGATGCCCTGTTTGCGCGAGCGAGATTGATGCCGCGCGGGTCGATCTTGGTGGAGAAGATGAGCGCTGTGTCGTAGGAGCCGGGGTCGGCGGCGGCTTTTTCGATTTCACCGAAGGAGAAGTTGTCGATGGCGACGGTTTTGATGGGCGTGCGTGTGTAGCCTAGCTCGGGGCGTGCAAGCTCGCTGGTTGCGGGCCAGGCGGTGAGCACGATGGCTTTGGGGTAACGGTGCTCAATGATGTGGACGGCTTCTACGTGCAGGACGACCATGTCGCGGTAGGCGAGATTGTCTTCGGGTGCGAAGGGGTAGGGCGGGTAGATCCAGATGCCGCTGAGGAATGCGGCTGCAGTGAGCGCGGCCAGGAGCCACCATCGGCGCAGGTGGCGATGCCAGGTCGTCACGCAGAGCAGGATGATGAGCGGATAGACCGGAAGAAGATAGCGCGTGAGCAGCGCTCCGCCGAGGATGGAGAAGGCGATCCAGTTGGCGATGAAGATGACGGCGATGGCCTGCAAGGCGGGCTTTTGCAGGCCCTTCGGTGACTCGGGTGTGGCTGGAATGAACAATGCGGCCGCAGCGCAGATGACGGCGACGTAGAGGTTCATGTGCACGGTGAGGTGCAGGAGGCGGTGCCAGAGGCTGAGCGCGATGCGATGTAAGCCGAGGTTCGCGGTAGCGTTGTAGCGAAGGAATTGTGGGTTGCCGAAGATGAATCCTGTGGCGTGGTAGTGGTAGGCGTACCAGGCTGCGAGTGGAAGGATGGGGATGAGTAGAGCGATGATCCATCTAGTGTGTTCGCGGCGTGGAATGGCTCGGCTGCTGCGGATGAGGAGGAATGTCTCCCAGAGGGCGAGCGCGACTGGCGTGACGATGGCTGTTTCTTTCGACAGTGCGGCGAGCGAGAAGAGAAAGGCTACGGAGATTTGATTGCGCGTGGAAGACGCTGGCTCGGGTTCGAGGTAGAAGGCGAAGGCCCAGAGGGTGAAGGCGGCGGCGAAGATGTCGGCGTGGGCGAGTGTGCTTTGCGCGAACCAGATGGGGTAGATCGCGGTAAGGATTGCTGTGACGGCGGCGACGGATCTTGTGCAGAGCGATCGCGCGAGCTTGAAGACGCCGAGCAGGGCTGCTGCGCTCACCATGCAGACGAGGGTGCGGGTGCCGCTGGGGACGAATCCTGAGAGATGCCACCAGGCTGCGAGCAGGATGGATGGCAGCGGCGGGTGCGCGTTGGTCAGCGTGGTTTGCGGAATGAGCGAGCCGGTGCGGTAGAAGTCCCACGCGGCGGGGATGTAGTAGCCGGCCTCGTCCCAGAAGTAGGGAAGACGCAACAGCGTGAGGTGCGAGAAGTAAACGACCGCGAAGAAGAGCGGGTAGAGCTTCCAGGGCGGGATGTCGCCGAGGGGCTTTCGGGCGTTGCGCAGGCGTTTCACGTGGAGCTAATGGACGGGACCGCCAGGTTGAGGAACCTGCTCCAGCGTGAGCGTTCCGAAAGCCTGCTCGTACTGAGCGAGATTATGACCGAGTACGTTCCAGAGCGCCTTGGCTTGCTGCGGGCTGAGATAGATGCCCTGGAAGTTGCGCATGTTGAGCTCGTCCGGTTTTTCCTGCGACATGGTGCCGAAGACGAGGAAGAAGTCCCAGACGCTCATGCGGACCTGGACGCTGTTGGCGTAGCCCTCGCGGTAGTCGGGGGTGTTGGTGATGTTGACGGTGGTCTGGTCCGGACCTTTGGGCGCGTGCGGCTGGTTCATTGTTGTTCCTGGTGCTCGATGGATTTGAGATTGGTGCGAAAGGGGGGACTTGAACCCCCACGGATTTCTCCGCCAGATCCTAAGTCTGGTGCGTCTGCCAATTTCGCCACTTTCGCGTCTTTGCTGCCGGGTGCTTCGTCCACCATGAGCAGATTGGTGGCTGCTTCAACGCTAAGCGGGTGGTGGCTGTTCGTCAAGGCTGCTTCGGCTGTGTTTTCATACAGAGTCTGAACTTAATTGGCGATTGTGGGTAGGATGTCTGGCGCGAGGGTAGGATTTGTTGTGCAGTGAAACGTAGTGCTGAGCGATTGGTCGCGTTAGAGAAAAGATTCAACAGAATAAATAAGGTGAGACCACCAAATGCAATTTAACCGAAGGAACTTCATCGCCGGTGCGCTTGGCACCGGTGTGTTAAGTGTGGCGCCATCTAAAGCGATTGCTGAAGAGACAACTCACCAGCAGTCGTCGTCAGCGGATTGGCTATTGGACGCCTCTGGTTACAAAGCACAGATCACACATCAGGACGGCGGCAAAGAAGTCGTCCTGTCGAATGGGCTGCTGCGCCGTGTATTTCGTCTCGCTCCGAACGCGGCAACTGTAGCGTTCGACAACCTGATGACAGGCGAAAGCGTTTTGCGAAGTGTGCGGCCTGAAGCAACACTTACTCTGGATGACTATGCTCTCTCCGTGGGAGGCCTGCACGGACAACCTGTCGAGAACTACTTTCTGCCAGAGTGGCTCGATCAAATGACAGCAGCCCCGCGTGATTTTCAGTTCCTTCGTCTGGAAGAAGGAAGGACTCGCGCACGTTTTCCGTGGAAGCGAGTTGCGGAGTGGTCAACGGAGGAGTTGCCATGGCCGCCGCCCGGTGTTTCCTTGACCTTTCACTATGGGGCCGGGCCGCAATCGCCAATCAAGAATGTTCTGGTGCGCGTGCGTTATGAACTGTATGACGGCATTCCGCTGTTGGCAAAGCAGATTGAGGTTGAAAACGATGGCTCTTCTCCAATCGTTCTGAATTCATTCCAGGCTGAAATATTGGCAATTGTCGAGTCCGGTGTCGAGAAACTATCTCCTGAATCGGACAATGAGCTTCTCGACAAAGTCCTTCCTATTCATGTGGAAACGGACTACGACTTTGGCGGAAACATGGGCGCCGCTCAGGACAATCCTGCAGTCCGCTGGAAGGGCGATCCATCTTACGGCGATCGCTACTATGAGCACCAAACGCCATGCTTGCTGGAGTGCGCTCCTCCCGTTGGCCCCGAAATTGAAATAGCGTCGGGGAAGACATGGGGCTCCTTTACGGTGTTTGAGCTTCTTCACGACAGCAGTGATGCTGAACGGCGTGGACTGGCGATGCGCAAGATGATGACGGTACTTGCGCCATGGATACAAGAGAATCCGATTTACATGCACGCGCGATATGCGGAGCCTGACAAAGTAAAACTCGTCATTGACCAGTGCGCCGATGTTGGTTTCGAGATGGTGATCCTCAGCTTTGGAAGCGGCTTCAACATCGAAAACACGAGTGCTGATTATTTGAAAGAGATGAAAGAGCTGGCCGATTATGCCAAACAGAAGGGCATCGCAATCGGTGGCTATTCACTGCTTGCAAGCCGGGGTGGAAGACGCGAGGACCTTGTTATCGATGTGAAAACGGACAGACCGGGCGGGGGTAAATTTGGCCCATCGCCTTGTCTCGGCAGCCACTGGGCGGAAGATTACTTCAAAACGCTGCGCAGCTTTTTCCCATACACGGGAATGAACGTCTTTGAAAACGACGGCTCCTATCCAGGAGATTTCTGCGCATCTACCGAGCATCCGGGGCATAAAGGATATCTCGATTCACAATGGCGGCAGTGGGAGATTATGAGCGAGTTCTATCGCTGGTGCCGGGGACAGGGCATTTATCTCACCGTGCCCGACTGGTACTTTCTCAATGGGCAAAGCAAGACTGGGATGGGCTATACGGAAAATGACTGGTCTCTGCCACGTGAATATCAGCCATTGATCGAACGGCAGGACATCTATGACGGAACGTGGGAGAAGACACCGAGCATGGGTTGGATGCATGTCCCCCTCATGCAATATCACGGTGGAGGTTCGGCAGCAACGGTTGAGCCGCTGCACCAAAACCTTGCCCATTACGAGACCAGGCTTGCAGACCTGTTGGGAGCGGGGGTGCAGGCTGCATGGCGCGGAGACCGTCTCTACGACACGGATGAAACAAAACAGGCTGTGCGCAAATGGGTCAGCTTCTACAAAGAAAACCGGGCCATTCTGGATAGCGACATTATTCACCTGCGCCGACCGGATGGTAAGGATTGGGACGGCATCCTGCATGCGAATCCGCGTCTGAAAACTCGCGGCCTGGCTATGATCTATAACCCCTTGCACGATGAAATTACACGCGAGATTAAATTGCCTCTGTACTACACGGGGCTTACAAAGACAGCGCAGATTCAAATACAGGATGGGCCTGCGAAGACCTATCACCTGGAGCGGGACTATTCGGCTTTGGTTCCAGTGCGTATCGATGGGAAGAGTCGCACATGGATAACTGTTAGCTAGAGTCTGCGTGTACTGGCGGAACGCCGGCGTGCGCACGGCGCCATCCGGCGGCATTTTCATACGAAGCGTGAACTTAATCGGGAATTGTAGTTAGAATGGCTGGCACGAGGGTAGGATGCGTAGATTTGTTGTGCAGCAGTTGAAGCGTGGTGCGGGAACGATTGGTGCGGTTTTGCTGGCTTCGATGCCTTGTTATGCGAACGCTGCGGCGTTGCGGTCGCCGTGGGATGGCGTTGCGGTGAAGGCCACGAGTGCTTCCTATGACTGCCCTGCAGTGGAGCACCTGCCGGTTGATTTTGTGACGAATGGGTTTTATAGGACGGATGATCCGACGCATTCGATTGTCGATCCGGCGATGATGAAGGCGTACCACGAGAGTTCGGCGCCAGAGAAGCGCGATGGCGATGAGGTGGTCGCGGCGGCGGATGCTTATCGGACGACGGGCTCGCTGGCGGCGGCTCGATGTGTGATTGCACACATGGAAGCGAATGCGCGCGGGCGGGCGTTGACGGGGAAGATGTCGTCGAACCAGGCGTACTACGTGCAGGGATGGGTGCTGGGTGGAGAGGCGATTGCGTATCTGAAGGTACGGGAGTCGGGCGTGATTTCGCCGGAGCAGGCAGCGGTGATTTTGCCGTGGCTGAAGAAGGTGTCGCAGCAGACGAAGGACTATTACGACGCGAAAGAGGCGAAGGATGCCGCAGCGCAGAACAACCACTATTACTGGGCCGGGGTGGAGCTGGCGGCGGTGGGAATCGCGACGAATGATCGTAAGGACTTCGACTGGGCGATGAGTGCGGCGAAGCAGGGGATTGCGGCCATTCAGCCGGATGGTACGCTGCCGAACGAGATGCACCGCGCCATGCGTGCACTGCACTATCACCTCTATGCTGCGGGTCCGCTGGTGCTGATGGCTGAGCTCGGGATGTCGAATGGTGTGGACCTGTATGCGGTGAATGGTGGTGCGTTGAAGCATCTGGTGCGCGTGTCGATGGCGGGGATGGTTGATCCGACGTTGTTTGAGAAGGCGACGGGGGTCAAGCAGGAGATGGGTTCTCCTTCCAACGAGCGGATTGGGTGGGCGGAGTCGTTTAATCGCAGGTTTCCTGATCCGGTGATTACGAAGCTGCTGAGCGAGTGCAAGGATAAAGGCTATATGTATCTGGGTGGATTGCCGCCTGCTTAGGGTTGCGATTTTATGCTGGATTTTCTTGGATGTAACCGTGTACTTTTATTCGTGACTTATTCTTAGATTCGCTCAGGAGATCGTTCTTCATGAATTTGTTTCGTCGATGTGCTCTGTTCGCTGCGCTTGCTGCGTTCGCGTTGATTTCAACTCCGCTGCGCGGGCAAAGCTCCGGTATCGCAATGACTCCGCCGATGGGGTGGAATAGCTGGAACCACTTCCACCGCAATGTGACCGATGCGATTATCCGCCAGCAGGCCGATGCGATGGTGTCGAGTGGGATGCGCGATGCGGGCTACATCTACATCAACATCGACGACACCTGGGAAGGTGGCCGGGATGCGCAGGGGAACATCCTGACGAACAGCAAATTTCCCGACATGAAGGCGCTTGCGGATTATGTGCACAGCAAAGGATTGAAGCTGGGTATCTATTCTTCGCCGGGTGCGAAGACGTGTGCGGGGTTTGAAGGCAGCCTGGGCTATGAGGAGCAGGATGCGAAGACGTATGCGGCGTGGGGCATCGATTATCTGAAGTACGATCTGTGCGGGCTTGGAGTGCAGATGAAGGCGGCTGGCTCGCATGAGGCGGCGCACAAGATCATGGTGGATGCGTACGTGAAGATGCGGGATGCGCTGCGCAGCACGGGGCGGCCGATTGTTTATAGCCTCTGCCAGTATGGCGTGGACGATGTGTGGAAGTGGGGGCCGAGCGTGGGCGGCAATCTGTGGCGCACGACGGGTGATATCAACGACACCTATGCGCGTATGGCCGACATAGGATTCAATCAGCAGCTTGGGCTTGCGCCTTATGCCGGGCCGGGACATTGGAACGATCCGGACATGCTGGAGGTGGGCAATGGCGGCATGACCACCGATGAATACAAGACCCACATGAGCCTGTGGGCAATTCTTGCTGCGCCTCTGCTGGCGGGCAACGATCTGACGACGATGACGCCGGAGACGCTGGCGATTCTGACCAACCACGATGTGATTGCTGTCGATCAGGACAAGCTAGGCAAGCAGGGCGATCGCGTGTCCGCGGATGGCTTGACGGAGATGTGGGCGCGACCGCTCGAAGGCGGCGCGGAGGCTGTGGGGATCTTCAATCGTGGCACGTCAACGGCGACGACCGAGGTGGACTTTCACAAGCTGGGGTTCTCTGGCTCGGTGAAGGCGCGCGACCTGTGGCTGCATAAGGACCTGGGCAGCATCAAGGGACCTTACAGCGTCACGATTCCTGCGCATGGTGTGGTGATGTTGCGCGTGTGGAAGTAAGCTCGTTCAACACAAAATAGAAGGCCCGCTGGGAGATTCCAGCGGGCCTTCTGCTGTTGGCGGCTCTGTACTACGCCTGATGTTTGCGTAGTTGCTCGTTCATGATGAGGAAGGCGCCGAGGCCGTGGAAGTCGTCGGTGTTGCGCGGGCGGTCGAGGTAGAACTGGAGATCGCCGACGTTGGTGCCGCCGCAGATGTTATGCAGATGCGTCGAGCCATCGCTGTCGCGTGAGAGCTGCGTGAGCACGCCTTTGTAGCCTTTGTTCATCACGCTGGCGTAGCGCTTGTGGATGTAGCCGCGCTCGATGGCGCGCGAGAGGGTGTAGGTGTACATCGACGAGCTTGAGGTCTCGAGCCAGTTGCCGGGCGTGGTGGCTTTGTCGACGACTTCGTACCATCGGCCGGTGGCGGGGTCCTGGTATTTCTCGTAGGCTGCGGCGAGCTGCTGGACGAGTTTGATGAGGTCTCCGCGCTGGGCGTGATGGTGCGGCAGAACCTCGAGCACTTCGATGAGCGCCATGCCGTACCAGCCGATGGCGCGGCACCAGAAGAAGGACGAGTGGTGCGTGGCGGGCTGCGCCCATGGTTGCTGTCCGGACTCGTCGTATGCGTGGTAGAGCAGGCCGCTGGCGGGGTCGTTGAGGTGCTTCGCGTAGATGAGGAGCTGTTTGACGGCTTCGTCGCAGGCGTACTTTTTGTCGTTGAATGCCTGGCCGTAGCGGACGAGGAAGGGCATCGACATGTACATGCCGTCGAGCCAGAGCTGGTGCTGGCGCGAGTAGGCGTGCCAGAAGCCGCCATCGGTGGTGCGCGGGTAGTTGTCGAAGGTGTGACGGATGGTGTCGGCTGCGGTCTTGTACTTTTGCTTGCCGGTTTCTTGGTGGAGCACGATGAGGAGGTTGCCGGGGAGCATGTAGTCGAGTGCGGTGATCTTGCGGTCGATCTCGCCGGCATCGTTGACGTGGCTGTCGATCCAGCCCTGGATGTAGTCGAGATGCTTCTTGTCGCCGGTGCGTTTGTAGAAGAGATATTGGCCGTAGAGATAGAGCGCGATGGCGTAGCCCCAGGTGCCGAGGTTGGCGGGATCTGGTGTGCGGTGCATGGTTGAAGTGATGAGGGCTTCGGACCAGTCTTGCGTGGGGTTTGCTGCAGAGGCGTCTGAGGCCTGGCTCGACGGCAGGAGGGAACTCGCGCTAGCGAATCTGGCGGCAAAGGGAAGAGTGGCGCACATTTTGAGGGCTTCGCGTCGGGTCGTCTGCTTCATCGGTTCTCCTATTGCTGTGGGTTGGCCCATTTTACTGACAATCCGTGAATTTGTTTAGAGAAAAAACAATTTCCACTGCAAGCGTCCATGGATGAACTGCGGATGTTCTGCGGTGGAGCGTTTGTACCGCGTTTTATTGGCTATGATAGAGGGAGTCATTTGTGGCTGGACCAATTCCCCGGCTACGATCACTGGACAAAATAAAGACTGATGCGAGGCCCCTGGTGGGTCCGCTTTGATTTGGAGAAGAGATGGCTGAGGCGACTTGCGATATTGGATTGATCGGGCTGGCCGTGATGGGCCAGAACCTGGTCTTGAACATGAACGACCACGGATACAAGGTGGCCGTCTACAACAGGACCACCTCGAAGGTGGACGACTTTATTAATAACGAGGCCAAGGGAACCAAGGTGGTGGGAACGCACTCGGCCCAGGAGCTGTGCGCCTCGCTGAAGACGCCACGACGCGTCATGCTGATGGTGAAGGCAGGAGACGTTGTCGATCAGACGATCGAGCATGTGCTGCCGTATCTGGAAAAGGGCGACATCTTGATTGACGGCGGCAACTCGCTGTACACCGATACGAATCGTCGCACGAAGGCTTTGGCTGAGAAGGGCATTCTGTTCGTCGGCACTGGCGTTTCGGGTGGCGAAGAGGGCGCGCGCTTCGGCCCGTCAATCATGCCTGGCGGCAACAAGGCTGCATGGCCGCACGTGAAGGAGATCTTCCAGGCCATTGCTGCGAAGGTGGAAGATGGCACTCCTTGCTGCGACTGGGTGGGCGAGGATGGTGCGGGCCACTACGTGAAGATGGTCCACAACGGCATTGAGTACGGCGATATGCAGCTGATCGGCGAGGCTTATCAGTTGCTGAAGGACGGCCTGGGGCTGGGTGCCGATGAACTGGCGGGCATCTTTGCCGAGTGGAACAAGGGCGAGCTGGACAGCTTCCTGATCGAGATTACGGCGGAGATCTTTGCCAAGAAGGATGAGGATGGCAAGCCGCTCGTTGACAAGATTCTCGATACGGCCGGGCAGAAGGGAACGGGCAAGTGGACGGCGATCTCGGCGCTTGACCTGGGCCAGCCGGTGACGCTGATCGGCGAGAGCGTCTTTGCGCGCTGCCTGTCGGCGCTGAAGGACGAGCGCGTTGCGGCTTCGAAGGTGCTCGAAGGGCCGGCGAAGACGAAGACGGTTGCGGACAAGAAGGAGTTCATCGAAGACGTTCGGCGCGCGCTGTATTGCTCGAAGGTCATCAGCTATGCTCAGGGCTACATGCTGCTGCGCGCCGCTGAAAAGGAGATGGGCTGGAACCTGAACATGGGCGGTATCGCGCTGATGTGGCGCGGCGGCTGCATTATTCGCAGCGTGTTCCTGGGCAATATTAAGGCTGCTTATGACAAGAATCCGCAGCTCTCGAACTTGCTGCTGGACAGCTTCTTCTCGGGCGCGCTGAACAAGTATCACCAGTCGTGGCGCAAGGCGCTGGTTCATGCGGTCGAGATTGGCGTGCCCACGCCTGCGTTTTCGACGGCGCTGGCGTTCTACGATGGCTACCGCACGGACCGTCTGCCGGCGAACCTGTTGCAGGCGCAGCGTGACTTCTTCGGCGCGCACACCTATGAGCGTGTCGATAAGCCCCGCGGCGAGTTCTTCCACACCAACTGGACCGGACGCGGAGGACGCGTCTCTTCGTCCACCTACAACGCTTAGCAATGGTGACGGAGGCTCAGCTTCCGGGTACTTTCAGCCCTTCGCTGCTTCGGCCCTGATGAGTGATTGACTCACAGGATCGAAGCGGCGGAGGGCTTTGTCTTGGATATGAATTGTTGGCCTAAGCCATTTATTATTAGCGACATAATTCATGAAGTGAGCCGCCTGGAATTTATTGTGCTTGACTTAACTCTAAAATATAGAGTACTCTGTCATCGAATTTAGCTCTGCCATTTACGGCACATATAAGGAGGAACGCGATGCAAAGCCATGCTGCTGATTCGGAGCTACGCGAGAGACTCGGTTTGATCGAGAGCATGATCGCCGAAGGGCGCAGGACGACGGAGCGCTGGGGATGGGCGTTTGTCCTGTGGGGTGTCGTCTACATTGCCGCCATCGGATGGTCGGCGAAGATTAACAACGGCTGGCCATGGCTGGTCTGCGTGGCTGTTGGGCTGGTTGTCACGGGCGTTGGTGCGTCATTGAGGGTACGTCATCGTCCGGTGACGATACTTGGGCGCGCGATTGGCTCGATCTGGATTGGCCTGTCCGTCTCGATGGCTGTGCTTTTTACGACGCTTGGCGTCACCGGACGGCTGGTGGACCAGCATGTCTCTGTGGCGATGGCAGCGGCGATGCTTGGATTGGCGAATGGCGCGTCGGGGATGGTCTTGCACTGGAAGCCTCAGATTGCCTGTGCGGTTGTATGGTGGGCGGCTGCAGTGGCTGCATGCTTTGGCTCGGAAGAGCAGTGCGGGATTGTATTTATCGCCGCGATTTTTTTCTGCCAGATTGTGTTTGGCGTTTATGCGATGGTTGCCGAGGCGCGGAAGCGGAATGGTCTGAGCCATGCCTGATCTGCCTGAACTCAATCCTGTGATCCACGGCAGACTGCGCCTGGCCGTGCTCTCGCTGCTGAGTGGAGTGGAGGGAGCCGAGTTTACCTGGCTTCGCGCGAAGACAGGGGCGACGGACGGCAATCTGGGCGCGCAACTGGCTACGCTGGAGGGAGCCGGATATGTGGCCGTTGAGAAGAAGTTTGTGCTGCGCAAGCCACAGACGCAATATCGTCTGACCGAAGGCGGACGCGAGGCGCTGGCTGAATATGTGCAGGCGCTGAAGCAACTGCTTGGGATGGGGAATGACGGAGCGGCGTTGTAGCTTTATTGCGTACGTCGAGGTGCTTAAAAGCGAACAGCCAGGGCCGCATCAGGGCGGGTTGGCTGTTCGTGTTCCAGGGCGAAATGTCTTTACTTAATGGGTAAGGTGCTGCCAGGCGTCGTAGGTGTAGATGCCGACGATACAGACGGTCATCACCGCTGCTGCGATGCCAAAGACTTTGACAAATGGAGCGATCTTATTGACCTTGCGTACGATCTCGTTCTGCTCCTGGTGCTCGGTGGACTCGACCTCATCGTTGAGAAAGAGCTGATCTTCTTCGTAGCGCTGGAGTTGTGCCTTATAGGCCAACAGCGCCAGGAAGCATGCGACGATGATCGCCCAGATCACGAGCAATGTGAGAATCGAACTCATCATAATTCAGGTCCCTCCGCCCCTTATTGACAGGGCCGACATGGTTGGCAACGCCTGAAAGCGTGCCCGGCAGGAGAGAGCCCGGGTTGGCGCCGTGGCGCGTCCGCCGCCATCATACGCCTGTGCAGCGAAAATGAACCAGCGATTTTCTTGGCACGGTGTAGTACTAGTGATGGGCGATGAGATGCAGACCCAGGGCGGCCATCAGAGTGACGGCTATCAGCACGAGAAGCAGCATGCCGGCGATGAACCACGCAGCCCGCATCGCGCCACGCGCGGATGGCTTGGTAATGCCCATCGTGTTGATGAAGGCATTCGAGATGAACTCCAGTATCTTCATGGCTCTCTATGGATGATTGCGGATGGCCCTGCGGCTCAAATGGTAACAGGAACGGTATGTTTCCGGGCCAAGGTGAATCCGTTCAGGGATGTGGCGCATCTCCATATAAGAGAGCATTGTGCGCCTGCGTAAGGGCTTGCAGGCAAGTAGGCAGGCGCATACACTTAAATAGTAGGTACGAAGGAGATTTCCATGTCCACAGCATCTGTTACCCCCGAGGTTGTCGCCGCTCCTCCCGCTTCGACACCTGTCACCCTGACCCCGGCGGCTATCGCCAAGGTGAAGGAGATCATGGCGACCCAGAATCCGGTTCCGGCCGGTCTGCGCATTGGTGTGGTTGGCGGCGGATGTTCCGGCTTCCAGTACTCGATGTCGTTCGAGAACCAGGCGGGCATGATGGACAAGGTCTACAAGTTCGACGACCTGAAGGTATTTGTCGATGCCACCTCGGCGGCGTACTTGGTGAACTGCCAGGTGGATTACATCGAGACGCTCGAAGCTGCTGGCTTCAAGTTTGAGAACGCCGCGGTGAAGAGCACCTGCGGCTGCGGCTCCTCGTTCAGCGTGTAAAAGTTTTGCTTTAGAAAAGCGACGCCCCGGATACGTCCGGGGCGTTTTTCTTTTGACCGATCGCTGTCTCATGCGCCCGGGGTGCGTAGGGCTGCGAGCAGGAAATTGGTGAGGAAGCGGGTGTCTTCTTCGACTGAGCGGCCTTCGGAGTAGATGCGGCGCTCGTTGAAGCCACGGATTGCGTCCATCGTGGCCCAGGCTGCGGCGATGTGGTCTCCGGCGGGGATTTCGCCTGCGTCGGCTGCTTCGGCCAGCAGGGTTGCGAGATACTCGACGGCGGCTCTTTGCCAGGCGATGCTCTGTTTGCGGTGGTGGCTGGTGCGTCCCATGCTGAGGATGACGCGGTAGAGCGATTGCTGCTCGTCCCAGAAGGCGATGCGCACGCGGATGAAGGCGGCAAATTTGCCGGCGAAGGTGGACTCGCGCGCGACGTGTTCGTGGGTGAGTTCGCGCAGCTCGGCCAGTGCGTGCTGGACCGTGGCCTTGTAGATGGCGTCCTTCGATTTGAAATACAGGTAGAGCGTGCCTTTGGCCAGGCCGGCTTCGTGGGCGATGTCGTCCATGCGTGTGGCTTCGAAGCCCTTGTTGCCGAAGACGCGGGTGGATGCGGCCAGGATCTCCGAGCGCCGGAAGGCGGTGAGGACGCGCGCTTTGCCGTCCGCTGATTTGCGAGAGGTGCGGGTGCGGACGGGGGGTGAGGTTGACGGTGCCATCGCAGGTTCGACCGAAATCAAGGATATACAGTGAGGAAGCCGGCCGCAATGACTGCTCGGTCATTTTTTGGCGGAGGCCTGTTTTCAGCGGGTTATGGAGTGGTGGAAAAAGTGCGTGCATCAAAATGACTGATGAGTCATCATATATGACTGGCGAGTCATTTTATGTCAACCCTGCTCGATGAACTCGAAGAACCAGAGATTGCGCTAGTTGAGGAGCCGCTTGTTGAGGCTGCTCCTCAGGCCGGCCCTGACCTGGCTGAGAAGAACCTGGAGCGCACAGAGGCGCGGGCGTTCAACCCGTGGATTGTGGCTCTGGTTGTGACGATGGGGACGTTCATGGAGGTGCTCGACACCTCGATTGCGAACGTTGCTCTGCCGCACATCTCAGGGAGCCTGTCGGCATCGCAGGACGAGGGCGCGTGGGTGCTGACGAGCTATCTGGTGGCCAATGCGATTGTGCTGCCGATCAGTGGATGGCTTTCGGCGCTGATGGGCAGGAAGAATTTTTACCTGACGTCGGTGTTTTTCTTTACGGTCTTCTCGGCTGTGTGCGGGCTTGCGCCTACGCTTGCAGTGCTGGTGGTGTTTCGCGTGGCGCAGGGGCTGGCCGGCGGAGGATTGCAGCCTTCGGTGCAGGCGATTCTGGCCGATACGTTTTCGCCGCAGAAGCGCGGCATGGCGATGGCGCTCTACACGGTGGCGATTCTGGTAGCCCCGGTGCTGGGGCCGACGCTCGGTGGGTGGATTACGGACAACTACTCATGGCGGTGGATTTTCTACATCAACATTCCGGTGGGCGTCGCTTGCGTGCTGCTGACGCGGATGGTGCTGGAAGATCCGCCGCACATGAAGGAAGCAAAGATCAAGGCTCGCAGGACTGCTGTCGATTGGGGCGGGCTGGGCTTCATCTCGATTGGGTTGGCGACGCTGGAGATTGTGCTCGACAAGGGGCAGGAGCTGGATTGGTTTGGCTCGCCGTTCATTGTGCTGTTTGCGACGATTGCCGTGGTGGCGCTGGTATCGGCTGTGTGGTGGGAGCTGACGCGGAAGAATCCGGTGGTGAATCTGCGGCTGTTGAAGGAACGAAACTTTCTCTTCTGCTGCCTCATCATTCTGGGCCTGTACGGCGTGCTGTATGCGTCGACGTATCTGCTGCCGCTGTTGATGCAGCAGTTGATGGGATACGACGCGACGACCTCGGGGCTCGTGCTCTCGCCTGCGGGGTTGTTCACGATGGCGGAGGTGCCGGTTGTCGGCTATATGCTGACCCGTGGATATGATCCGCGAAAGATGGTCTTCGGTGGACTGCTGCTGATGGCGTCGTCGCTGTGGTGGATGGCGTCGATGAGCCTGGACGCGGCGGAGTGGAACTTCATTGTGCCGCGCATCGTGCAGGTGCTGGGCATGGGGCTGATTACGGTGCCGGTGAGCACGATGATCTTCCGGTTTATTCCGAAGACGGAGAGCTCGCAGGCGGCGGGGTTGTACGCGCTGGTGCGGAACGAGGGCGGCAGCTTGGGGATTGCCGCGGTGAGCACGCTGCTGCAGCGGCGGGCGCAGATGTTTCAGCAAACGCTGGGGCAGCATATTACGGCTTCAAACGGGCTGGTGCAGCAGGCGGTGGGGCAGGCTGTGGCCGGGCCGGGAAATGCCGCGGATAATCACTACTTCGCACTGGCTGAGATCTACGCGGCGATGCAGCGGCAGGCGATGATGCTCTCGTACATGGAGCAGTTCAAGATACTGTGCGGTGTGCTGGTGTGCATGTTGCCGCTGGTGTTTTTCCTGAAGCGGCCACCTGTTGATAAGCATATTGCGCTCGATGCACATTAGGTTCGTGATTTTAGGGAAGATTGTTTGGGCTTTCGGATGTTGTGTATAGTGCCTCTTTATGCACCTTAAAACGCTGCTCTTAGTTGGCCTCATGGGAGTGCTCTGCTCGGTGACACTTCGGGCGGACGATGTGTCAAAGGATGTTGAAAAGGCGGTCAAGCGCAGCCGGTTAGATCAGGCGGGCACAAAGCCGTTTCATCTGAAGGCCGAGATTACTCCTGTTTCTGATCGTGACAAGGCATTAAATCGATCAGGAGAGATTGAGATCTGGTGGAAGTCTCCTGAGGCCTGGCGTCGCGAGGTGAGGTCACCCGAGTTTCATCAGGTTGAGATTGTGAATGATGGACAAGTCTGGCAGAAGAATGAAGGGGAATATTTTCCTGAGTGGTTGCGGAGTCTGGCAGTAGAGCTGATCGATCCAGTGCCTCCCCTTGACCATGTTTTGCAAGAGGTTAAATCGGCCGACGTTCGGAGCTTCATGGGCCAGACGAACGCCCAGTGGATGACTATGGGCAGCGATGGGACGGTGTCAAAGGGGATTGGCGCCGGGGTTGCGCTGTCCAACAGTACAGGGTTGTTGGTTTATGGAAGCGATGTGGGCTGGAGTGGGGACTTTCACGACTATCAGGAATTCCATGGGCGCATGGTTGCTCGCGCGATCGGCGATGCGAAGATTGTGTTGCTGGAGGACCTGGGGTCGGAACCGGCGGATTTCTTCGATGCCACAGCCAGCGGAGGGGATGCACAACAGATCAGCACTCTGGTTGTAGATGAGCCCGCACTGCGTAAAAACATGATTGCGAGCGATCCGGTGCCGTGGCCGTCTTTAGCGAATGGGCCGTTGACTGGCGTACTGACTACGGAGATTGTCGTAGATCGAGAAGGCCGCGTGAGAAATGTTGGGACAATAGTTAGCGACAACCCTGGTTTAAGCGATGTTGCGCGGGCTTGGATCATGCAGCAAAGATTCAAACCCTATCTTGTGAATGGTGTGCCGGTGCAGGTTGTGAGCACGATGACGCTGCCCTTCACAACGACTCGGCCTGCTGGAACGGAAAACTTCGACAGCGCACGGAATTACTTTGAGCGCGGAAGAAAGGCCGGATTTCCAGCAGCGGGCGCTGGGACGCCCTATTCGCTCAGCGCTACGTTTCAAGCTATGGGGAGTGATGGAAAGGTCGCCGACGGCAGATACGAAGACATCTGGGTGAACGAAGGCGAGTGGAGGCGAGAGGCATGGTTCGGCAAGAGCCACTATGTGCGGACTCAGAACGGAGATAAGCGATATCAGCTTGCGGAAGGACCAGATGCGGCTCTGCTGAGACTGGTGTTCAAGGTGATCGAACCAATTCCGGCGCTGGATACGTTTGTTGAGTCGGATTGGCGGATGAAGCGTGAAGATATCGCGGATATCTCCACGGTACGGGTTGCTACCGGGCCGGAAGATGCCTCCGGGAAGATGGTCGAAGGGAATTCAAGAGCGTTCTGGTTCGATCAGAACGGATGGCTGTTGCAGGCGGTGGACGCGGGGGTTCACATTACTCGGGGCAATTTCGTGGAATTTGACGGAGCGCAGGTGGCGCAGTCAATCGTAGTGCGAGCGAAGGGTGGAGTTGTGATGATAGTCAAGGTTGGCAGCCTGCAGGAAAGCAGCACAATTAACAAAAGCGACTTTGTCTTGAAAGGCCATGAATATAAACGCCAGTTTACGGATGAAGTGCGTTAGACCGTGTTCGGTAGATTCAAGTTAAGTGCACATTAGGTTGTAGATGCCTGGAGGGGGCGAATTCTGCCGCGGAACGTCTAAGATGGACGTGGGTGTGCGGAGGCGTAGCCGGGCAATATGACTGAGTTTGTGGTGAAGCTGGCCGATGAGCGTGGGCGGGTGCAGGAGCAGATGCATACTGCTGCGACGGCTGAAGAGTTGCGTGCGCGGTTTACGCAGGCGGGCTACTACGTCTATTCGGTGAAGGCGCGCGGGCCGATGGGCGGGGGCCAGAAGAAGGTGAAACTGGAGACGTTTCTGGTGTTCAACCAGCAGTTTCTGACGCTGATTCGCGCGGGGTTGCCGATTCTTGGCTCGCTGGACCTGCTGGCCAAGCGGCAGAAGGTCGTGCACTTTCGCGGACAGCTTGAGGATGTCACTGCGCGGGTGAAGACGGGCGAGGCGCTGTCGGAGGCGTTTGAGGCGCAGGGTGGGTTTCCGGTCGTGTATACGACGACGCTGCTGGCGGGCGAGCGCTCGGGAAATCTGGAAGAGGTGTTGCAGCGGTATCTGGACTTTCAGCGCGTGTCGCTGACGTTTCGCAAGAAGCTGAAGGCGAGTTTGATCTATCCGGCGCTGCTGGTTGTGATGGTGGTTGCACTGTTCATCTTTCTGATTACGTTTGTGGTGCCGAGGTTTGCGCAGTTGTATGAGCAGTTGGGGACGAAGCTGCCTTCGCTAACGCTGTTTCTGCTGGCGCTCGGCAAGAACGCGCAGCATTACGGAATTTATGTGGCTGTGGTGGTGGCTGCTGCGGGTTTCCTGATTTATCGCTGGGCAAAGACGGATGCAGGTGCAACGGCGTTGGATAAGGTGCGGATCTCGCTGCCGGTGTTTGGGCCGGTGTGGCTGAAGTACCAGGTGGGGCTGTTTGCCAGGACGCTTTCGACGCTGCTCTCGGGCGGGTTGCCGCTGGTGCCGTCGCTTGAGACGGCGGCGCGGTCGATCGATTCGCGGCAGATTGGCAATGCTGTCTTCAAAGGCGTGGAGACGGTGCGTGAGGGCAAGGGGCTTTCGGCGAGTCTGGAGAAGACGAAGGTGTTTCCGGAGCTGGCGATCGAGATGATTGAGGTGGGCGAATCGACAGGCGCGCTGCCCGGGATGCTGAACTCGGTCGCGGAGTTTTTTGAAGAGGACGTGCAGACGAACCTGACGGCTGCGATGAGCCTGATTGAGCCGGCGATTCTGGTGGTGATGGGCATCGTCGTGGTGACGATTCTGATTGCGCTGTATCTGCCGATCTTTAGCCTGAGCGCGGGCGGGATGGGGCACTGAGCTTGCACGGCACGAGGTGGACTGCGTGCCGCGCATCAAGGCGATGATCTAGCGGCGGTCGGGTGGTTCCCAGACCCACGGGGGAAGCGGTTGTGTAGATGGGATGCGGGCGGCGGCTCCGGGTGGGGTGGTGATGCTGGCTGGGTTCTGGCGCAGTTCGTTGAAGGCTTGCTGCACCGGTTCGGGCATGGTCTGGATCTGGGCTTCGGCGTCGTGGAGGATTTCGGCGATGATCTCGGGGTGGAGTGCGGCGACGTCGTAGGCTTCGGCGGGGTCTTTTTTGAGGTTGTAGAGTTCGGTGTGCGGTAGCCATGAGCTTTTGCGAGCGGGGCCGTGGTCGTTGATGTAGATTTCGCCGCCGTCGAGCTGCGCAAAGCGGGCCTTCCAGTCGCCCTTGCGAGCACAGTGGAAGTCCATCCCCTGCGCGGTCATGGGCGTGAAGTAGAGCAGGGATTTGCGGGTGGGCTCTTCGGGCGCGCCGAGCAGAGTGTGCTTCATGTCGATGCCGTCGAGCGGCTTCGGTGATGCGGGCAGATCGCAGAGCGAGCTAAGCGTGGGGAGGATGTCGAGGTTTGACATCCATGTACTCGAGACTTGACCAGCTTGGATAGCGGCTGGCCAGTGCGCGATGAGCGGGACGCGAAATCCGCCGTCGAAGGTCGAGCCTTTTCTGCCGCGCAGAAAACCGGGGCAGCCCTGGAACCAGGGGCCGTGGTCGCTGGTGAAGAGGACGAGCGTGTCTTCGAGCAGGCCTTTGGTGCGCAGGGATTGAACGACCTGGCCGACGGCCCAGTCGAGCTCATGGATGGCGTCGCCTTGCTCGCCGAAGCCGGATTTTCCGCGAAAGCGCGGCGAGGAGCGGGCTGGATCGTGCGGATAGGAGAAGGCGAAGTAGAGGAAGAAGGGCTTGTCTGGATGCTGTTCGTGCTGCTGATTGAGGGACGTAAGCGCTTCTTCGGTGTAACGCGAAGTTAGAACGGTACGGTCGGTGTCCTCTTCGAGAATCTGGGTGTCGCGGATGAGCGGCAGCGGATACATATCAACGCTGTAGGGGACGCCGTAGTAGGAGTCGAAGCCGCGATGGGTGGGCAGGTACTCGGGCGCGTCGCCGAGGTGCCATTTGCCGATGGCTTTGGTGGCGAAGCCGCGCTGGTGGAAGAGGTCGCCGAGCGTGGTCTCGTCGAGCGCGAGGCCGGTGGTGGAGTGGGGCATAAAGGCTCCGCGTGCGCCGCTGCGGGTGCCGTAGCGGCCGGTGAGCAGCGCGGCGCGCGAGGCCGAGCAGATGGGATGCGCGGAGTTGAAGTGGGTGAAGCGGATGCCTTCGGCGGCGAGGCGGTCCAGATTTGGCGTGGGCAGATGTGAGCCGTAGCAGCCGAGGTCGCCGTAGCCGAGGTCGTCGCAGATGAACAGAACGACGTTGCGTGGGCGCTTGCCGGTGTCGGGGCGGTGCGTGGCTTGTGGCGCGGGGGCAGCGGCCTGGGCTTTGGGAAGCGCAATGGTCGCGGCTACGGAGGCGAGAAAGTTGCGGCGGTTGATGGTCATTGGGCCCGTGCCTTCGGTGAGGTTGTTTGCGCCACAAGGATACTCGATTGTTCGTTGATTGGATGGCGCAGGGTGTACGTTCCCGCTCTTCGCGAAGGATGGGGGCCCGGCGTTGTCTCTGCCGATCTTCAGTTTGAGCGCGGTTGGGATGCAGTAGGCTGTTTACGCAATGTAGGAGAGTGCGACGATATGTTTCTCACGCGAAAGGCAGAATTCTTTTTTATGGCAGGATTTCTGTTTGCTGCGATTCATTTTGTGGCTTTGCGC
Source organism: Edaphobacter acidisoli (assembly GCF_014642855.1). Lineage (NCBI taxonomy): Bacteria > Pseudomonadati > Acidobacteriota > Terriglobia > Terriglobales > Acidobacteriaceae > Edaphobacter > Edaphobacter acidisoli. Next base: position 2,094,046 of record NZ_BMJB01000001.1, on the reverse strand, counting down.
GATGTGGCCGGTCAGGCGACGCGTGGGACGACGAGGAACACGTTGGCAACCGCTAAGGTGCCTGCATCTGTAAAGGCCCGTATTTATCGCGAGTTGAATGCCGAATACGAGGCGTCAGGTGGCTTGGCGCATTCGGTTTTGGGCGCCTTTGAAGTGGACATGATCAGGTTGAGCCCGGAGGGAAACAAGGCTATTCGTGTTTGGGGGTCGAATGGAGACTCCGGAACGGGCGTGTGCGGTGCGACCGGAAATTGTCCGGTATGGGTATTTGACCGGCAGACAGGTGATCTTATGTTGTCTGCCGATGGTTGGGACTTCAAAGTGGAACCAACGATTCATCACGGCCGCTATGACATTGTTACAAGAGCAAATATGAGTTCTGGTACTGGAGTGCGTGATTTGTATGAATTTGATGGCCCGCGTATCAACGGGCTCACGAAGCAAATGAGAAATATCCCGGAGGTCAGGCTCGGTGAGAACCCATGTCCCAGAAGCAGGACGTGGGTTCTCACCTGGCTTTATGCCGTAGCCGAGATCATGCGGCGGGCAGCGAGCGAGAGCATCAGGCGGGAGAAGCCGCTGAAGACCATGCTGATGCCGACCAGTGTCCCGATGGCCCAGACGCTGCTGACCGGCCAGGTGCGCCAGACCATGAAGGCGAGGATGAGGGTGATGATGGCGTCGAAGAGCGTCCAACCCCAGCCGGGCGCGGGGTGCAGATGGATGGCCATGATGAACTCAAGCGCTGATTCAAATAGCAGATAGATGGCGAGCGCGAGGGTCAGGGTCAGCAGGCCGGAGACCGGATGCAGCGCCAGGTCGATACCGATGATGATGTAGATGATGCCGAGCAATATCTCCCAGATTTTTCTGCTGGTGGCGTGGACCTTCCAGGCAAAGATGAGGTGGAAGACGCCGCTGATGATGAGCAGCCAGCCAACGAAGATTGTGACGCCGATGCCGCTGATTCCAGGTGCGGCGATGGCGATCAGGCCGAGGATGATGAGCAGGATGCTGAGGGCGATGGACCATCCCAGGGACTTGTGGACGATGGCGGCGATGGGGTTGGGCGAAGTACTCATGTTGGCGCGTCCTCCGAAAGATGTAGATGAACTGGTGTCCGGGGCGTCAAAGAGACATAGCTTTCGATACAGCGCATCCTGAATAATAGAGCTTGGCCAGGTTGATACCAGCCCCGGCCAGGGCCCGCGTAGCCAGTTTTTGTGGAACTCACTGATTTGGTTGCTGGAATGGACAGGCCGGTTGCCCCAGAGTTATGTTGCCGAGAGTATATCGACCGGACTAGAGATGCTCGGGAGTTAACCGGAAAGTGTAAGTGACGGTTGGGTGGAAGAGGAGTCTTACGGATATGGCAATGGCGCCGTTGGCGATACCAATCAATGAGCCCGGAATGGACGAGATGGAGCGCGCGCAGATGCTTGCGCGGCGCTATCATGCGGAGTTTGTTGACCTGAAGAACTTCAAGATCTCGCACGACCTGTTCAAGAGCGTGCCGGTGGACATGATGTTCCGCTACAACTTCGTGCCGCTGGAGCAGGAGAATGGGCGGCTGGCGATTGCGGTGTCGGACCCATCGAAGCTGATGGTGCTCGACGAGATCGCTGGCCTGCTGGGGCAGCGGCTGGTGACGCGGGTGGCGACGCTCTCGCAGATTACCGAGCTGCTCAAAAAGACGGAGCAGTCGCAGCGCGTGTTGGACGAGGCCAGCGAGGGCCTGGCGTTCGATGTGCTTTCGAGCGAGGACCTTGGCGACGAGAACATCTCCATCGAGCGGCTGACGAGCGAGGACGACATCTCGCCAATCATTCGGCTGGTGGATACGACGATCTTCACGGCACTGGAACGGCGCGCCTCGGACATTCACCTGGAGACGTTCGATGACTCGCTGCTGGTGAAGTACCGCATCGACGGCGTGTTGCAGCAGGCGATGGCTCCGATTGCGCGGGAGCATCACCAGACGATTCTTTCGCGCATCAAGGTCATGAGCGAACTGGACATCGCCGAGCGGCGCGTGCCGCAGGACGGGCGTTTTCGTGTGCGGTACAAAGGGCGGCTGATCGACTTTCGCGTCTCGATTATGCCGACGGTGCATGGCGAAAACGCTGTGCTGCGCGTGCTCGACAAGGAGTCGATGTCGGAGAAGTTCAAGAAGCTGTCGCTGGATGTAGTGGGCTTCGCGGCGCGCGATCTTGAGCGCTTTCGCCGCTACATCAAAGAGCCTTACGGCATGGTGCTGGTGACGGGACCGACGGGTTCCGGTAAGACGACGACTCTGTATGCCGCGCTGAACGAGATCAAGTCTGAAGAAGACAAGATCATCACGATTGAAGACCCGGTCGAGTACCAGATTCGCGGCATCACGCAGATTCCGGTGAATGAGAAGAAGGGGCTGACGTTTGCGCGCGGACTGCGCTCAATCCTGCGCCACGACCCGGACAAGATTCTGGTGGGCGAAATCCGCGACGCGGAGACGGCGCAGATTGCGATCAACTCGGCGCTGACCGGGCACCTCGTCTTCACCACGGTCCACGCGAACAATGTGGTCGATGTGCTGGGGCGCTTCCTGAACATGGGCGTCGAGCCGTACAACTTTGTCTCGGCGTTGAACTGCATTCTGGCACAGCGGCTGGTGCGGCAGATCTGCGACTTCTGCGTGCACAATGTTCGTTATAGCGATGCCGACCTGATAGCGAGCGGGTTGGAGCCGAACGAGTGGCGCGACTTTACGTTCCGTGAAGGAGCAGGGTGCATTGAGTGCGGCGGTACGGGCTATCGCGGGCGGACTGCAATTCACGAACTGCTGGAGCTGGACGACGAGATTCGCGAGATGCTGCTGGCAAAGAAGCCGGGCAGCGAGATTCGCAAGAAGGCGCGCGACAAGGGAATGGCGTTTCTGCGCGACTCGGCGCTGGAGCGCGTCCGTGCAGGGGTTACGACGCTCAAAGAGATTAATAAAGTTACGTTTATTGAGGCTGGACGGTAGGGAAAAGTCCAGGGCTCAGGGTGTAGGGTTGAGGCAGGTGCAGGGAGCAGTGTAGTCAATGGGCCTTTCGAGAGAGTTGGCCCAGAACAAGGTAGTCTTGGACGAATGGAATTTTTGCCGAAAACATTAGGGACAAGGCCGCGGCTGGCCATCGAGGTCCGGGCCGAAGGTGTCGTGGCGGCGCGGGCAGAGGACGCGGCTGCGATCCTGACGGCCGTGTCGCGCGCCGATCTGGCCGAAGGCGCAGTTGCCCCGGGATTGAAGGCGGGCAATGTGGCCGACCGCGCCGGCGTTGCAGGCGCGATTCGCTCGGCGCTGGAAGGCGTGGCTGGGCGCGGAATGGACCGTTCGCGCGATGTGACGCTGGTGGTTCCGGACGCCGCGGTGCGTGTGCTGCTGCTGGACTTCGATTCGCTGCCATCAAAAGAGACTGAAGCGATGCCGGTGGTGCGCTTTCGCCTGAAGAAGCTTGTGCCGTTCGACGTGGATACCGCTGCGGTGAGCTATCAGGTGATGTCATCGAGTAAAGACGCAGTGCGCGTGTTGGCAATCGCGATGCCGAAGGATGTTCTGGATGAGTATGAAGCCGCGGTGACGGCTGCTGGCTACCAGCCTGGCGCAGTGCTGTCGAGCACACTGGCCGCGCTGGCAGGACTGGATGAGTCAGAGGCGCCAGTGCTTGTGGTCAATGCCAGTGAAGGTTCGGTAACGACGGCGATTGTTCAGGCTGGCATCTTGCTGCTGCATCGGTCGGTGGATATGGGTGGCGAGGCGGAGGTAGAGAGTCGCGCCGCTGTTCATGCGGGCGGAGAGAGCGATCCGTTTGAAGCCGAGGCGGCGATGCAGACCGGTGTGGTGCAATCAGAGACAGCGCACGAGTCGGCTACCCGCGAGGTGGTGCAGGCCGTGAGTGTAGCGGCAGCGTACTTTGAAGATACGTTGCAGACGACGCCTGACACGTTACTTTCTGCAGGGACGTTGGGCGCGGAGATGCTCGCGGCGCTGATGCAGGAGAACGGTATGGAAGGGCTGCGCGTGCGCGAGACGGTGGATGCAGGTGTGATTGAGACCGGAGCAGTGACGGCGGCGGTGCCGCGCGGCTGGCTGGCCGGTGTGCGGGGGGCGCTCAGAAACTGATGAAGATCGCAGTCAATCTTGCGACACGTCCCTTTGTTGAGTTGCGGCCTCTATTCGCGCGACTGCGGCTGGCGATGCTGCTGCTGGTCGCGCTGGCTGTTGCGCTGGGCTTTGCTCTTCATGTCCTGGACGCCAAAGCTGCTGTTGCTGGCGCGAAGATGAACGCCTTGAAGGCAAAGACGACGGAGTTCCAGCACGAACGCCAGATGAATGAAGCGCGCATGCACCAGCCGGAAAATATGGCGGTGCTGGAGCGGTCGCGGTTTCTCAATACGCTCTTCGCGGAGAAGAGCTTCAGCTGGACCGCCGTGATGATGGACCTGGAGCGTGTGCTTCCGATGGGCGTTCAGGTGACGAGCATCGATCCGGTGATGACGAAGGAAGGCGACGTGAACATCCGGCTGCGCGTAAGCGGCGACCGCGAGAAGGCAGTGCAACTGGTGCGGAACCTTGAGACCTCGCAGCGGTTTGTGTCTCCGCGTCTAAGCGGCGAGACTGCGATGACGCAAGCAGAGGCGAGCCGTGGCGGACCGATGGCAGCTCCTGGCGGTGTCGTGTTTGAGATTCTGAGCGGCTACAACCCACTGCCGGAGACGACAGCTTCAAGCGATAAAGCCTCGCAAAAGAGTTCAAGTGGTAAGCCATCTCAAAAGAGTTCAAGCAGTAGGTCTGCACAAAAGAAGTCTGGAGGGACGCGATGACCGTGATGACGAAGCGTCCCGCGACGACGGAGCAGACGACAGAGAAGCTGCGCGGGCTTGTGAATCTGCTGAACCTGCACTTCGCCGGAGTGGCTGTGCTGGTGCTGGTGAATCTTTACCTGCTGGCGCATATCTTCTTTGCGTGGAGTGCGGCGAGCAGCCAAAATGCAGATGCGCTGGAGCAGCAGACCGTCGCGATGAAGACCGCGGAGATTGCCAAGAAGCCTTTGGAAGGGCTGGACACGAAGCTGGCCGATGCGACGACCGATGCAAACAAGTTCTACAAGCAGCGGCTTCCGTTTGCGACGTCTGAGGTTGCGGGCGAACTTGGCGCGCTGGCGAAGAAGGATGGCGTGAGGCTGACGCGCGTGGGCTACACGTACGCTCCAGTGATGGCTGGCTCGTCGGGCGCCCTGACTGAAGTGCGGATGGATGCGGGGCTGACAGGCGACTATCGTCCGCTGGTGACGTTCATCAATGCGCTTGAACGCGACAAGATGTTTTTCCTGATCGATGGTGTGTCGCTGACCGGAGAGCAGAGTGGGACGGTAGGGTTGCGGCTGCGGATGACGACATATCTGCGGCAGCCAGTCGGCTCCGAGACGACAGAGAAGAGCGTGGATGCTGCGGATAGCGCTCCGGCGGGAGGTGGGCGATGAATATCACTCCCGACACCCAGAAGAAGGCCGCTCTGATTGCAGTGTTCGTTCTGCTGATGGCTGGCGTTCTGTACTACAACCTGCGTGACGACAGCGCGCCTGCGCCTTCTGCTGCGCCTGTGGTAACGACGACGGGCACGGGCGGCTCTGCTGGCGCAACCAATGGCGCGGCGAAGAATGTGGGCACGACTGCGGCGCAGCTTGATCCGACGCTGAGGATGGGGCCGATGCTGCGGACCGAGTCGCTGGTGTATTCGGGCAGCGGGCGGAACATCTTTTCGGCTGCATCTGCTCCGGTCGATATCCCGAAGCCGATTGCGCCGGCGCGTCCGAAGGGGCCGGTTGTGCCGGTGTACACGCCTCCGGTGGGACCACCACCACCGCCGCCGATTGACCTGAAGTTCTTTGGTACGGAGACCTCGGCTGGTGGACAGAAGCGCGCGTTTCTGCTGAAGGGCGAGGATGTGTACCTTGCGTCGGCAGGCGATATCGTCGCGCGGCGGTACAAGGTGGACTCGATCGGGGCGAACGGCATCGTGGTCGAAGACCTGACCGACAACAACAAGCAGACACTGCCGCTGCTGGGGCGTTGAGGATCGGATGAACACTGAGGAAAGAGCGGGCGAGCAGGGCTTCCTGCTGCTGGGACTGATGGTGGCGATCTTCCTGATCCTCCTCGCGCTCAGTGTGGCTGCTCCGAAGATGGCGCGCGGCCTCAGGCGCGAGCGCGAGGTCGAGACGGTGCGTCGCGGCAACCAGTATGTCAGGGCGATTCAGTTGTATTACCGGAAGTTCGGTCACTATCCGGGTTCGATGGACCAACTGGAGAAGTCGAACAACATCCGCTTTCTGCGCCAGGAATACATTGATCCGATGACAGGCAAATCGGACTGGCGGATCATCAAGGTGGGCGAGAACAAGACCACAGTGAAGGGATTTTTCGGCAAGCCGCTGGCCGGGATTCAGACCTCTGGGCTTGGCTCGGCGGCTGGGATGGCTTCGTCGTTTGGCTCGGCGGGAACTCCCGGCTCGCAATCGGGCGGCTCGGCGTTTGGGAACAGTGGTGGGACGGGGTCTTCGCTTGGGGGCGGCTCGTCGTTTGGCTCGAGCTCGTCTTCGTTCTCCTCGGGTGGATTGGGTTCGAGTGGTGGTCTGGGCTCGGGCACATCCGGTGAGGCTGGCTCTTCAGGACAGGGCTCGTCGAACTCCACAGGTGGAGTTCCAAGCACGTCGGCTTCGAGCTTCACTGGGAGCGAAGGTCCGGTGATGGGGGTTGGGCTGCCGAAGGATGGTGACTCGATCGTCGTGTTGAACGAGCAGACGACCTACAACACGTGGGAGTTCATCTACGACCCAAGGATCGAGCAGTTGAAGGCGCAGGGCGCGATGATGGGCGCTGGCTCGGCGACTGCGGCTGGCTTCGGGTCAGGGTCTGCGTCGGGCTTTGGTTCAGGCTCAAACTCGAATTCGAACTCTGGGTTTGGTTCAGGATCGAGCTCCGGCTTTGGCTCGGGGTCGTCTTTCGGCAACAGCGGCGGGTTGGGATCGAGTTCGCCTTCATCGAACGGCTCTAGCTCACCTTCTCCGAGTACGAACAATCCGCAGTGATTCCATTCGAGCAAACAAAGAATCGGGCTGAGGAGTTGATCCTCAGCCCGATGGTTTTTGATTCGGCAACTTAGCGGTGCCCGCCACCGCCGCCGTGTCCGCCGCCGCCTCCGCCGTGGAAGCTGCTGCCGCCTCCGCCGTGGAAGCTGCCGCCTCCACCACCATGGAAGCTACCACCGCCGCCATAGCTGCGCGGTGCACTGTAGCTACGCGGAGCGCTGTAGTTACCGCGTGGCGCGCTGGAATAGCTGCGCGGTGCAGCGTAGTGGGATGCTGCGCCATAGTTGCCGCGGAACTGGCCGCTCGGTGCACGGTTGAAGTTCGAGCCACGCGATGCAAAGCTCGAAGCGCGGTTGAAGCTTGCGCCGCCACGGTTGGCGAAACTGCGGCCGTTTACGTATGAGCCGCGGTTGCCAGCCCACGCCGTTCCTCGTGCCGTGCCGCGCACGTAGCCAATGCCGCCGCCGCGCCCGGAGAAGCCGTGATACGGGCGGTCGTAGGCGCCACGAATGCCGCCCCAGTTACGGAAGTTGTTGTAGGCGCGGTTGTAGCAGAAGAAGCCGTGGTTCCAGTAGCCTCCGTAGAAGCCTACGCCGAAGTAGCCCCAGCCGTAGTTGATGCCGCCGTAGTAGCCGACGTATGGGCCCCAGTATCCGGCGTTCCAGAAGTAGCCGTAAGGTCCCCAGCCCCAGTAGCCAGGCGTCCAAAGCGCGTTGACGTAGGGAGGCAGAACCCAGGTGCCATTAACCCAGACGTAGCCGTCAGCGGTCCACGCCCAGTAGCCCGGAGTCCAGATGTAGCCGTAGCCCGGCGAAGGCGGCTGCTGATAGTCAGGAATGGCTGGCGGGGCCTGCTGCGTGACGGGGCCCTGTGGCTGCTGATTGCCATAGGCCTCGCTGTAGGACTGGTTGTTCTGTTGATTGTTCTGGGCGTACTGGTCCTGATTGGGGTCGTACTGATCCTGCGCCATCGCGGCAATCGGCGCGGCGATGAGCGCTCCAGCGATGGCTGTTATCGTGAGGGTGTTTCTGAGGGCACGGGTGAACGTCATGGTTTACCTTCTCGCTCGGTCCTTCGTTTGGCCGGCAGAGCATGGGAGCGCCGGGTTTCGCGGACCGCGAGATCGAGTTCCGGCCCGGCAGTCTGCTCCGGGTCCAGCACTCGGTTAATTAGACACGAACCTGGAAAAATTGTTGCACGGAAATGAATGGATATTCATAGCAAAAGGGTTGCAAGGTTTAACCCCAACCTTCAACGATTTCAGGCCTTCCGCATGTCGTCTGGGATTGTGTCGAGATTTGCGATGACGGCGCTGCTAGAGTGGAAGGATGTTTGTGCCTCAAGCCTCTTCAAGACACTTTTTATTTGCGCCGACGCAGCGGATTCACTTCATCGGGATCGGCGGGATTGGGATGAGCGGGATCGCTGAGATCCTGCTGACGATGGGGTATTCGGTCTCGGGCAGCGACCTGAAGCGGTCGGCGGTGACGGAGCGGCTGGTGGGGCTCGGCGCGCGGGTGTTTGAAGGACACGCGGCTTCAAATGTGGCGGCGAGCGATGTGGTGGTGACGAGCTCGGCTGTATCGAAGACGAACCCCGAGGTGGTGGAGGCGCGGGCGCGGAAGATTCCGGTGATTCAGCGGGCCGAGATGCTGGCGGAGTTGATGCGGCTGAAGTACGGCATCGCGGTGGCGGGGATGCATGGCAAGACGACGACGACTTCGATGGTGGCGGCGGTGCTGGCGGGCGGTGGGCTCGATCCGACGGTGGTGGTGGGCGGGCGCGTGGACGCGATGGGGTCGAATGCGCGGCTGGGGAACTCGCAGTATCTGGTGGCCGAGGCCGATGAGAGCGACCGCTCGTTTCTGAAGCTGTCGCCGGTGTTGGCTATTGTGACGAACCTCGATCGCGAGCACATGGATTGCTATCGCGATATGGCGGATGTGGAGAGCGCGTTTGAGGAGTTCATGGACCGCGTGCCATTTTATGGTGCGACGACGGCCTGCATGGATAACGAGCTGCTGCGTGAGGTGTTGCCGCGGGTGCGACGGAAGGTGTTCACGTATGGCGAGCACGCGGATGCGGATTTTCGGCTGCAGATTTTGCCGAAGCAGGATGGGTGCCGCTCGTCGTTTGAGGTGCATTACAAGGGGCTGGCGCTGGGACAGTTTCGGCTGCATGTTCCGGGGCGGCACAATGTGCTGAATGCAACGGCGGCGGTGGCGATTGGGGTGCAGTTGGGCGTCGCTCCTGACCAGATTGCGGCGGGACTGGAGACGTTTCGCGGCGTGGACCGGCGCTTTCAGGTGAAGGGCGAGGTGCGCGGCGTGACGGTGGTGGATGATTATGGGCACCATCCGACGGAGATTGTTGCCACGCTGAGTGCGGCGAAGGATTGTGGATATAAGCGCGTGCTGGTGCTGTTTCAGCCGCATCGTTTTACGCGGACGCGTGATCTGATGACGGAGTTTGCGCAGGCGTTTGGCGATGCGGATCGTGTGGAGGTGTTGGATATCTACGCGGCGAGTGAAGAGCCGATTGCCGGCGTGACGGCTGAGGCTCTGGTGCGGGAGATTGCGCGGCCTGGGGTGAAGTACGCTGCTTCGGTTGCCGAGGCGATTGAGGCGCTGGCTGGCGAGGCTCGTGCGGGTGACGTGATTCTGACGCTGGGTGCGGGGAGTGTGTCGCAGGCTGGGTCGATGTTGCTCGAAGCGCTAACTAAGGGCTAGCACCGATTTGCGCGGGTGTCACCGATTCCCGGGAGGCCTCTTTGGGTGAGTTCCTGAATGGGTACGTGGGGGATGAAGGTGAGCCGGGAGGGCTGTCTGGCGGGTTATAGTCAGGATGGCGATTCTCGCGGCCTTGCTCGGGTTTGCGAAATAGCAGCGGAATGTCGAAGCGTGGTACGGCGGTGCTGGATGCGCCGGAGCAGGACTATGCTCCGGAGACGGCGGCGCCGAGACGGTCGTCTGTGACGCCGAAGCGAAAGCTGCGCCGTGACTTCACGGAAGACTTTGCCGATGAGTGGGGTGATCCTCTCGGCGGAGACGACATACCTGTCGCGCGTCCGCGTGGGCTACGACTGAAATTTCGCTGGGGGCTGCCACGCACGAAGTGGGGACGCATTGCGGCTGGCGTTGCGGCGCTGGCATGCATGGGGGTGTGTGCCCTGGCGGGGATGGCCACACGTAACTGGCTGATGCACGATGCGCGGTTTGTGGTGCCGTCGGCTTCGGCGATTGAGTTTGTGGGCAATGTTCATGCGACGCGCGACCAGCTGCTGAATGTGTTTGGCGAGGACGTGGAGCGGAACATCTTTTATGTGCCGCTGGCCGAGCGTCGAGCGGAGCTGGAGCAGATTCCGTGGGTCGCTCATGCGACGGTGATGCGGTTGCTGCCGAACCATCTGCGCGTGTCGGTTGTGGAGCGGACGCCGGTGGCGTTTGTGCGCAACGGATCGCGGATTGGTCTGGTGGATGCGAACGGCGTGCTGCTGGGGATGCCTCCAGGCGCGAATGGCGATGCGCATTATTCGTTTCCTGTGGTGACGGGGATCTCGGCGAGCGACCCGCTTTCGACGCGGGCGGCGCGGATGAAGATATTCGAGCAGTTCACGAGTGAGTTGCAAGGCGGCGGGGACAAGGCACTCAATGGCATCAGCGAGGTTGATCTGTCGAGCCCGGAGGATTTGAAGGCTCTGATCTCGACCGATGGCTCGGACATCCTGGTTCACTTTGGTGAGGACCATTTCCTCGAGCGGTATCAGAAGTTCGAAGAGCACCTGCCGGAGTGGAGGACGCTCTATCCGAAGCTGGCGTCGGTGGACATGCGCTACGACACGCAGGCTGTGCTGGAGATGCAGCCGGGTACGGCTCAGGATGCCGGCGCTGCTGCTCCCGCTCCTTCCGCTGCTGCGCCTGCTTCGACTCCAGTCGCTCCAGCTGTTCCGGAGAAGGCTGAAACGCATGCAACAACGCATCCGGAGGCGAAGGTCGTTCATGCTCCGGTGCGGCACGCGGCGAAGCATCCTGTCGTAAGGAACACTGTGGCGAAGTCTGGCGCGAAATCTTCGAAGTCAGTGAAGGCTGTGAGCGAGGTTGCATACAGTGTTCCAGCGAAGAAGGCAGGAGCAAAGCCGCGCGCTCATGCTCCTGCGAAAAAGACGAAGGGACATGCGGCAGCGAAGCGCACGGCTGCTGCGCATAAAAAACATTCTTCTCAGGCGGTCCAACGATGAACCAGAAGCAGGAGAATCTGATTACCGTGCTCGATGCGGGAAGCACGAAGAGCACGGTGCTGGTGGCAGAGGTACAGGACGGCGTACTGCGCTATCGCGGACACGGCGTGGAGCCTTCGCTGGGGATGCGCAAGGGACTGATCGCCGAGCTTGGGCCGGCGGCGGAGGCGATCAATCGCGCTGCGTTGACGGCGGAGCGCACGGCGCGGGCGACGATTGAGACGGCAGTCGTGGGCATTGGCGGCACGCATGTGCGCGGGGTGAACTCGCGCGGCGGCATCAGCCTGGGCAGCCGTATGCGCGAGATTACGCGCGAAGAGGTGAGGGCTGCGGTGGACCGCGCGCGCGCCGTGGCGCTGCCTCCGGACCGCGAGGTGCTGCACCTGTTGCCGCAGGAGTTCATTCTAGATGAACAGGCGGGGATTCACGATCCGGTGGGGATGGTGGGGACGAAGCTCGAAGTGAATCTGCACCTTTCGACCTGCTCGGGCGGCGTGGCGCAGAGCGTGGTGACGTGCGCGAACCGCGCGGGGCTCGAAGTGCTCGATACGGTGTTTGAGGGCATCGCTTCGGCGGAGGCTGTGCTGAGCGCGGATGAGCGCGAGCTGGGTGTCTGCATGGCCGACATCGGGTCGAGCACGACGGAGATCGCCGTGTACTTCGAGGGCTCGATTGCGCACACGGCGGTGCTGCCGATTGGCGGCGATCACTTCACGAATGATCTTGCCGTGGGCCTGCACGTTGCAGTCGAAGAGGCTGAGTACTTGAAGAAGACATACGGGCACTCGGTGGTGACGGCGGTGCCGCAGTTGAATGAGATTGAAGTTGGAGGCGACCTCGCGATGTCGGGCGGCCAGCCTGCGCGTGTGGTGCGGCAGCGCTTTCTGGCGGAGATTCTGGAGCCGCGTGCGCGAGAGTTCTTCACCATGCTGCGGACCAACCTGCGCGACGGCGGAGTGCTTGAGGCACTTGGCGCGGGCTGCGTGTTTACCGGCGGCGGCGCGAATATGTCGGGGCTGCTCGATAACGCGGAGAGCCTGCTGCGTGTTCCCGCGCGGATTGGTTCGCCGGTGCCGCTGTCGCGAATGCCGGATGAGCTGGCTCGTCCGGAGTTCTCTGCCGTAATTGGGATGCTGCTCTATACGCATCGCACGCAGGTGCGCAGAGCGAGCGAAGAACAGGGATTGCGGAAGAAGTTGAAGTCGATCTTTGCAGGAAGCTTTTAGCCGAGTTGGACGTTGTGGTAGAGAAGCAGGTTTCTCCGCTTCGCAGCGGACGATGAAGCTGTCCACTGCTCCGGTCGAAATGACAGATTGGTGCGGATACTACTGCTTTGATCTCCAGTTCAGATAAACAGGATTCCCGAGGAGCTGGATTCTGCCGTCGGGGGTGAGGACGTCGGTTTCGAGCCAGTGCTGTGCGCCGTCGCTTGGCCATGTGGCGTGGAAGGTCTGGTCTGCGGCGGTGATGGATTGATCGGGTAGAGCGGCGATGGATTTGCCGTCGAGCAGGAAGTCGACCTTCGAGCCTGTGCAGGCTGCGGTGTGGATAGTGATCTCGACGCTCGTGCCTGTGGGTGCGGTGAGCAGGTCGCCCATGTGCGCGGTCTGGTTGCTGGCGGTTGCGGTGACTTCGAGCAGACGGTCGCGCGAGGCGGTGGTGTCGACGAAGACGTGGCCTTCGCGGATGGCTTTGAGGATTGCCGGTACTGAGAGCTCGGTCGCGTAGACGACCGTCGTGGGAATGCCGATGGTGTTGCGTTCACCGGGCTTCGGGACGGGCCGATGCGTGTCGCTGCCGCCGATGGCCGTGATGCGAAGGCCGCGGTTGAGCTGCGCGCGCCAGTAGCCGGTGTGGTTCTGGCCTCGGTCGGAGTTGTCGCCGTTGACGGCTTCCATCGCGTCGGTGAGGCGCATGTCGAAGTTCTTCGGCGACCAGCCGCAGCCCATGCAGATCTCGCCCGTAGGGCTGGCGGGATGGTTGATGCTGGCAAGCGCGCCGACGCGATGGGCGGCACGGAAGATGGAGTTCATATCGGGCGCGCGCGGGCTGCCCAGCTCGAAGTCGATAAAGTCAGTGGTGCCGAAGATGTTGAAGTGGCCGGAGTAGGTGGTGAGTTCGCGGCCGGGGATAAGGAGCAGCTTGTCGAAGTAGGGCTGCATCTCGCGCTCGTCGTTGAAGTGCGAGATGGTGTTGTGGTCGGTGACGGCGACGAAGTCGAGGCCGTCGCGGACGGCGGTCTCAAGCGTGATGAAGAGCGGGCAGGGAACAGATTTGCCGGACTGGCTGGGGCAGGTGCCGTCGCTGTGCGCAGTGTGCATGTGCAGGTCGCCGCGATACCAGCGCGCCTCGGTGCTGAGCGGGTGGTCGATGAAGCTCTCTGTACCTCCTGCTTCTCCTTTGCGCGTGAAGTAGATGTCTGCGGTGAAGGTGGAGGATTTGCCTGGGCGCAGATTGGCGACGCCAATCAGCAGATACCAGCGGCCTGCGGGGATGGGGCCGGGCAGGTACGAAGGTGTCGCATCGGGGATGCCGATAGTAAAGCTCGATTTGTTACCTCCGCTCCAGCCACGGAAGCGCTCAGGATCGCGCGCGCCGAGATCGAGCGTGGCGTGGTCCTCTTTGCCGGTGTAGTGGAAGTCGACGGTGATGCGTTCGAGACCTGCGGGGACGGTGAAGGGGACTTCGAGATAGGCGTTCTGCTGCGCTCGCGTGATGGTGCCGTGGAGCGCGATATCAGGAGATTTTTTCTGCGCAAGCGACGTGGAAGACACAAGCATGGCAAGCAGGGTTATCGATAAAGCGCTGGGAAATTTCATCCCATACATTGTTGTTCAGATTTGCCTAACCGTAAACCTTGGCTTGGTTAATGCGCGTAAAAGGCAAAAGGTGGGCCATTTCCCTTGCAAAAACTTGCAGAGTTGCACTTTGGTAAATCCACATGTGCAAAAGGAGCGCTTCTAAGGGGCTGATTCGATTGACCACGAACGGCCTCGCGAGCAGCTCGGATTTGGGCTGCTGATTGCTTTATTCAAAAGTGGTTTTGAGTCATCGACGACGAGCGCATAGTTCAAAGCCGTACGAAAGCTCATTTCGGGCTCAATGCAAATCACAAAGAGGCAAATTGAAATGCTGAAGAAAATCCTTCTCCTTAGCTCTGCACTTGCTTTTATGTCGGCGGCTACTCTTGCTCACGCCGATACAATCTTCGTTCTCAACCAGGATGGCTGCAGTGGTACTTGCGGTGTTGCCCCCTTTGGCACAGTTGATCTGTCCCAGACCAACTCAACCACGGTAACCGTGACGGTCACGCTGAATCAGGCGAACGGCACAGAGCGCTTTGCTGGAACCGGCGCGGGCGATGCGTTGGAATTCAACCTCTCGAGTAACCCTGCGATCACGATTGGTAACATTACGACTGGATTCGGCGTTGGACCCTCTCCGGATACAGCCTCTACCTTTGGCTCGTTCGATTATTCGGTAACCTGCACGGCTTGCCAGGGTGGCAAGAGCAGCAACCCGGCAGGGCCGCTGTCATTTACCGTTACATCCGCCAGCGGAGTGACGATCGCTGACTTCACTGCAAATACAGGCGGCTACTACTTTGCCTCCGATATCTTTGGCAACAACGGCAAGACGGGTAATGTTGCCGCTAACAGCTTCAGCAATACGCCTTCGGTGCCGGAGCCGTCGTCGCTGCTTCTGTTCGGAACCGGTGTCCTGAGCGCTGCTGGCTTGCTGCGTCGCCGCTTCTTCTAAACGATTCGCAAGGTCGAATCACGACTGCCCCGCTTTCGCCACCGTTTGGCTGATAGCGGGGCAGTTTTTATTGAATTGCCGCGTCAGCACTGTCGCCATTGGAAGGCTGTTCGGGAGCTTGTCTCTAAATCATCTTCTATCTTGGTTTCCAGGTGGAGTATGCTTGGTGCCTCTGAGGAAACAGCCGCAGCTCCTCTTCTGGATCCCCAGACAAGCACATTTCATGGGTTTAGGTGATCTTGATGATGACAACGTTTTCACGGTCCTTTAGCCGCGCTCTCATACTTATTGCCGTCTTTTCGCTAGCCGCACTTCCGCGGTTTTCTTCTGCGCAAACCGCTCAGCAAAACGCGCTGAACCTAAACGTAGGCTTCAACGGCGCCGACTTTTCCGGCACCGACAATCAACTCCCTTATATCGACCAGTTCTATAGCACCACAGAGGCTTTTTACTCCGGCCTGGGGCGTTCCATGCCGGGAGTCACGCGTTGCCACGCTTACGTCTCTTGGGATGTCGCGGAGGAGCCTTCCGGCTCGGGCAATGACAGCATTCAAGGCTCGCTTGTCTGGCTGCAGGACTGGCTCGCAGCGTATCAGGGGCACTGCCAGCAGGCGCTGATCACCTTCAAGTGGGTAGTCGGCGTCAGTTGCCATTACTACACGGGATGCGCACAGGGCACGGACGTTGAGGCTATCCCACATCCTGTAGAAGTCGGCAATGCTCTCGCGGCGTTTCTTTCGGCCTCGTGGCCAGGATGGACCGGAACTTTCGCGTTCACACCATGGAACGAACCGAACAACGCTGCCACCAGCGGAGATGGCTTCGACAATGGCGATGAGATAGGAGCGCGCACCGACGCCGATTACTACCTCTCCATGCGCTACTACTGCATACCCTCCAATAACTGCGACATCGCTGCCGGGGATTTTGCTTCCAACGGGAATGGATGGGAGGATTTTGTCCAGCAATGCGCCGACGACACGACGACGCTTTGCCCGAATGGCAGCTATATCGACACCCTCAAGTACTATCTCAACCACGATGCCACCGCATACGGACTTCCTTCCGGCTTCCGTCCTGAATACTTCTCCTACCATGCGTGGTCCGATGCTAACGATTATCTGCACTACCTGCAGAACCCTGGCAGCACGCCGAATTGCTACACCGTCACTAGTTCCAACTGCGTTACACGTCTGGTCTACGACGCTTTCTCTACTGCCATACACTCCGGCAACAGCTCCTGGACGAACGTTCACTTCTGGGACACTGAAGTCGGTGTAGGTCAGAACGGAAGCACATATGCCACGAATCCCACGAACGATCAGCAGGCGCAGACCGCAGCTTTCCTGCTCGACCTTACCGGGACAGTAAGCAGCCGCTTCTGGCGCCTCTATTACACGCGGATATGGGAGCCTGATGGTCAGTGGTGGTCGATGTTTTGTGGCGATGGCAGTACGCCCAAGCCGTCGTTCACTACCTGGGCAGACCGAGAGATCTCTTATACGCCAACAGGCTCTACCTGCCCATAATCGAAGTCTTTTGTCGTTGTTGAACGGAAACAGTATGTTCGGCGTCCTTGAGGTGTCCGGCAGCGATTCTGCTGGATTCCTCAGAGACAAATCAATCTCAAGTTCAAGGTGAGCTTAGCTATGACAATGTCTTCACGGCCCTTTATCCCCGCGTTTATGCTGTTTGCTTTTGTCTCGCTCATGGTGGCACTCCCACATGTTGCCCATGCGCAGACGGATCCTCCAAATGTGCGGAACCTGAACATCGGATTCAACGGGGCCGACTTCTCCGGCCCGGATGATCAACTTCCTTACATCGACCAGTTCTACGGCAGCACCAAAGCCCGCCACAGCGGACAGGGCCGCTCCATGCCCGATGTGCGCCGCTGCCATGCCTACGTCTCGTGGGACGTTGCCGAGGAGCCTGTCGGCTCCGGCAGCGACAGCAGCCAGGGCTCGCGTGTCTGGCTGCAGGACTGGCTGCAAGCCTATGCGGGCCACTGCGACCAGGCGCTGATCACGTTCAAGTGGGTGGTTGGCGTCAGTTGCCACTACTACACGGGATGCTCGCAGGGCACCGATGTCGAAGCCGTTCCTCAGCCGGTGGAAGTGGGTAATGCTCTCAAGGCATTCCTTGCAACTTCGTGGCCTGGATGGACTGGAAGCTTCGCCTTCACGCCCTGGAATGAGCCGAACAACGCTGCTGCTTCCGGTGACGGCTTCAATAACAAAATCAAGATAAGCCCGCAGGCAGACGCTGACTTCTACCTCGCCATGCGCTACTACTGCACTCCTTCCCAGCACTGCGAGATTGCCGCGGGAGACTTCTCTTCCAATGGCAACGCCTGGGAAGACTACGTTCAGAAGTGTGCCGATGACACGACCTCGCTCTGCGTCAACGGCAGCTATATGGACACCCTCAAGTACTATCTCGACCACGACGCCACAACCTACGGCTTGCCCGCAGGTTTCCGTCCTGAGTACTTCGCCTACCATGCGTGGTCCGACGCCAACGATTATCTGCACTATCTGCAGAACCCTGGCAGCACGACGAATTGCTACACCGTCACCAGTGCAGACTGCGTTACACGCCTGGTCTACGAGGCATTCTCCACGGACCTGTACGTGGGCAACAGCTCCTGGACGGACGTGAACTTCTGGGATACCGAAGTCGGTGCCGGTCAGGCGGGCAACACGTATACGGTCAGCCCCACGAACGATCAGCAGGCCCAGACGGCGGCCTTCCTGCTCAACCTGACAGGAACGGTAAGTAGCAGCCGCTTCTGGCGTCTGTACTACACCCGCATCTGGGAGCCTGACGGCATGTGGTGGTCGATGTTCTGCAGCGACGGCAGCGCGAAACCCTCTTTCGCTGTGTGGGTTAACCGCGAAACCTCATACACGCCCACCGGATCTGCGTGTCCGGCGAACTAACAGAACAATTACTGCCTCGCTATGCTGGATACGTTCCAGCTAGCGGGGCAATTCGTTTTTAGTGTCCTTAAGCGGGATAGAGGGCGTCTTATTCAGTAGCGTTCAGTAGCGAGGAACCGTGGAGTCGATGGTGCGTGACCAGCCGTCGATGCCTCCTGCGAGAGACTGGACGTGCTCAAAGCCCTGATTACGGAGCCACATAGTGACGCTCAGTGAGCGCATACCGTGGTGGCAGAGGACTACGATAGGGGCGTCGGGGTCTAGTTCGGCATGGGCGCGGGAGGGAACGTCACCCATCGGCATCAGCACAGAGTCGGGCAGCGAGGCGGCCTGAAACTCCCACGGCTCACGAACATCGAGCAAAAGCGGTGCATTGGGCTGCTGGCGCTGGAGAGCAAAGTCCTGAAGGGAGATTTCGGGTTCGAGCATGATTCAAGGATAATTCTAAGTGGAAGTGAATTGGGCTTCAGGCGCGCTTTCTGATGGAGAGCGGCCGAACGACGTCATGGATGATGTGGCGTCGATTGCTTTGGTCGAAATGACAGAGTTCTGTGGCATGAAGAAGGCAGGTGGATGGTTTGGAAAAAGTTCTGATTGTTGAAGACGAACTTCACGCGCGGACGGGGCTGACGGAGTTGGTGGCGAGCTGGGGCTATCGGGCTGAAGGCGCGGCTGATGGCGTCGAAGGTCTGGAGAAGGCCGTCGAGTGGGGGCCGTCGATTGTCGTTACCGACCTGAAGATGCCGCGGATGGATGGCATGGAGCTGCTGCACAAGATTGGCATGCTGCCGCAGCGCATTGCCGTGGTGATGCTGACGGCGCAAGGGTCGATCGAGTCGGCTGTCGAGGCGATGCGGATGGGCGCGTACGACTACATTCCGAAACCCGTTGATCCGGTGCGGCTGAAGACGATTCTGCACAACGCGAGCGATCAGCGCGAGGCCGATGTGGAGATGGAAGTGACGCGGCGCCAGGTGCGGTCGGCTGGACGTCTGGGGCCTCTGGTGGGCAACTCGCCGCAGATGATGGAGGTCTTCTCGCTGATCGAGCGTGTGGCGCCGTCGAACGTGTCGGTGCTGGTGACGGGCGAGAGCGGCACAGGCAAGGAGCTGGTGGCGCGCGCGCTGCACGAGCTGAGCGCGCGGCGGCTGAAGCCGTTCGTCGCGGTCAACTGCGCGGCGATTCCGGAGACGCTGATCGAGAGCGAGATCTTCGGCCACGAAAAAGGCGCGTTTACCGGAGCGCAGGAGCGCAGGGCTGGATGCTTTGAGCTTGCTGAAGAAGGGACGCTGCTGCTCGACGAGATTGGCGAGATGCCCGCAGCGACGCAGGCCAAGCTGCTCCGCGTGCTTGAAGACAGAAAGCTGCGGCGGCTGGGCAGCAAGGTCGAGACGCCGGTCGATGTGCGTGTGGTTGCGGCTACGAACAAGGACCCGGAGCAGGCGGTGGCCAGCGGCGAGCTGCGCGGCGATCTTTATTACCGGCTGAATGTGTTCAACATCAGGATGCCCACGCTGCGCGAGCACTTGATGGATGTGTCGGCGATTGCGGAAAAGCTGATCGACGACATGAATGAGCGGCACAACTGCACGGTGGCTGGGCTGAAGGACGCGCTGATTCGCAGGCTCGAAGACTATCAGTGGCCGGGCAATGTGCGCGAGCTGCGCAATACGATTGAGCGCGCGGTGATTCTTGCGGGCAATGGAATGCTAGGTATCGAGCATCTTCCTCCCAACTTTGGCGAGCCCGGCTCGGTTCCGTCTTCAGCTGGTGGCCGTGCGCCAATGACGGCTACGGGCGGGTCGGCGGACGCTGCTGCTGCGGCTTCGCGCGAGGTGCAGCGTTATCTTGACGAGCAGAACACAGTGCGCGTAGAGGTTGGCACGACCGTAGATGAAGCAGAGCGGCAGCTTATTTTGAAGACGCTTTCGTCAACGCACAACAACAAGACGAAGGCAGCCGAGATTCTGGGCATCAGCGCGAAGACACTGCAGAACAAGCTGAAGGAGTACTCGAACTCTTCGAACGATTAGGGTGGAGTAGGACGGAGCAGGGATGCGGCTGAAGACTAAGCTGGTGCTGTGGCTGACGGCGCTGATGTTCGCGATTGTGCTGCTGTTGTCGGCGCTATTCGTGGGCGAGCTGCTGCGCCAGAGGATTGAGCAGACGGCCGCGACCAACGACGTGATGGCGCATGAAGTGTTGCTCGCGACGCGTTCTTCAGTGGAGCTTGGGCTGCGGCAGCAGCCGCCGACAGACACGTCGGACAAAGGTGTGCATGACGCCGTGGTGCTCGTGCTCCAGCAGCAATCTACGCTGATCGAGCTGATGAACGCCATCGTGCGCTACTCGCCAACCGTGCAGGACGTGAGCGTGACGGACGCTTACGGGACCACGATCATTAGCACGGACCCCGATGCAGTGGGGCACCCATTTCCGTTTCGCACGAGCCTGACGCGAGTGCAGACGGGAGGCATGGTTCTGCAGACACGCGAAGTCTTCGGGCCGCCGCGTGTGCTCGACATCTCGCAGACGCTCGAACGCAATGGGTTTCCATTCCTCATTGTGCATGTCGGCGTGCGCTCGACATTTTTGAAGAACTCGTACGAGCCATGGCTGCGCGCTGCGCTGTGGTTTGCACTGCTGGCCGGGTTGGCTTCAATGGTGGCGGCGGCGCTTACGGCCAACGCAGCATTGCGGCCGATCGAGCAGATCAGCAGCCAGTTGGAACGGTTGACACTGCGTGCGGGAGAAGGCGCAGAGCCGACGCCGGCGGCCAGCAGCGGCAGCGACGCCGTCGTGCGCGTGGCGAAGACGATCAGCCGCCTGGGAGAGCAGATGCGCTCGACCGAGGCTGGCTACAGCGCGTTGCAGGCGAACCTGAACCAGATGCTCGACACGCTGCGCGATGGCGTGATGCTGTTCACGGCGGACAGGCGCGCGGTGATGGTGTCGGACGCAGTCGCGTATTTCCTCAACAGCCCCGCAGAAGTGGAGGGCACGAGCAGCAGCATGGTGGGCAAGCAGCTCGAAGAGATATTTCTGCCGGGCAGCGCGCTGGGCGAGGCCGTGCTGGCGGTTTTCGACAGCGGCGAGCAGGCGAGTGTCTCGGAGGTGACGCTTGAAGACGGACGGCAGGTGCAGGTTTCGGTCGACCGTATCGAAGACGAGCGCGGCGGCGGAAGCATGGGCACGCTGCTGACGCTGCGCGATACCGAGTCCGCTGCGCAGCTTGGGCAGGAGCTGGAAATCTCACGGAGACTGGCTGCGATTGGCCGTCTGACAGCAGGCGTTGGCCACGAGGTGAAGAACCCGATCAACGCGATGGTGGTACATCTGGAGCTGCTGCGCGGCAAACTGGCAGGCGTTCACGGCGAGGCTGCCGTGGGAGCGCAGAGGCACGTGGAAATTCTTGCCGGAGAGATGCAGCGGCTGGACCGCGTCGTGCAGACGCTCGCCGACTTCTCGCGTCCGATGGAGCTGCATCTGCGCGACCGCGACCTGCGGCATGTGGTCGGCGTGGTGGTCGAGCTGACGGCAGCGGAGATGCAGGAGAATGGCGTCCGCGTACAGGTGGATGAGCCTCGGGACCCGCTCATGGTGCGGGTGGACGGCGAGCTGATTCAGCAGGCGCTGCTGAACCTGGTGCTCAACGCGATGCAGGCGATGAAGCACGGCGGCAACATTGAAGTGAGAGTCCGGCGCGATCATCAGTTTGCCGTTGTGGAAGTCGCTGACGATGGCGAGGGTATACCGCCTGAGGTGTTGCCGCGTATCTTCGAGTTGTACTTCACCACCAAGCCGAAGGGCAGCGGGATTGGACTGGCAATGACGTACCGGATTCTGCAGATGCATGGCGGGACGCTCGATGTGCGCTCGAATACGGATGCAGCGGCGGGTGAGCGAGGCACGGTGTTTACATTCCGGTTGCCTGTGGCGGGCGGCACGGTGGCGGGGACAGCGGCGAATCGTAAAGTAATGGGAGAGCGGGTTTGAGCTTTGAGAATTCCATGACGCGATGGGGATCGGCGCTGGCATGCGCCGGCCTGATGCTGGGCGCGAGCGGATGCAGGCACAAGGTGCGGGCGGCGCCGCCCTTGCCTCCTGTGCTGGTGCCGATGGCGCTGGTGGATGTGCCGCGTCCGGCGGACACTCCGATGCTGACTCCTCAGCCGGTGAAGATGCCTCCTATGCCGGTGGCGTCGAAGATGGCCAAGCTTCCTCGCGAGCATCGCAGAACGATCGTCAAGGCGGAAGAGCCCGCAGTTGTCACGCCCTCGCCACAAGCAGAGGCTGCGGCGATTGGCTCGCTGACAGCAGGCGGGGCCTCGAACCCGCAGGCCAGGCAGGAGGCGACGAATCTGATCGCATCGAATGAGCGACGGCTGGCCGCTCTGCCAACCCAGCGCGCTGAAGAGCAGAAGGGCGAGATCGGCACAGTACGCAACTTTCAGAAGCAGGCGCAGGACGCGTTGAACTCAGGCGATGCCGAGGGTGCGATGACTCTGGCAACCAAGGCGAAGCTGCTGCTCGACGATCTGGAGAAATAGTTCTCTTGATTCCATCACGCACGATTCTGCACGGAAAGCAAAGAAAGAGGCGCAGACTCCTGCGCCTCTTCACTTATATAAAAATCAATAAAGAGCAGTGACGCCTAAGCTTCAGCGCCGTGGCACTGCTTGTATTTTTTGCCTGAGCCGCAGGGGCACTTGTCGTTGCGGCCGACTTTTTCTCCGGCACGGCGAGGAGTGTTGGCTTTGGGCTCGGCGTTGGTACTGGCGGCGCGGGCAAGTTCCAGCTCGCGCTCCTTTTTACGATGGAACTCGCGCTCAAGAGCATCAATGGTGGTTGAGGGAGCACGGTTCGATACAGGCGGAGCTTGCGTGGCAACTGCGGAGCTTGCATGGCCCGATGCTGCGGCCTCCTGCAGCGCGCGCTGCGCCTGCGAGTGCGCCTGGGCAACGGCAAGCTGCTCGGCAGACTCGATAGGCTGGCCGTCGGGGCCGATGATCTGCATCCGGAAGAGGTGGCGCACGGTGTCTTCCTGGAAGCGCATCATCATGTCCTCGAACATGTCGAAGGACTCCCTCTTGTAGGCGACGAGTGGGTCCTGCTGCGCATAGCCGCGCAGGCCGATGCCTTCCTTGAGGTGGTCCATGTTGAGGAGATGGTCTTTCCAGAGGCCGTCGAGGACTGAGAGCATCACGACGCGCTCGTGGTAGCGCATCGTAGTTGCGCCGAGGATTTGCTCCTTGATCTCGTAACGCGCCCGAAGTTTCTCGAAGATCTCTTCGCCGAGCTCGTGGCGGCTGATCTTCGAGGTGTCGATCTCCTTTTCAAGATGCACGCCGGTGAGGTCAAAGACGTCGGAGAAGAGCTTTTCGAGCTTCCACTCGTCTGGGTGGGCCTTTTCAGGCACGCTCTCGTCGATGGGGTTGGAGATGACGGTGGAGAGATAGTCGTCGGTGATGAGCTGCTTCTGGTCGACGCCCTCCATGAGCTGGTTGCGCAGGCTATACACAGCTTCGCGCTGCTTGTTCATCACGTCGTCGTACTCGAGGACGTGTTTGCGCGACTCGAAGTTCTGCATTTCGACGGCCTTTTGCGCGCCCTCGATGCGCTTCGAGATCATCTTGCTCTCGATCGGCACGCCCTCTTCCATGCCGAGGCGCTGGAGCAGCGTCGAAACCCACTCGCGCGCGAAGATACGCATCAGGTCGTCTTCGAGCGAGAGGAAGAAGCGCGAGCTTCCGGGGTCGCCCTGACGGCCCGCGCGTCCGCGAAGCTGGTTATCGACGCGCCGCGACTCGTGGCGCTCGGTGCCGAGGATGTGCAGGCCGCCTGCCTCGATCACCTCGTCGCGCTCTCTCTTTGCGGCGGTCTCATGCGCGTTGATGGTGGTGTCCCACTGTGCCTGCGAGGTCTCAAACTCCTGGCCGGTGTAGTAGAAACGCACCATGCCGGGCCCGGCGACGGGCGAGATCGCGCCTTCAGCGGCAGAGACCGCACGGGCCTGCGCCTTCTTCACCAGCTCCTGGCGGGCCATGAACTCCGAGTTGCCGCCGAGCAGAATGTCGGTACCGCGGCCTGCCATGTTGGTCGCAATGGTGACCATGCCGAGACGCCCTGCCTGCGCGACGATCTCGGCTTCTTTCTCGTGGAACTTCGCGTTCAGCACAACGTGGCGGACGCCCTTGCGCTTGAGAATCTCCGAGAGCAGCTCGGATTTTTCGATACTCGTGGTACCGACCAGTACCGGCTGCTTCTGGGCATGGTACTTTGCGATCTCGTCGGCCACCGCGAAGTACTTTTCCTTGGAGGTGCGGTAGACGACATCGGCGTTTTCGATACGCAGCAGCTTGCGGTTGGTCGGGATGACGACGATGTCGAGCCTGTAGATGCTTCCAAACTCGGCGGCTTCAGTCTCGGCTGTACCGGTCATGCCGCTGAGTTTTTTGTACATGCGGAAGTAGTTCTGGAAGGTGATCGTCGCCAGCGTCTGGTCTTCCTTGCGGATCGTGACGCCTTCCTTGGCTTCAACGGCCTGGTGAAGGCCATCAGACCAGCGGCGGCCCGGCATCAGGCGGCCCGTGAACTCGTCGACGATGATGACCTCGCCGTCTTTGACCACGTACTCGACGTCGCGCTTGTAGAGTGCATGCGCCTTGACGGCGACTTCGACGTGGTGCTTCAGGTCCCAGTTCTCGGGGTCGGCGACGTTGCCGATGCCGAGCAGCTTTTCGACCTTCTCCCATCCCTCGTCGGTGATGGTAATGGCGCGGGCCTTCTCGTCGACGACATAGTCGCCGGACCAGGTCTTGGTGTCGATGGTCTCGATCAGTTCGCCGGCTTCGAGGTTCGGAATGATGACGTTGACGCGCGAGTATTTGTCGGTCGTCTGGTCTGTCGGGCCGGAGATGATGAGCGGTGTGCGGGCTTCGTCGATGAGGATGGAGTCGACTTCGTCAACGATGCAGAAGTAGTGTCCGCGCTGGACTTGGTCCTTGATCTCGAACTTCATGTTGTCGCGCAGATAATCGAAGCCGAACTCGTTGTTCGTGCCGTAGGTGATGTCGGAGCCGTAGGCCTCGCGGCGCTGCTCGTCGGAGAGGTCGTGCACGATGACGCCGACGGTAAGGCCGAGGAAGCCGTGGATCTTGCCCATCCACTCAGCGTCGCGCTTGGCCAGATAGTCGTTGACCGTGACGACGTGGACGCCGCGCCCGGCGAGCGCGTTGAGGTAGCAGGGAAGCGTGGCGACGAGCGTTTTGCCTTCGCCGGTCTTCATCTCGGCGATGCGGCCGCCGTGCAGGACGATGCCGCCGATCATCTGCACGTCGAAGTGCCTCATGCCGACGGTGCGCCGTCCTGCCTCGCGCACGACCGCGAAGGCCTCGGGCAGGATGGCATCGAGCGCGGCCTTTTCCGCGTCGATACGGATCTGCGCGGCATTCTCTTCTTCGGGATTGATGTTCTCGCGGGCGACGGCGTCGGCAATGCGCTGGCGGAACTCGGCCGTCTTGGCGCGGAGCTCGTCGTCAGAAAGCGCCTGCATCGCAGGCTCAAGATCGTTGATCTTCTTGACGGTCGGCAGCATCCGCTTGACGAGGCGGTCGTTGGGGGTGCCGAAGATTTTGTGGAAGGGGTTCTTTATCAAAACTGGTTTCCTTGACGCCAGGCGCGATGAATTCCGCTTTCAGCAATAAAGCCCTCGGCTCGGCCTCCACCGCTGGATGTGGACGGCGTACTGCCGGGGCTCAATATCACGATTATATCGCAAGCGAACGCAGCCTTATGCGGCTCAGAGCGAAGAGCTTACGGGCGCTTCAGATACGCCGCAAGTGGAGAGTGGGCGTTGCGCAGGGCAATGGCTACGGACTCCGCGTTCAGCTCCGCGCCCTCGGCGCTGGTGTGGGTGTGGTCGATCGGGAAGAGCAGCGCGGTCTTCTCTGGACCTGCCGCTTCAAGGCGGTCTGCCTCAACCGTGGCCATGTCGACGAAGGCGACGTGCTCGTCTGTGGCGAGTTGTTTGAGGTCCGCGTCGTAGCCCATGTCGCGCTCGATGTGCTGCTTGCCGTCTGCGCCGGTCTTCCAGATATTGCGGATAGTCAGCGAGAGCAGGATCGGCGTAGCTCCCTTTGCGCGCGTGTCGGCGATGTACTTGCGGATGTACCAGCCATAGGTGTGGACGGTTTCGGTGCGGCCGTCGGGCAGAGTGACGTCTTTGGTCTCGTCGCCGAGACCTTTGAGCGAGCCGCGTGCCTTCGGGCCATCGAGCGCGCCGCCGTCGTTGTGGCCCATCTGGATCAGAACGTAGTCGCCGCGCTTCATCTCGGCCAGCACGCGGTCCCACGAGCCTTCGGTGATGAAGGTGCGGCTGGAGCGGCCGGCGCGTGCGCGGTTGGCGACGTTGATGCGTGTGGTGTCGAAGTAGTGGCTGAAGTGGTCGCCCCAACCAAGGTCAGCCTGGTTGCGCGCCGTAGAGTCGCCGACGACAAAGACGGTGGGCAGCGCAGGGTTGAGCGGCACAGATGGTGCAACCGAGGTCTGGCGCGGAGTAGGCGGCGGCGCAAGAGAGCTTTGCGCAAGCGCGGAGGCAGCAAGAGAAGCGGCGATCAGGATGAAGAGTGAGAGATGCAGGCGGCGCATGGCGGTAGGGTAGCACCGTATGTTTCTGTTGGGAAACTATTTTCTGATTGGCGAGTTCTCTCGCTGCCCAACAACTCCTAATATTTCTGGTGGAAGAATTTGCGATTAATGTCGGGCCAGAACTCTTTAAACATGAAGGTCCCCGCATCGATGCCGACGCTGGTGCCCCACAGGGTGGCGGTGTTGCCGAAGCTGCGCTCTTTCGATGGATAGTACAGGCTCGACAGGCCCGCGGCAGCCCCGGCGCCGATGACTTCGCTCGCGTTGAACGTGGAGCCGCCCGAGTCTGTTCTGGTGATGACGGCGCGGCTGAGCGAGTAGCCCGCCCGCTTCAGAAAGCCGCCGCGGCCAAGCGTGTAATAGCGCGAATCTTGATGGGTCAGCGCGGGGCCAATGAATTCTACGAAGTAGTTTTCGCTGGTCTGATCAACGAAGGAGTGCCAGTAGTAGCGGCCATAACCCGCGGCCCCCTGGTGAAACTCCGGCGTCGAATTTCTGGCCTGCCCGTAAGCTGACAGCACAGCAGGAAGAAAGAGCGAGGAGTAGTCGAAGCTGTCTTGTGAAGCGGTGACGAACTTGTCTTTCACCGATTGCGGCGGAAGCTTCTCATCCGTGCTGACTGCGCGAAAGTTCGGGACGATACCCAGAATGCGTTTCGTCTGCTTCATCTGATCGGCAGGCGCAGTTGAGTCGGTATTCGCAGCCGCGTTCTGGCCTCTCGACGCAGCCGATTGCGGCGCATCGGGCAACGAGGAACTTTGCGCGTGCAACAGTCCACAGAAGATAAAGGACAAGAGCGATAAAGATGCGGAGTAAAGAGCTGCAGCTCTTAAGTTCATAGGGGTCTCTGGTGCTTGCTATGGGACGTAGAAATAGATGCTTCGATAGCGCGGCGGATTCGATTCCTTGAACGATCAGTTCAATCGGCTGCGTTTGGCAGGCCATTGCGGGTCAGGAATTCATACAGGACAACAGCCTGATTATGTTGTTCATCCTTCGCGCCATAAACGAGCGTGGCCGGGCCTTTGCCAATTGCCTGGCGCAGCAGCGCGATCTGTGCAGGGTTCTTTTTGATCTCGGCGCGGTAGCGGGCGCGGAACTCAGGCCAGCGAGCGGGCTCGTGCCCGAACCATTTGCGAAGCTCGTCGCTCGGGGCCACGTCTTTGAGCCAGAGATCGACGTGCGCGTTCTCTTTACTGAGTCCGCGCGGCCAGAGCCGGTCGACAAGGATACGTGTACCGTCAGACTTCGCGGGCTCATCGTAGACGCGCTTGATGTGTAGAGACATGTCCATTCCTCTTCGGCAAACATTAGATGCATTTGCGCGAAGAGATGGAGATAACTTCAGTCAGGCCATCATTAGCTGCCGTAGCCCCGGTGCTTCATGACAGCGAGCTCCTGGTCACTCGGCCATGAGATTGTCAGCAAAAATGACGAATCGCCAATGGCGTCCACATTGTGTCGGATGGACGAGCCGAGCGTGAAGAGGCTGCCAACAGGAAGCTCATGCGGCTTACCGTTCACCGAGACGCGCAGCTTGCCTTTAAGTACCTGGATGGAGATGGTGCCGTCGGCGTGGTGCTCCTTCATGTGCGCCGAGTTCTGCATGGAGATAAGCACGACGCGAAAGTCATGCTTTTTAAACAGCGTCTTGGAATAAAGTCCGGCAGGCCACGGTTGATGGCGTTCCGCTTCGGCCATTTCATCGTTCAGGTCGAATTGCGCCAGCTTGTCGACCATGGTGCCGTCCTGGAGAAAGGTGCTCATCGGCTTGCCCTCCGTGCGGCAGAAGTGTACTCCTTATACGTTTTAGATGCGACTTCCAAATGATAGAAGCGAATGATTTTTCTCAGGGCAAATTTCCCATTGTGGGCTTCGCCAGAGAGGTTGCTTATACTTGTGGTTTCCTCGCATGAGGAGAGCGAATGGGGGTAGGCGGTGGCAGATGTGGTCCAGGCGGCGGTTGGGTTTGCTCAGAAGAACCGGGCGAGGTTTGTCGACGAACTGAAGTCGCTGCTGCGGATACCCTCCGTCTCGACCCTGCCCGAGCATGCTGGCGATGTGCGCCGCGCGGCGGAGTTTGTCGCGGCGGAGCTGCGCCGTATCGGGATGGAGAACGTCCGTCTCATAGAGACCGAGACGAAGGAGCATCCCGACGGACATCCGCTGGTCTATGCGGACTGGCTTCACGCAGCGCCCGCGGCTGATGGAAAGCCAAAGCCGACGGTGCTCTGCTACGGCCACTACGATGTGCAGCCGCCCGATCCGCTCGACGAGTGGAAGTCGCCGCCATTCGAGCCCGAGGAGCGCGACGGCAATCTCTACGCGCGCGGCGCAGTCGACGACAAAGGCCAGATGTGGATGCACGTGAAGGCGCTGGAGTCGTTGATGTCCGCTGGCGGCGGAAAGCTGCCGGTCAACGTCAGGGTAATCGTCGAAGGCGAGGAAGAGGTTGGCGGCGAGGGCATCGCCCAATTCGTGCGCGAGCACGGCGACCAGTTGAAGGCCGACGTGGCGCTGGTCTCAGACACGGAGATGTTCGCGCCAGAGCTGCCGACACTCTGCGTAGGCCTGCGCGGCATGATCTACACGGAGATCGAAGCTCGCGGAGCGCGCACCGATCTGCACTCCGGCATGTACGGCGGCGCCGCGCCGAACCCATTCGTCGCGCTGGCGCAGATCATTGCGAAGCTCAAAGACGCCGACGGAAAAATCTTGATCCCAGGCTTCTACGACAAGGTGCAGAAGCCCACCGACGCCGAGCTGAAGGCGTGGAAGGCGCTGCCGTTTGACGAGGAGCACTACCGCGAGACAGAGGTAGGCTCGTCCTCACTGACAGGCGAGCCGGGCTACAGCGTGCTCGAACGCACCTGGGCGCGGCCCACGCTCGACGTGCACGGAATGCCCGGCGGCTTCACCGGCGCGGGCGCAAAGACGGTGATTCCTGCGCGCGCTTTGGCCAAGGCAAGCATGAGACTGGTGCCCGACATGACGCCCGCTGAAGCCTTCGCGCAGTTCAAGGCATACGTGGAGTCGATCTGCCCGAAGGG
Source organism: Edaphobacter acidisoli (assembly GCF_014642855.1). Lineage (NCBI taxonomy): Bacteria > Pseudomonadati > Acidobacteriota > Terriglobia > Terriglobales > Acidobacteriaceae > Edaphobacter > Edaphobacter acidisoli. Next base: position 2,064,300 of record NZ_BMJB01000001.1, on the reverse strand, counting down.
AATCGTGCTCGACGTGCGGCTGATCCACTCGGGCGACCCGATTGTCGTAAGCACTGATAACGCCTTCATTCGCGCGGCGACCGAGGCCATGCGCGAGGTCTTCGGCAAAGAGACCGTCTTCGTGCGCGGCGGCGGATCAATCCCGATCGTCGGCGACTTCGAGCGCGAGCTGAAGGTGCCGACCGTGATGATGGGCTTTGGTCTGCCGGACGACAACCTCCACGCCCCCAACGAAAAATTCCATCTGGCGAACTTCCACCGCGGCATCGAGTCAATCGTGCGGTTCTTCGGCGCCGTGGGGGCCTGATGACTGTGGAAGCCAACCCTCCGGTGAAGGCCGCGGGCTTTGTCCTGGCAGGCGGCCGCAGCACGCGCATGGGACAGGACAAGGCCATCTTGCAGCTCGGCGGACTGACCCTGGTGGAGCGGTGTCTTGGCAAGCTGCGCACAGTCTGTGACGAGGTCGCCATCGCTGGCGGCAAGCCCGAACTTGAGCGCTATGGACGCGTCATCCCCGATGAAGCGCCGGGGTGCGGGCCACTTGGCGGGATCGTCGCTGCATTGGAGCAGAGCGCGCACGAGTGGAACCTGTTCCTGCCAGTGGACGCGCCGTTCGTACCGGATAAGTGTCTGCGCGAGCTACTTCAAGTCGCAGCGGTAGGCGATTGGGCCGCAGTGATTGCGCGCGCCGACGGGCGGCTGCAGCCGCTGTGTGGAGTCTACTCGCGCACAATGCTTCCGGCACTGCGGCGCGAATTGGCCGAGGGGCGGTGGAAGGTAGCGCCCGCACTCGAGCTTGCCGGAAGAGTGCATGTGATGGATTTTGCAAATGTGAAGTGGTTTGCGAATCTAAACACACCGGCAGAGTTTGCCGAGGCAGCGGAGCACGCCGACGCACTCGACGCATAAGTTGGTTTAGGCTGTGGCTATGGCTGAGTCGCAGAACAACGGCGAAGGCGCGCTCCCCGACGAGAACGAACCTCTGATGGAAGAGGTCTCTCCCGACGTCGCGCCGGTTGTTGAAGAGTTCATGGAGCAAGCCGCGCAGCAGAATGAAGCTGCTGTCGAGGCTGTGCCGGACGTTCGTAACAAGCCTGGTTCTTATATCTCCTTCGACCACGTCTCGAAGTCGTTTGGCGGCTTCGTGGTTCTCGAAGATGTCAGCTTCTGCGTCAACCCCGGCGAGACGCTCTGCATCCTGGGCCGCAGCGGCGTGGGCAAGTCCGTTTCGTTGCAGATGATCATGGGCTTTCTGAAGCCGGATAGCGGCGTAATCCGCGTCGCAGGTGAAAACATTTGCGGCTACACCGAGAAAGAGCTGCAAGAGGTGCGCCGCAAGGTCACAATGGTCTTCCAGAACGGCGCGCTGTTCGACTCGATCACGGTGGGCGAGAACGTAGCCTTTCCCATGCGCGAGCGGGGCGATATGGAGGAAGACCAGATCCTCAAGGTAGTCAAGGGTTTGCTGGAGATGGTTGGCGTGGCGGGCATGGATCACCTGCTGCCATCGGACCTTTCCACCGGCATGAAGCGCTCAGTCGCCATCGCGCGAGCATTGGCGGCCCAGCCCGAAGCCGTGCTCTACGACGAGCCGACGACGATGGTCGATCCACTGATGGCGCATCTGCTGGGCAACCTGATTGAGCGGCTGAAGCAGCAGCTTCACCTGACCAGCATCGTCGTCACCCACGATATGCGGCTGGCGAAGAAGCTGGCCGATCGCGTCGTCTTCTTGAGCGGAGGCAAGGCAGTCTTTTTCGGCACCATGGAGGAGATGGAGCGGTCGGACGACCCGACCGTCCAGGAGTTTCTCACGCTCGACGAGCTGGTCATGCCTGCCTGACCCGCATCACCCAAAAGTGGAACGAGTCTTGCAGCCGGGATTAGTAGTTTGGTACGCCGTTTGCCTCATCGTGAACGCGCAGTTGTCATGGTAAAGTTGTGATGCGTATTCTTTCTTGCAGTTAATAGAAACGGTTTCTGAAGACACCGCCTCCCCGAGTCAAAAGAGAACTTCGGAAACTAAATTCCCCAAAGCGTGTCCAGTAATTGCAGCAATGTAAATTTTGAATGGATAGGGTCAGCTTTGCAGACTTCCTGCATCCTACCGTCTGTGATGCCAATGGAATTTGTGTAGAGAGGCCGTTCGCTCATGGCGACACCAGATTACTTGCAACAAGTAATCGTTTCAGGACGAGCGCATACCGCTGCCGGAAGGCGTACAGCCAGCCGTAGCGATGGGCTGTTTCGTCGGCCCTCGGTTACCAGCCTGGTATGGGCGTCGCTGGATATTCTCACTGTCGTTGTTGCCGCCATCCTGGCCCTGCGGCTTCGCACGGTCCTTCCTGCTGAAGTCCCCACGATCTACGTCGTCCCCCATCTGATCCAGTCAACGCCGCACCTGCTCTTTTTCTACGTAGCCTGGTTTGCGGTGTGCCTCATCTTCTTTACTCGTTCCTATGGCCTCTACGGGCCTATTCAGAATCGCAGCGGTCTGCACGAGCAGCGCATGACCATTCAGGCGGCGCTTACCTCGGGCTTGCTGCTATGTGGGACTCTTTATCTTTCAAGCGGCGAGTTTGTCTCGCGCGTGGTCGTCATTCTGGTCGTCGTGCTTTCGACGCTTCTGCTCTGCATGCGTCGCGCACTGTGGCGGTCGTTGGCGTACCGTCGCTTCCGCGCAGGCATGGAGACGCGCAATGTGCTCATCGTCGGCGCGGGCCGCGTGGGCTACGCTCTCAGGAACCACCTTGAGTCGCTCCAGCATCTCGGGTTCCGCTTCAAGGGCTTTGTCGCGCTGACGGAGCGCGAGGCGGAGTCGGGCGATGCCGACGTCGTCGGTGATGTGCGCAACTGCCTCTCGCTGGCCCGCTCACTCTTCGTCGATGAGATCTTTTTCTCCGTCCCGGCAGAAAAGAAGCTGGTGATCAAGATGGTGGAGGAGGCGCGCACCGCTGGAATTGACGTGCGTGTGGTGCCGGACATGTACGACGGTCTGGCCTGGAACGCGCCCGTCGAATACATCGGCCAGTTCCCGACGATTCCGCTCCACCGCAAGGATTTTCCGATAGGTGCATTCCTGCTGAAGCGCACGCTGGATACCACGCTCTCGGCGCTTGCGCTTGCGGTGCTCTCACCGGTGATGGTGGCCATTGCGATTGCCGTGAAGTTCGACTCCGACGGGCCGATCTTCTACAGGGCGCAACGCATCGGCCGCAAAGGACGTAACTTCACCTGCTATAAATTCCGCACGATGGTGCAGGACGCGGACCGGCGCAAGGCCGAACTCGAGCACATGAACGAGCGTGACGGCATTCTCTTCAAGATCGCCAACGACCCCCGTATCACGCGGTTGGGCCGCTTTCTGCGCAAGTACTCGCTCGATGAATTGCCGCAGTTCTACAACGTCCTGCGCGGCGACATGAGCCTTGTCGGACCGCGGCCTCCCATGGCCAACGAGGTGGAACAGTACGACTTGGCGCATCTGCGGCGGCTCGATGTGCTACCCGGCATCACCGGCTTGTGGCAGGTGGAAGCGCGGCAGGACCCATCGTTCGACAGCTACATCTCACTCGACACAGCGTACGTCGAGAACTGGAGCCTGCTCATGGACCTCCGGATTCTGGCGCGCACGGTGAGCGTGGTGGTAAGCGGCACCGGCTCCTAGGCGGTAAACTGAAAGCGTGAAGATCGCGCTCGCCCAGATTAATCCAACCGTTGGAGACTTCTCCGGCAATACAAAGAAGATTCTGGAATATGCATCGCGCGCAGCAGCGCTGGGCGTCAATCTGGTCGTGTTTCCAGAGCTCGCCGCGTGCGGGTATCCGCCTGCCGACCTGCTTGAAAGAGACGCATTCGTGGTGCGTGCAGGGCAGGTGGTCGACGAGATCGCCTGCTGGACAGCAGAGCCCGGGCGGCCAGCCGTCCTATGCGGCACCGTGATGCCAGCCAACTCGCACGTAGGCAAGCGCGTACGCAACGCGGCTGTGATGCTCTCCGCAGGCAAGGTCATCTTCACGCAGCAGAAGATGCTGCTTCCGTTCTACGACGTCTTCGACGAGCAGCGATACTTCGAGCCGGCAGAGCACCAGACACTGACCTGCGTTGCCGGGGAGCCGCTCGCCATCACAATCTGCGAGGACGCCTGGAACGACAAGGGCTTCTGGCCGCGCCAGATGTACCAGATCGATCCCGTCGATGTGTTGATGAAGCAGTGGAGCGAGCAGCCCGAGAGGCTCGCCTCGCGCCGGCGCATCATCCTGAACATCTCGGCCTCGCCCTATTGGCAAGGCAAGCAGCAGGTGCGCGAGCGCATGCTGTCTGCGCTGGCCGTACGTCACGGTGCGATCGTCGCGATGCTCAACCAGGTCGGCGGCAACGACAGTCTCGTCTTCGACGGCGCATCGCTCGTGCTCAGGCCCGATGGGCGCGTCATGGCGCGCGGCGCGGCCTTCGCCGAAGATCTCGTGGTCTTCGACACGGAAGACGGCGCCGAGGTCGTGGCAGACGCGCCTGTCGACGAGGTCGAGGCGACCTGGAAGGCGCTCGTGCTCGGCACCCGCGACTACGTGCGCAAATGCGGATTCACCAAGGCGCTGATCGGTTTGAGCGGCGGCATCGACTCCGCGCTGGTCGCGGCGATTGCGGTCGAGGCGCTGGGCGCAGAGAACGTCGTCGGCGTCGGCATGCCCAGCGAGTACTCCTCGCTCGGCTCCATCGACGACGCGCGCGATCTCGCGAAGAACCTCGGCATCCGCTTCGAGATGCTGCCCATCCACGATGTCTTCGCGCAGTACCGCAAGGTGCTGGACACGCTGTTCGCTGGAACGCCATTCGGTCTGGCCGAAGAAAATCTGCAATCGAGAATCCGCGGCGCGCTGCTGATGGCGCTCTCGAACAAGTTTGGCGCGCTGGTCCTGACGACAGGCAACAAGAGCGAGATGTCCACCGGCTACTGCACGCTCTACGGCGACATGGTCGGCGCACTGGCCGTCATCGGCGATGTCATGAAGACGCGCGTCTACGCGCTCAGCCGCTACGTCAACCGCTCCGGCGAAGTCATCCCATGGGCGACCATCGAGAAGCCCCCTTCGGCAGAGCTGCGGCCCGAGCAGCGCGACACCGACTCGCTGCCCCCCTACGAGGTCCTTGACCCGATTCTGGAGGCGTACGTCGAGCGGTACATGTCCGCCGAGCAGATCGCCGAAGAGCAGGGAGTTGACGTTACGCTGGTCCGATCGGTCATACAGTTGGTTGAGCGCAGCGAGTACAAGCGCCAGCAAGCCGCCCTGGTGTTGAAGGTCACGGCAAAGTCGTTCGGGATGGGACGTCGGTTTCCCATTGCTGTCAAAGTTCAGGTTTAATGGATGATGCAGGTTTATTAATAGAGAAGGCGGCCCGAACAAGGGCTCGGAGGCGTATTCGTTGAAGAATTCTAAGTGGATGATGGCAAGCCTAGCAGTAGTGCTGGGTGTGGCAACAGTGGCCGGGGCGCAGACCCAGGCGGGTACAGGCGCAGCGGCAAAGCAGGCGACGCCACCTTTGCAGTTGCAGAACCTTGAGCCGAGTACCGTGCCGAAGGACCCGTTTCCTCCCGTAAACCAGAAGTACTTCACGGCCACGTCTCCCACGGTGGACACCGTCAACACCTTCCTCAAATCTCTGTGGGGCTACGACCAGAACCGCATCTGGCGCGTGGAGGCGATCCAGAAGACGCAGGCCCCCGACGTAGCCAAGGTGATCGTGTTCGTCTCCGACAAGTCCGCCAACGCGAAGGTGCAGTCGACGGCGTTCTTCGTCACTCCTGACGGCAAGCACGCGATTGCGGGCGACACCGTGATCCCGTTTGGCGCGACTCCGTTCGCCGATGCCCGTCAGACGCTGGAGCAGCATGCCGACGGCGCATGGCGCGGCGCTCCGGGCAAGAGCCTCCTGCTCGTCGAGTTCGCCGATCTCGAGTGCCCGCACTGCAAGGACGCGCAGGGCACCATGAACCAGTTGGCGAAGGACTTCCCGAACGCGCACATCGTCTTCCAGCCCTTCCCGCTGACGGAGATCCATCCCTACGCCTTCAAGGCGGCGGCCTACGGCTACTGCGTCGAGAAGCAGAACAACGACGCGTTCTTCTCCTACGCCGACGGCGTCTTCAACACGCAGAGCGGCCTCGCAGAAGGCACCGCCGACGACACACTCAACAACGCCGTCAAGCAGGCTGGCCTCGATCCAACAGCGATCGGCGCATGCGCGAACTCGCAGGCAACCAAGGACCAGGTGAACGCCTCGATCAAGCTGGCGCAGGACCTCGGCGTAGACCAGACGCCGATGCTGGCGGTCAACGGACACCTCCTGCCCATCTCGGCCGTCCCATACGAGACGCTGAAGACCATCATCACCTATCAGGCGCAGCAGGACGGCGTAAGCACCGGAGCAACCGCGCCGACGCTGGGCAAGTAGCGAACCATGGGCCTGCCTGCGAAGCCGCCGGATGCTTCGCAGACAGGCCACGGTTGCAGGATTCAAACGCATCGCCGTTACTCCGGTTGCGTGACGCGCGATGCAGAGTGGAGTTTTCGGGCCATCATCTCTTCTTCAGCAAAAACCGCTCCCCACAATCCAGCGCGTAGCCCTCTTCTGCTGCGCGGTGCCACAGCGCTCCTCTTCTCGATGGCGCTCTCCGGCTGCTCCCGCCTCCACAAGCCCCCCACCGAATACGTCTACGTCACCGCAAAGGAGACCTTCCTCCGCGACCGCGTCGCCGCCGTCTCCAACCGCACCGCGACCGTCGAAAACGGTGAGAAGCTGACGGTGCTCGAGCACGGACGCCGCTTCATCCGCGTCCAGACGCCCACCGGCGAGCAGGGCTGGATCGACGAAAAGATCGTCGCCACGCAGGACGCCTACGAAAAATTCCTCGTCCTCGGCGAGAAACACAAAGACGACCCCGCCGTCGCCACCGGCGTCGTCAGCGACGACGTCTACCTCCACATCACACCGGGCCGCGAAGCCGAACACTTCTACCTGCTCCAGGAAAACGACAAGCTCCAACTCCTCCAGAGAGCCACGCTACCCAAGCCCATCCCCTCGTGGATGCAAGCCACCGAAGCCGCGAAAACCGCCTCCAAAACCGCTGAGCCGCCCAAGTCCGTCATGGAAGACTGGTGGCTCGTGCGCGACCAGAAGGGCGACACCGGCTGGATGCTCAGCCGCATGATGAACGTCGACACGCCCGACGCCATCGTCCGCTACTCCGAAGGCCAGCGCATCGTCGGCGCCTACGTCCTCACCACGGTCAACGACCCCGACGCGCCCACCGACAACAAAAATATCCCCGAGTACCTCACCGTCACCTCGCCCTACACCGCCGGCCTCACCTACGACTTCGACCAGGCGCGCGTCTTCATCTGGAACATCAAGAAGCATCGCTACGAGACCTCATACCGCGACCGCAACATCGAAGGCTACCTTCCCGTCACGGTCAAGATGGCCTCCGACCCCAACGGCAAAACGCCCGACCAGAGCGGCCCCGCGCCCACCTACAGCTATCGCGTCCTCTCCGCCGACTCCGCGCCCGTCGTCCCCGATCCCACCACCGGCTACATCGTCCCCGGCAAGACCATCGTGAAGATCTACCGCCTCGAAGGCAATCTCGTCCGCCGCGTCCTCCCGCCAGGCACGACTGCACCCGATGAAGCGCATCCTGTACCGCCCGTGAAAAAAGCGGTCAAAGCACGCAGAAGGCGTTAAGCTGTCACAGGAGATTCTGCCTCTTGCTGCCTCTGCATGAAATCATCCAGCGTCTTGTCGTAGCCACGGTCCTTACCGGCCTGATCGGCCTCGACCGCGAGCGCCACGAAAGCTCCGCTGGCCTGCGCACGCACGCGCTCGTCGGCATGGCGTCCTGCCTGTTCATGCTCGCCTCGGCCTTCGGCTTCCACGACATCCTCGGCACGCCCAACGTCTCGCTCGACCCCTCGCGTATCGCCGCGCAGATCGTCACCGGCATCGGCTTTCTCGGCGCAGGCACCATCATCGCCACCGGCAGCACCGTCCGTGGCCTGACAACCGCCGCCAGCATCTGGACCGTCGCCGCCATCGGTCTCGCCGTCGGCGGAGGCATGTACTGGCCCGCCGTCGTCGCCACTGCAATCTCACTCATCCTGCTCGTCGTGCTGCGCCCGTGGGAACGCCGCCTCGATCAGCATTGGCGCAAGCAGACGGTCAACGCGGTCTTCGACCCGGAAATTTGCTCGCTCGAACAGATGCTGACCTGTCTCCGCGACGCCAACCTGCATGTCTGTCGAGTCACCGTCGATAAGAACGAGCAGGGAAGCGGCCAGGTCGCGCAGTTCGCCGTCGATGAGCACGGCGAAGCCGCCCTCCAGACCGCAATCCAGGCAATCACCCGCGTCCAGGGCGTCACCAGCGCCTCCGCCGCCGAGTGACAGCAACCGACGCAACTGGGTGGGGACGCAATCCACTCCTTGTTCCAACAAAGCGGCTGCCCACGTCTCGCTTTTGAGACGTGGGTTCATTTGCCGAAGCCTTCAGGGCCAAAGGCCCGTTTCATACCAGCCTAGGGCGAAGCCCTAGGGATCCTGGGCGATGGTGAGTGAGCGCTGAAAGCGCGACTTATAGATGCAACCAAACCAAATAAAGAAAATGCTCTAAGCGGGTGCCCCACGTCTCGCAGTTGAGACGTGGGTTTACCGGCCGAGACTACTGCGCCCTGCTCAACCGCAGCATCACCACTCCATGTCGCGGAACCGCAACCGTGTAACTCCCGCGCAGCACGCCAATATCTTTATGCGTCCACAGATCACGCGCCGCCGCCGCTCCCTTCCATCCAACATCCGGCAAACGCAGCGTAATCCTCACCGTCCCATTCAGCCGGTTGAACATCGCCACCGCCATATCGCCGCCTGCTAAAGGCCGCGCCCACACCTCCAGCGGACCTTCGGCATAGGCGCGATCTCCCGCCTTGCCCAGCGGGTCCTGGTCCACCGCAATCACTTCCTTGTTCAGCAGAATGCTCCGCGTCTCCTCGCTCATCTGGGTCAGATCATTGCCCGCAATCAACGGCGCAGCCAGCATCGCCCACAAACTGAAGTGCGTGCGCTCCTCATCCGGACTCATCCCGCCATTGCCCACCTCTAGAAAGTCTGGATCGTTCCAATGGTTCGGCCCGGCGTACTTCGACAACCCCGCCTCACGAAATCCAATCGACGTCATCCGCCCATACGAATCGCTGATGTCGCCGCTCGTCCTCCACAGATTGCCGCCCACCCCGGGCCCCCACTCCCACACCGACCCCAGCCCGTACTGGCACATGCTGAAGACGATCGGCCGCCCCGTCGCCAACAGTGCCCGATGCATCTTCTCGTAGGCCGCCTTCATCAGATCATCCGACTTCGCAATATCCCCGCCCGACTGCGCCTTCATGATCTCGCGATAGCTGCACAGGTCGTACTTCAGAAAATCCACGCCCCACGACGCGAACATCTTCGCATCCTGCTCCTCGTGCCCATAGCTGGCTACAGCACCCGCGCACGTCCGCGGCCCCGGCCCCGTGTACAAGCCAAACTTCAGCCCCTTCGAGTGGATGTAGTCTCCCAGCGCCTTCATGTCCGGAAACGCGCTCGTCGGATGCAGCACGCCATTCGCATCGCGCTCACCCTCCCACCCGCCATCGATGTTCACATACACATATCCGGCATCCTTCATGCCGCTCGACACCATCGCATCCGTCTGCGCCCGCACCAGCGCATCCGAGATCGCATGATGAAAGTGGTTCCACGTGCTCCATCCCATCGGCGGAGTCGGCGCCAGCATCTTCTCCTGCCCAAAGCCCGACACTCCAGAGACAGTGAGATACAACGCAAGCAACAGCGTGAGAGCCGCAGACAGCCTCTTCATCACCCACATTCCTCCCAATTGAATTCGCAGAACGTCGTGCGCCCGAACCGACAGACAGAGCCATCCATCAGGGTCATTCACAAGTAAGCCAACAATCTATTTCAATCGGTTGCTCTTTGCCAAGCGTCGCGCAGCAAGCTACGACACCACCCCAACCAGACTCAGCATCCGCCCCGCAACTCCACGTTCCCCACGATGCGAAAAGTATCTGAGCCCCTCAGCATCCCGCGCACAAGCCGTACACTCGCCCACCACGCTGATCTGCGCATCCGTCAACCCAGCTCCCAGCAACTGCCGTCGGTTCGCCTCCCACAGGTTCACGTAAAGCTGCGAATCCCTCACCTCGAACAACTCCTCCGCATACGCAAACCGAGCCCGAAACTTCTCCCGCACCTCCTCACCCACCGCATAGCAACAAGCCCCAATCGAGGGCCCCACCGCAGCCACCATATCCTCGACCCGCGAGCCGTACTCCTCGCGCATCTGCGCCACACCGGCTTCCGTGATCCCCGCCGCCGTCCCGCGCCATCCCGCATGAAGCGCAGCCACCACCCGCAGCCGCGTATCCACCACCAGCACCGGAACACAGTCCGCCGTCCCCACCGCCAGCATCAAACCCGGGACAGCAGTCATCAACCCGTCACCCTCCAGCACAGCCTTCCCCTCAGGCGTCTCAAGCGGCGACTCGTCCCCCCGCAACACCCGCACCGTAGCCGAGTGCACCTGCCGCACCGTCACCATCTGCCCGGCAGCATTCGTGCCGCAAACCGACTCAAAGAACCTTCGCCGATTCTCCGCCACCAGCGCCGGATCATCCTCCTTCGTCCAGCCCAGGTTCAAGTCGCCCGGCCGCTCATAAATCGTTGAAACGCCACCCCTTCGCGTCGAAAACCCATGCCGCAGCCACGGCCACTGCTTCCAACCCTCAATCTGCACCAGCTCCACCATAATCTCCTCATTCTAAAGCCCGAACCGATAACATTTCCTCGTCCCAACCGTCTACAATCAGGCTGTAAGTGAAGCACAAGGCAGGCAGAAAATCAGATTTGGCGGCACACGTCTCCGCAGAAATCTTTTATTTTCAACAAAATTTGCATCATACTCCATACGCCTGTAAGATACCCCGATTGTAGACATGAGAGAGAACGTGCCCGCTATTACTCAACAACTTCTCCGCTCCCGCATCGGCAAGATCTGCGTCGCCATCACCGGCTCGACCCCCGCCGAAATGCTTGAAAAAGCAGCACTTGCCGTCAAAGAGAACCCGTTTATCGAGTTCCGCCTCGACTACCTCGAAAACCCGCTCGCGGCGCTGTCCAAAATCAAGCACTTCTTCGAGGAAAACACCGCCGCCACCGGCATCGCAACCTGTCGACGCAAAGCCAACGGAGGCAAGTTCGCCGGCTCGATCCCCGCCGAGCTCGAAATTCTCATCAAGGCGGCCACCTCCGGCTTCCATCTCGTCGACCTCGAGCTCGAGTCCGCCGAGTCTCTCAAGAAAGCCGACATCCAGAAGCTCCGCGACACCGGCATCGCCATCATCATCAGCCACCACGACTTCAACGCGACCAAAGACCTCGACGGCATCTACAAGCGCATGGCCGTCTACCAGCCCGACTTCTACAAGATCGTTCCCACGGCCAAGTCACTCTCCGACAACGTCACCCTCATGCGCTTCATCGAGCGCATGGAAGACCACTCGAAGATCGTCGGCATCTGCATGGGCGACATGGGCATCATCTCGCGCGTACTCGGCCTGCGCGCCGGCAGCGCCTTCACCTTCGCCGCCGCCACCGCCGGCGAAGAGACCGGCCCCGGCCAGATCGCCGCCCGCACCCTCATCGAAACCTACCGCATCGACCAGGTTGACGCGGCCACCAAGGTCTACGGCGTCGTCGGCAACCCCATCCGCAGCTCGCTCTCGCCCGTCATGATGAACACAGCCTTCCGCCGCGAGACCGTCAACGCCGTCTACCTCGCGCTCCAGGCCACCAAGGTCTCCGACCTCATCAAGCTCGTCCATGAGATCCCCATCCAGGGCCTCAGCGTCACCATGCCCTTCAAGCAGGAGATCATGGAGCACCTCGAGCGCACCGACCCGCTCTCGGCCAAGATCGGCGCCTGCAACACCGTCCTCCGCGCGCAGGACGGCAACCTCTACGGCTTCAACACGGACGTCGCCGGCATCATCGGCCCGCTCGAAAAGCGCATGTCCCTGCGCGACGCGAAGGTGCTCGTCCTCGGCGCCGGTGGAGCAGGCCGCGCCGCCGTCTTCGGCCTGCGCGACAAAGGCGCGGACGTCTTCATCTACAACCGCACGCCCGAGACCGCGCACAAGCTCGCCCGCCAGTCCGGCTCGCATTCCATCAAAAAAGACGCCATCGCCAAGACCAACTTCGACGTCATCATCAACTCGACCCCAGTCGGCATGGCAGGCCAGAAGCACGCGCCGATCCTCGAAGCCAAGGACCTCAACACCCGCCTGGTCTTCGACCTCGTCTACAACCCGCTGGACACCCCACTCATCCGCATGGCCCGCCAGATGAACATCCCCATCATCACCGGTGTCGAGATGTTCGTGCAGCAGGGCGCCCGCCAATTCGAAATCTGGACCGGCAAGCCCGCACCAGAAGAGGAGATGCTGCGCGTAGTCATCCACTCTCTCCGCCAGGCCGCCGAAGCCGCCGCCCAGGAACAGCACGAAGCCCCACCAGCAAAAGCCGCAACAAAATCCACCCCGGCAAAGCCAGCGCCGAAAGCACCACCAGCAAAGCCCGCAGCGAAAGCTCCAGCTGCGAAACCCGCACCAAAGCCAGCAGCAAAGACTCCCGCGAAAACTGTCGCTAAACCCGCAGCCAAACCCGCCGCGAAAAAATCCGCAGCCAAGCCAAAGAAGAAATCCTAACCAGTCTGGAACAAATCCGGGTGCTCTGTCACTGACACGAAACTTCACAAAGCCGCTGCTTTTGCATTTCCATTCCGTAGCGAAGCGAAGGAATCTGCTGTTTGTCCATGTACCCACAGACTTGTCATTTCGACCGGAGCAATGGACAGCTTCACCGTCCATTGCGCAGCGGAGAAACCCGCTTCTCTACCAATTCTCAACGCTCGCTGAAAACTCCATCTTGCTTAAGGGCAGGGGCTTTGCCCTGATTGGACCAATTTCACGTGGGATCATTCGCGGATTTCTGCTGTCGAAGAAGTGTCGGGGTGAAAGTCAATTGCAGCTTCGCTTCTTGCCGTTCAGATCTGTGTACGTCGCGCCAGAAGGTGCGAGAGTGCAATATTTCACTCTCCAGTATTCCCAATTTGCACTTAGCTGATCGCTAGTAAGAGCCGCAGCAATCACATCTTTATTGTGCTGATGCATGTAGTCCCATCTCCACTGCTTCAGTGCCCAAGTCGCCCACTTTAGGTTTGGAGAACTTGGGGGCGTAACACAGTTAACCATGTGCTTTCCAAATCCGATACCTTTACCGGGATTATCAGCACAAAACGCATCGATCTGCTCCTGTTCCCAACTGTTGAAGGTGGATTTCGGACAATCTATATGTATGCCGTCAGAGGTGAGATAGGTTGCAGTTGGATTTGCCTTGCAAAACGAATTGATCCGATGATTCGCGACAGCACCGGCGATATCATTGCCGATAGCTTGCCCAACTGTAGCACCAGCCTCGTAGTTTTGCTGTCGTCTTAGTTGCTGTTGTTCGAGATTTTGCTGTTGTTCCTGGGCGGAAGGGCTTGTCGATGTGAGGACGTTGCCATTCTTATCATAAGAACCAGTTGTGATGCTTCCATCACTATTGTTTAGAAAGATATTTCCATTCTGGATTGTGCCAGTGGTGATCCCTTTTGGGTCTGTCAAAAACACATTCCCGTCCCTGATTGTGCCAAATGTGATTTCACCTTTGTCAGTGCTTAGAAAGACTCTTTCGCCCCTGATTGTTCCGTACGCGCTGTTGCCCTTGCTGTCGTGGAAGTACAAATTCCCATTGCTGATCGTTCCGGTTGTTTGGTTGCCGTTGGTGTCGTGGATGAGCACAGTCGCATTTTGGGCAAGCAGCGAGCCACAAAACAAAAATAGGACGGACAATAGCTTTGCTGCCATGGGCTTCCTTTCGACTCGCTGGTGTCTTACCGCACTTCTTCTCTGCCTGCCACTTCACTGCCTACCAATGGTACTCGATGGTGGATGGCGCACCGTGAATCCTTTTCTTCCCTAGGCCAACCCTTTGGGTGGGGAAGGCGGGTGGCCGACCCCATGAATCCTTTTCACTTCCCCAACCCAAAACCTTCGGGTGCCCCATCCGTACGGGCACTTTGCGGACGGGTGGGGGAAGTAGGATATCCACCCGCCACGAACCAAAATCACCATCCATGTATGCTAATCGGATGAATCGGGCACTGTCTCTCATAGCGCTTCTGGCAGTTGCATCCATCACGGGCGCACAGTCCCTCGCTCAAGCTCCCGGAGCCACCAAACCGAAGCCCGAAGCCACCGAGTTCTACCAACCAGTCCCTCCCGTAGTCACTCCAGCAGCAACCGTCGGCAACCCACCCTCCGACGCAATCATCCTCTTCGACGGCACAGACACGCATCAATGGGTCGCCGCCAAAGACGGCACGACTCCCGCCGACTGGGAGGTCCACGACGGCGTCATGACCGTAAAGAAGGGCGGCGTCGGCAACATCGAGACCCGACAGAAATTCAAGGACTACCAGCTTCATCTGGAGTGGAAGATTCCCGCCAGCATCGAAGGCAAAGGCCAGGCCCGCGGCAACAGCGGCGTCTTCCTCGCCTCCACCGGCCCCGGCGACGCAGGATACGAGCTACAGATCCTGGACAGCTACAACAACGAGACCTACACCAACGGCATGTTAGGCAGCCTCTACAAGCAGTCCACCCCGCTGGCCAACGCCGCCCGCAAGCCCGGCGAGTGGTCGAGCTACGACATCATCTGGACCGCGCCCCGCTTCAACCCCGACGGCACCCTGAAGACTCCCGCCTACGCCACCGTCTTCGAAAACGGCGTATTGGTCGACGACCACTTCCAACTCAAAGGCCAGACACTCTACATCGGCCAACCGTTCTACAAAGCCTACGACACCGCGCCCATCAAAC
Organism: Edaphobacter acidisoli; assembly: GCF_014642855.1. Taxonomy (NCBI): domain Bacteria; kingdom Pseudomonadati; phylum Acidobacteriota; class Terriglobia; order Terriglobales; family Acidobacteriaceae; genus Edaphobacter; species Edaphobacter acidisoli. Next base: position 2,049,266 of record NZ_BMJB01000001.1, on the reverse strand, counting down.
TACAAGCCCACGGCGACAAGAGCGAACCCATCAGCTTCCGCAACATCTGGGTCCGCGAAGTAAACCACTGGAACGCCGAACCCCACAACTGATTCCGTGCATTGAACAAACTACGCTGGGTGCCCCACTCATGCCGCGGTTTCATCGCGGCATGAGTGGGCTATTCGAGCGAAGCTCGAACCGGGCCCCTGAGGTACGGCTTTCGCTTCGCCATTGCCAAGCGTCCGTTGTTGCATCCAGGCGCCATCTTGTACAGTCAACGCATGGCGCTCAAACGGATGGATAACGTAGGAATCGTCGTCGATAACCTCGAAGAGACGATTGATTTCTTCCGCGAGCTCGGCCTTGATCTCGAAGGCCGAACCACAATCGAAGGAGAATGGGCAGGCCGTGTCACCGGACTTGCCGGCCAGCGCGTCGAGATCGCAATGATGCGCACACCCGACGGCCACAGCCGCCTCGAACTCTCCCGCTTCCTCACCCCGCCTATCGTCGCGGACCACCGCAACGCCCCAGTAAATGCCCTGGGCTACCTCCGCGTCATGTTCGCCGTGGACGACATCGACGAGACGCTTGGCAGGCTGTGCAAGCGCGGCGCACAGCTCGTAGGCGAAGTCGTCCGGTATCAGGACTCCTATCGGCTTTGCTACATCCGCGGACCCGAAGGGCTTCTCATCGGACTCGCCCAGGAACTCAACTGAGCGAGATGTGACGGATATTTCGAAAGTTGAAGGATCGGCTTGGATAAATGGGTCTCTCTGGTTCCGTACACGCTCAACCGCCAGAGGGGGGACATCTCAGGCCGGGTCAAAATCTTGTCAAGTCTCCAAATCCCATAAACTATTCCAATCAAACAACTTCCTCGTGGCGGTTTAGTTTTCCCAAACTGCTACAATTAAATCAGCATAGAAAAAGACCAAAGCCCCAAAGAGACCATCTTTGGGGCTTTACTCATTTGAAATGAAGACTTTCCCAGCATTACCTACGAGGAGACAAATAAAATCAACAACTTACGCCAATCCGACAGGTCAAAGTCCAAGCCTAAACCAAATCGAATGAAGACTTTGCGCAAAAAAAACGGGGGGATGCCCTACGTACTCTTCCCCGTAGCCGAGGCGATCTTCTCCTCCGCCTGCCGCGTCACCGCGTTCGCCTCGTCGTACTTGTCCCCGTCGTCCCCAGCCTCCCGCCAGAGCCGCTCGCCCTCCTGCAACTCCCCCTGCGCCTCCCCGAGGTCGATCTCCTCCGGATGGAGGGCCGTCTCCGCCAGGATCGTCACCCGCTCTGGCAGCACCTCGACGAACCCCCACGCAACGAAGAACTTCTGGTCGCCCGAGGTCCCGCCGTGCAGCCGCACCTCACCCGCGCCGAGTTCCGCGAGCAGGGGCGCGTGCCCGTAGAGCGCCTCGATGTACCCCGACATCGCCGGCAACTCCACCGCCGTCGCCGTCGCATCCAGCAGCACCCGGTCCGGCGTCACCAGCCGCACCGCCAACACCTCCGAGCCTGTCGCCGTCTCTGCCATCGTCACACCGTCTGCTTCATCTTCTCTGCCGCGGCCAGCACGTCCTCGATGCCGCCCTTCAGGTAGAAGGCCTGCTCAGGGATGTCGTCGTGCTTACCCTCGATGATCTCCTTGAAGCTCCGCACGGTGTCCTCTACCTTCACGTAAGCCCCCTTGATTCCGGTGAAGATCTCAGCCACGTGGAACGGCTGCGAGAGGAACCGCTGCACCTTACGGGCACGCGCCACGGTCACCTTGTCCTCTTCCGAGAGCTCGTCGATACCGAGGATCGCGATGATGTCCTGCAGGTCCTTGTACCGCTGCAAGATCTTCTTCACTCCCTGCGCGACATCGTAATGCTCCTGCCCAACGACGCGCGGAGTCAGGATGCGTGAGGTTGAAGCCAGAGGATCGACCGCCGGGTAGATTCCGAGCTCCGACAGCGGACGCGAGAGCACAGTCGTTGCGTCCAGGTGAGCGAAGGTCGTCGCCGGCGCTGGGTCTGTCAGGTCGTCGGCCGGAACGTACACGGCCTGTACCGAGGTGATCGAGCCCTTCTTGGTCGAGGTGATGCGCTCCTGCAACTCACCCATCTCGGTTGCCAGGTTCGGCTGGTAGCCGACAGCCGAAGGCATACGCCCGAGCAGCGTCGAGACCTCGGAACCCGCCTGCGTGAAGCGGAAGATGTTGTCGATGAACAGCAGCGTGTCGGCGCCTTCCTCGTCGCGGAAGTACTCAGCGACGGTCAGGCCGGTCAGGGCCACGCGCAGGCGCGCTCCTGGCGGCTCGGTCATCTGACCGTAGATCAGCGCGGCCTTCGATTTCTTATAGTCGTGCGGATCGATGACGCCCGACTCCTGGAACTCGTGCCACAGGTCGTTGCCCTCGCGAGTACGCTCGCCGACGCCGGCGAACACCGAGAAGCCGCCGTGCTTCGAGGCAACGTTGTTGATCAGCTCCTGAATGACGACGGTCTTGCCGACGCCTGCTCCGCCGAACAGACCGATTTTTCCGCCTTTCAAAAAGGGCTGGATCAGGTCGATGACCTTGATGCCCGTCTCGAACATCTCTTCGGAGGTGGACTGCTCGTCGAACGCGGGAGCCTGGCGGTGAATAGGCATCCGCACTTTGGCTTCCACCGGGCCGAGCTCGTCGACCGGATTGCCGAGCACGTTGAGCACACGGCCCAGCGTCTCGCGGCCCACAGGGACTGAGATACCTGCTCCGGTATCAATGGCCTTCATGCCCCGTACAAGACCTTCGGTGGCGACCATTGCGATGCAGCGCACGCGGCCCTCGCCCAGGTGTTGCTGCACTTCGACGACCACGTCCATAGGCTCTGGCGTATCGAAGCCGTCGCTGACGATTCGCAGCGCCTGGTAAATCGGAGGCATCTTCGCCTCTTCAAATTGCACGTCAACGGCCGGCCCGCTGATCGAAATTACTTTTCCAATGTTCTCTGCCATAGGTCTCTTTCGTAATTACAGTGCGGCTGCGCCGCTCACAATTTCGATAATTTCCTTCGTAATCGCAGCCTGTCTCACACGGTTCATCGTGAGCGAGAGCGCGTCGATCATTTCTCCAGCATTGTTCGTGGCCGAATCCATTGCTGTCATACGCGCTGCGTGCTCTGCGGCCACGCTCTCCAGCAGCGCATGGAAGATCTGCGTCGTAACGTAGCGCGGCATCAGGTGACGGAACAGCCGCTCCGGTTGCGCGCCGAAGATGTAGTCAACCTCAGCCGTGCCGAACTTTCGTGCTTCGGCATCGAGTGCGGACTCTTCTGGCGCCGTGACGCTTACGCCAGAGGTCTGCGCCGCACGGGCTGCAGCTTCTTTCTGCTCCTCAGTCATTTCTTCGGCTGCAGTAATTTCATGCGAGCCGAGCTTGCGGATGGGAAGTAGCTTTTCGACTACGACGCGCTGCGATATGACGGATTTGAATTCGTTATAGACCAAGTAAACAGCGTCGATCTCCGAGTCTGTGTAGCGCTCAACAATAGAGCGGCTGACCTCAGCGACCTCGTCGAACTCGATCTTCTGGAGCAGTCCTGGGTGGTCGCCTGTCACTTCAATCGGTTCAGCGCGGTGGCGAATGTGCTCAATGTGCGTTGCCAGATCGTTGTCGTAGTGCTCTTCCTTGCGCTCGTAGACGGCAGCAGGATAGCGCTTGCGGAAGGTTTCGCGCGCCTTGCGCCCAATGGGTTCGATGTCGATGCTCTGGCCAAGTTTTCGCCGTTCATCTATGAAACCCTGAGCCGCCTTCACGATGTTTGAGTTGAACGCGCCTGCAAAGCCTTTATCGCCAGCGATCACTACGACGAGCACGTTCTTCTCTTCTCGTTCGACCAGTAGAGGATGCATCACGTCGCCGGTAGCATCGTTGAAGAGATCAGTCCGGCGCACAAGTGACTCAAGTACACTGGTCAGCATCTGCGCGTATGGACGCGCCTGCATGGCGCGCTCCTGAGCGCGGCGCAGCTTGGCCGCCGATACCATCTTCATGGCCTTCGTGATCTGCCGCGTGTTTTTCACGCTGCGGATGCGTCGCCGTAGATCGAGTACGTTTGCCATGGTTTACTTTGCAGCCGCCTCTTTCTTGTCCTTGCGCTCAGCCAGGAAGCCAGCCTTGTAGTCCTTGATCGCAGTCGTCAGACGGGCCTTGATGTCGTCGTCCAGGGCTTTCTTTGTAGCGATGTCCGTGAGCACAGTGGGCGCAGCCGATTCGAGATAGGGATAGAAGCCATCCTCGAAAGCGCGGAGATCTGAAACTTCAACATCATCGAGGAGACCTTGCGTACCGGCGAAGATGATTGCCACTTGCTTTTCGGCTGTCAGCGGCTGGAACTGTGGCTGCTTGAGCAACTCAGTGAGGCGCTTGCCGCGATTCAACTGCCGCTGTGTTACTGGGTCGAGGTCTGAACCGAACTGCGCGAATGCAGCCAACTCGCGATATTGTGCAAGGTCGAGCTTCAGGGTCGAGCCGACCTGTTTGGTCGCCTTGATTGCAGCGGAGAAACCGACGCGAGACACTGAGAGGCCGACGTTTACAGCCGGACGTACGCCTGAGTTGAACAGGTCAGTTTCGAGGAATATCTGGCCGTCTGTGATCGAGATCACATTCGTCGGAATGTATGCCGAGACGTCGCCCGCCTGGGTCTCGATGATCGGGAGTGCAGTCAGAGAACCGCCGCCGAGATTATCGGAGAGTTTTGAGGAGCGTTCCAGCAGGCGCGAGTGCAGATAGAAAACGTCGCCTGGATAAGCCTCGCGTCCTGGGGGACGGCGGAGCAGCAGCGAGATCTCGCGGTAGCTGGCTGCGTGCTTCGACAGATCGTCGTAGATCACGAGCGCGTGCTTGCCGTTGTCGCGGAAATACTCGCCCATTGCCGTTGCGGCAAAGGGTGCGAGGTACTGCATTGGCGCGGGCTCGGAGGCCGTCGCGGCGACGACGATGGTATAAGCCAGTGCGCCGTGCTCTTCAAGGGTCTGAACGACTTGTGCAACCGATGACCGCTTCTGGCCGACGGCGCAGTAGATGCAGATCAGGTTGTTTTTGGCCGAGTTGATGATAGTGTCGAGCGCAATTGCGGTCTTGCCGGTTTGACGATCTCCGATGAGCAACTCGCGCTGACCTCGGCCGATTGGAATCATTGTGTCGATGGCCTTGATGCCGGTCGCCATCGGCTCACGTACCGACTGACGGTCAATGACGCCGGGAGCGAGTCGCTCAACTGGCAGGTAGGTGTCCGTATTGATCGGACCCTTGTCGTCGATGGGCTGACCGAGCGCGTTGACCACGCGGCCAATCAGGGCTTCGCCGACAGGGACAGACATGATGCGGCCCGTACGCTTTACCTGGTCGCCCTCGCGGATCTCGGTGTAGTCACCGAGGAGCACGGCGCCAACCTGCTCTTCTTCAAGGTTCATTGCAAGTCCGGCGACGCCGTGAGGAAACTCGATGAGTTCGCCGGCCATGACCTTGTCCAAACCGTGCACGCGTGCGATGCCGTCGCCAAGCGAGATGACTGTGCCGACTTCATCCACCTGAATCCGCTGCTCGTAGTTCTCAATCTCTTCGCGTAGCAGCGCTGTTATCTCATCTGCCTTGATCTGTGCCATGTCTTCCTTCTACCTAATTCTCTTTATCTCGAAATTTGCCGCGACGTTCCGGGGGAACTTTACGCGCTCACAAGCCTTTGTTTCAACTGCTGCAACTGTGCGCGGATTGAGCCGTCGTACACCGTCGATCCGATGCGCACTACCGCGCCACCCAGCAGTGCTGCGTCCTGGCGGTAGGTCGTACGAACGCGACCGCCAGCCAATCTCTCCACCTGGGACTCCAACTCCGCTTTATCAGCGGGGCTCAGATTGCGGGCACTTGTAATTTCTGCCTCGACTGTGCCGGACTGCTCATCGGCAATCCTGTGATATTCGGTGAGAATGTCGCCAAGGTCTGACAGTCGCTGGTGATCGATAATGACCGCAAGGAAGTTCCGTGTCTCGGAGGCCATTCCTAGCCGCTTGGCAATAGCATCCAGCACCTTCAGTTTCTGCGTCCTCGCAATGGATGGATCCATCAGGACTTCACGCAGATCCTGGCTTCCGGCTAGCGTGTCCTTGAAATCATTCAGTTGCTGCTCGATCGCCGGGATATCCAACTGGCGCGATTTGGTTACGTCAGCAAACGCATGGGCATACCGCAAAGCAACGACAGACATTAGTTTTGCCCTTCCTTTGCGTTACCTGTCAGGCGCCGGGCGAAGTTTTGCACCAGCAGGCGGTCTGTTTCCGCTGTGACGACGAGCTTTTTCGCTGCCTGATCGATAGCGAGGTCGGCTGCATACTGCTGAAGTTCGCGCCTAGCCTGCGATGTTGCCGAGGTGATCTCCTGCTCGGCGGCTTCAAGAATCTTCTTCTTCTCGTCCTCGACTGCCGCCTTGATGCGTTGCTCGTCAAGTGCGGAGTCTTTTTCGGCCTGCGTGCGCATTTCTGCAATTTGACTGTCAAGTTTAGCGAGCCGCGCCTCGACACTCGTCAGTCTTGCGCTTGCTTCAGCTGTTGCCGTGCGCGCGTCAGTCAGGTGCTTCTGGATTGCCTTGCTGCGGTCGCGGAAGAGCTTGGGCAAGGTCTTCAGTAGCACCCAGCCTACGCCGATTACCAGCAGTGCGAAGTTTATCAGCGTAAAGGCAGTCGCGGCCTGTTCTGCGTTCAAGCCGAGTTTCGCGCCGAGAGCGCGTACTGCAGCTGAGTGCCGGTACGCCTCATTCTCATTTTCTTCCTGCTGGTTCTTGTCCGGAGATTGAGCCTCTGGAGAACTTTGGTCGCTACTGGTCACGCTAGAGAGCTGCGCCGACTGCGCCCATGTTACTCGTACCGGCGCGAATAAAACCGTGACCACTACCAGCACCGGGAAGATGCGCTTGATCGTCTTTAGGGTCACTGCGCCACCTCCGTCGCTACGGGCTCAACCGGAAGCACGGCATTCAACACAAGCGTGCTTAGCTCGCCAGTGGCGCTTTCAATTCTGGAGCGTGCGTCGGCGGTTGAGCGTTCGATATCCTGTCGGGCAGTCTGGATACGCTGCTGCGCCTGTGTGCGCACCTCGGCGAGCGCGGCCTCTCGCTCATCACTCCACTGCTTCCTGCGCCGCTCACGCGACTCGAATATCTCGCGCTTGGCGTTGCGGAGTTTCTCCTCGTAGGCTGAAGTTTCAGCCTCGGCGGTTGCCATGGCTCCACGAGCCTGTTCGACTGCACCAAGCGTCCGTGCGCGCCGTTCGGCAAGCACACGATCGAGAGGCCGTCGAACTAGCACGCTATACGCTGCTGTCAGCAGCACAAAAAGAACTATTGTCGGCACGGAGCCGAGCACAAGTTCGCCGAGTTGATGCAGTATCTCGTCCATGAATGGGGTGGCCGAAGCCGTTCAGATAGTCCTGTCGCCAGCGTCTCACACCATCTTAATGCTTCGTGAAACGTCCGCGCGTGCGATCTGGCTTGAAGTCTGCGGTACGTCTAGTTCTAGCAAAGCGTTTGCGGGAGTGTCAAACAAAGGCGCTTCGATAATCGGACGATGGTGGCCGATCTCCGAACACATCGCAGGAGGCTCTTCTAAGCCGTTTTTCTTTGACTTTTCGGGGATTTTCGCTATAATCCAACTACCACCCGGACCCTAATTTCTGGGTCACATAGGTCGCGTGAATGGGGACACCACCTCCGCTCCCCTTCAGGCGGCCTATGCTAGTTAAGAGCTGGTTTGTTCCGTCTGTCCCCGGTCCCGGAACCGCCGATAGCGGCCCAGTAGCGATGCAGGTCCCCGTACCTGCACAAATGCCAGGTTGCCTTCAAACCGTTTCTCTTCAATGACTGCTCCGGCTTCGAGGGCAGCCATCACGCGTCCTTCAGACTGCGGCAGTCGAAAGGTTTCCTCGACTAATGGATCGGCGACTAGGGCATGGTCAATGACTGCGAGTAATTCTCCGAGTCCAGTCTGCTTCAGTGCCGAAACTGCAGCGCCTCCTTCGGGCACAACCACCTCTCCTTGCACCAGATCAATCTTGTTTAGCACCTCGATCGCGGGTTTGGTTGCAACATCCAATTCGCTCAACACGCGCTCGACCTGGGCCTTCTGCTCGGCCAGCATCAGACTCGATGCGTCGCGCACGTGCAACAGCAATTCGGCGCGTTCGACTTCTTCAAGGGTCGCGCGAAAGCTCGTCACGAGAGTGTGCGGCAGGTTGCGAATGAAGCCTACGGTATCGGAGAGCAGCACTTTGCGGCGCGAAGGCAGATGAAGCAGACGAAGCTTCGGGTCGAGCGTAGCGAACATCCGGGATGATTCGAGTACTCCAGCCGCAGTGAGCGCGTTAAATAGCGTGCTTTTACCTGCATTGGTGTAACCGACGAGGGCAATGACAGGTACCGGGACGGCTTCTCGCCTCTGACGTTGCTGTCGCCGGATACGCCGAACAGACTCCAATTGCCGCTTCACGTGATCGATACGCAGATGTATCTTTCTACGGTCGGTTTCGAGTTTGGTTTCCCCAGGACCACGCGTGCCGATACCGCCGCCCAATTGGCTCATCGCCTTTCCTCGGCCCGCGAGTCGCGGCAACTGATACTCCAGTTGTGCCAGTTCGACCTGCAAGTGACCTTCGCGGGTACGAGCGTGCCGAGCAAAGATATCCAGAATCAGTTGCGTGCGGTCGATGACGCGACAGGGAAGCCTAGCCTCAAGGTTGCGAAGCTGCGATGGGGTTAGGTCGTGATCGAAGAGGACTAGGTCAGCATTGGCAGATGCCGCCACACCATGTATCTCGTCGAGTTTGCCTTGACCAACCAGTGTGGCTGCATCGGGCCTGGCACGCTTCTGTACAAGCGTGGCGGCGACTTCGGCGCCTGCACTGCGTGCTAACTCCTCAAACTCCGCAATGGAAGCCGAGAAGTCCAGATCGAGGTCAGGCTGCGAAGAAACAGCTTCGTCATTCGGCGCACTCTCAGATAACTTCGCAGAATTTCGTGCCTGCTTTGCGATCGCGGTCAGCTTGCGCCGCTCGCCAGTGAACTCGACGGCGACCAATACTGCCCGTTCGGCGTGCGCTCGCAGTGCTTTCGCTTTCTGCACAGACACTACATCTGTTGTCTGCGCAGAAAGCAGACTTAGTTTGCGTCCGGGCGCCTGCACTGATTTTTTTTGATCACCGACCAAGCGCTTAGCGGCCTTGCGTCCCCGTAGCTTCCTGAGGCGCCGAGGCATTCGCAGAAGTCGCTATCGGATGAGAGACATTTACGCGCGTATCCGGGCGGGCATCCACGTGCATTGCTCCACGTCCACTCACTACGGTCGAGATCGCATGTTTGAAGATGAGTTGCTCTTGGCTGTTGTTCTCGAGCAGTACCGAATACTTATCGAACGACCGGATCTTTCCAGTCAGCTTGACTCCACTGACGAGGTAGATCGTGATCGGACTCTTATCTTTTCTAACGGTGTTGAGAAAAGTGTCCTGAATGTTCTGTGCCGGCTTTGAATCCATGGTGCCGATCTCCTTAGCTAATAAAGTCCTTCAAAATAAAAGGTCTTGCCGTAATCCATCTACTTCAGTTGCAGCTCCAGTCCGCGACAGAGAGCGCGATTTGAAGCCAAGACTCCAACAATACGACCATTCGTTCGATTTATCAACCTGAGCTCAGGTTGGAAGGCTACCGAAGAGCCATCTTTCATATTAGACGCTTCGATTAAGTCTTAGACGCAGCTTTCCATCTAAAAGCAGCACTCCGCTCTGGCCTTTCACGATATACCATGCAAGACGTGCCTGTCCGTAGCGCAGCCCCGATTCCGATGCTGGACTTCAGTCGCCAGTTTGCTTCGATCCGCGACGAGGTGCTTGCGGCCATTGAATCTGTGTGTGATTCGCAGCAGTTCATTCTGGGACCGCAGGTTGAAAGCTTTGAAGCCGCAGCCGCGACAGCGTGCAATGCCCCTCATGCCATCGGTTGCGCCAGCGGTACCGATGCTCTTTGGCTTGCGTTGTTTGCCGCGAATATCGGGCCGGGCGATGCGGTTATAACGACGCCGTTCAGTTTTTTTGCCACCGTTAGCGCCATCCTCCGGGTAGGAGCTCAGCCCATCCTTGCCGATATTGACCCTAGGACATTCAACCTATCGGTGGAGGCGGTTGAAGATATTTTGCAGAAAGCGCCTGTTACCCAGAAAGTAAAGGCGGTTTTGCCTGTCCATCTCTACGGCCAATGTGCAGACTGGAATGCTTTCACTGAATTGAAATATCGCCATCATCTTCTGTTGATTGAGGATGCTGCGCAGGCGTTTGGCGCGACCTGGAACGACACGCCTGCAGGGGCATTAGGTGATGCAGCGGCCTTCAGCTTCTACCCGACCAAGAACCTAAGTGCGATGGGCGATGCAGGGCTAGTCACAACGCTCTCAGGTGCAATTGATGAGCGTGCTCGAGTTCTTCGTTCCCATGGCATGAGGAGACGGTATTATCACGACGAGGTCGGATGGAACTCACGCCTAGACTCAATCCAGGCGGCCATTCTTGAAGTGAAGCTGCGCTATCTTCCGCATTGGAACCAGCAACGCCGTAACCTCGCTGTGCGCTATGACGATCTCTTCAGTCGGGCAGGACTGGCTGCCGCAAATGTGGCAGAAGGGGTGGTCTTGCCATACACAGATCGGCGCGCTACTCATGTCTTCCATCAATACGTCATCCGCGCTCCACGCCGTGACGCTCTGCGCAAGTACCTCACAGATCGGCGTATTGGCAGCGAGATCTACTATCCGGTCCCACTGCATCTGCAAACAAGCCTTGTTGATCTTGGGTATAAGCGAGGGGACTTCCCGAAGAGCGAAGCTGCCGCAGACGAGGTGCTCGCTCTGCCGATGTATCCAGAGCTTAGAGAGGACGAGCAGGAAGCTGTCGTCGATGCGGTGGCATCCTTCTATGCCTGATCCGATGTGATGTCGGTTGCATGTTCTCTCCGTCACGCAACTGCCGTCTCGTTGCCGGGTTGGTATACTTATCAATGCCGCATTGTGGATATTTTTCGTTGCGGTTGGTGTTCGTGCAGACGTCCGGAATGTAATCGGCGGTCTGCGGAATAGGCCTGGATGAGCAAGATTCTTGAGACAATCAACTCCCCCGCTGATGTAAAAAACCTGACCATCGCCGAACTGACTGCGTTGGCCGAAGAGATACGGGAGCGTCTGATCGTTGGCGTAGCGAAGACTGGCGGGCATATTGGGCCAAATCTGGGCGTTGTGGAATTAACACTTGCCATGCACTATGTCTTCGATACTCCAAAGGACAGTTTTGTCTTCGATGTGAGTCATCAGGCATATGTGCATAAGTTGCTCACAGGGCGCGAAAAGCTTTTTCACACTATTCGCCAGCCCGGGGGACTGAACGGCTTCATGCTCCGCACTGAAAGCCAGCACGATAGCTATGGCGCAGGGCATGCAGGTACTGCGTTGAGTGCTGCGCTGGGCATGGCCGTTGCTCGTGATCTGGCAGGTGGTAGCGAGAACATTATCGCGCTCGCTGGAGATGCGGCGTTTACTAACGGCATCTCGTTTGAGGCGCTCAATAACATCGCTGCACAGACGCGTCGCATGATCATTGTGCTCAACGATAATGCATGGTCGATCGATAAGAACGTAGGTGCAATAGCCGAGTACTTCCACAAGGTCGTTACTAACCAGACGGTTTCTAGCCTGCATGATAAGGCTGCCGGACTACTGGAAAAGTTCGGTGGCAAAGCTGTGCGGCACGTTGCGCGCAAAGCTGAAGAAGCAGCCAAAGGCCTGATTGGCCCGGGCATGCTGTTTGAGGAGTTTGGCCTCAGCTACTTTGGCCCTATTGATGGCCACAATTTGCCTCTTCTGATTGAAACTTTCAAGTTCCTGAAAACGCAAAACAAGCCTGTCATCTTGCACGCAATTACGCAGAAGGGACGCGGCTTCCAGCCGGCAATAGAAAAGCAGAAGAAGTTCCACGGATTGGGACCGTATGATGCTGAAACAGGCGAGACGAAATCAGCCGGGCAGAAGACTTACTCGGAGGTCTTCGCCGAGAGTCTGACCAAGCTTGCGGATTCAAACGAGAAGGTTGTCGCGATTACGGCGGCCATGCCCAATGGAACGGCGCTTGATCTCTTCCGCCCGCACCACCCCACTCGTTATTTCGATGTGGGCATCGCCGAGGAGCACGCAGTCATCTTCGCTGCAGGTATGGCGACCAAAGGCTACAAGCCTTTCTGTGCCATTTATTCGACGTTCCTCCAGCGTGCGTTCGACCCCATTGTGCATGATGTATGTCTGCAGAATCTACCGGTCGTCTTCTGCATGGACCGCGGCGGCTTGAGTGGGGACGACGGACCGACACACCATGGCCTGTTCGACATCAGCTACCTGCGTGGAGTGCCGAATATCATCCATATGGTTCCGAAGGATGAGGATGAATTGGCCGACATGATGTACACGGCAATGCTGCATGAGGGACCAAGCGCTATCCGCTATCCGCGGGGTACGGGGCCAGGCGTGAAGCTAAAGGACAAGCTAGTTGCGCTCGAGATCGGCAAGGCCGAAGTCGTCGTCGACGGCCACGACATTGCTATCTTCGGCCTTGGCGCGATGCTGCCTGAGGCCATTCGACTGGCCGAGATGCTTCGTTTGGAAGGCTTCTCGACTGCCGTGGTAAATCCGCGTTTTGCCAAACCGATTGACCGCGCCTGCGTTGCGGACTTCGGTGGGCGCTGCCGCCTGCTGATTACATTAGAAGATCATGTGCTGGCAGGAGGGTTCGGCTCAGCGGTGCTGGAGACTCTGAATTCGCTCGACTTGCAGACGCCTGTGGTGCGTATCGGCTGGCCTGATGCTTTCATAGAACACGGCAAGGTGGATTTTTTGCGTGCGAAGTATGGCCTAACTGCAGAAGCTGCGCTCGAAAAAGCCAAACCACATCTGGCACGGATGATGGAGCAAGTGCTGGCTAGGCATTTTTAGTTCCCCCACTCTTACGGAATGACAATCCTGGCCTGCCACCTTTGCGCCGTTGACATTCCCCTGCTCTGCTCGTCAACTGAAGACTGGATTCGATGCAGAACGGGACTATCAGCGAAGCGAGACTGGCCGGAGCAAGGGTCAAAGCATACAGGAAGCATCATGCGCACGACCGAGGGCTTCTACTGATTGGCCTGTTCAAGCTAGGCAAGTCGATCCTCTTCTTCCTCATCGGAGTGGGTGTTGTGCACCTGCTGCACAAAGACATCAGCGATGAGATTATGCGTTTGGCGGTCGCGCTCAAGTTTGACCCTGAGAGCCGATTTGTGGCAATCCTGTTGAATAAGGCCGACCTGATCGACGCGCACCGGCTGAAGCAGATTGGCGTGGCGACGTTTGGCTACTCGGCGGTTGCGCTGACCGAGGGGATTGGCCTGGTGCTGGAAAAGGTCTGGGCCGAGTACCTGACGCTCAGCCTGACGATGATGTTTCTGCCGTGGGAGCTGTATGAGCTGGTGCGGCATCCGACGGCGTTTCGGGTGGGGCTGCTGCTGATTAATCTTGCCGTCCTGGCTTACCTGCTCTGGCTGCTGCGGCGGACGAAGGCTGAGAGCCTGGATTAAGGTGTTTCCAGTGGGTACCCCCTCCCCCATACTTAAGTACTAAAGTCTTCCATTCATTGGGCTTATGGTAGGGGGTACTTTGCTAAAGTCTTGATTCTATTGGAGTGGGGTACCTTGGTGTCCCGTAAAATCTTCATAAATATAGATTAATGCCAGAATTGGCATCGGTTTTAGCGCTTCCGGCCTGATCGGATCCCTGATTTAAGTGTAGCAGATGCCGGAAACTTAACCGCCACGTGGAAGTTGTCTGTTTTGTTTGGGTTGGATGGTTTGGGGGCTTGACAGGGTAGTGGCTGGGCTGAGGAACAGCAGATTCCTCCGCCTGCGGTTATGGAATGGAAATGCAACCGCAACAGCAGACGCGGATTCCCTTCGGGAATGACAAGCAAGAAGCAACTGCAAAAGCAACTGCCCGGGGTTCTTCGCTCAGATATAACCGTGTCTTGAGGCACCAGTTACCGCAATAGTTAAATTCCTCAAAATGTACCCTCGTCCATGCAATTTCTTGCATGAAAGCGCTTTTTGGGCCGAGGAGGAGGACGTTTTGTTGGGGGTTTCTGCGCCAATCGGTTTGGCTATCTGCTTGCTTGGATGAGTTTGCAACCTGCACATTACTCACACTTAAGGGAAGGTTCATGAAACGTATCTCTCTGCTGCTCGCATCCGCTTTGATAGCTTCAGCAAGCCTGGTCGCCCATGCGGACACATTTCAGTACAACGTTGTGTTCAATAACGGGCAGACTACGACGGACGCAACTTTTGATTCTCCATCCATTCTCACCAGCACAACCACCTATATACCGGCGACCGGAACGGGCAGCCAGGGGTCGATTTTGTCGGTCAGCGCATATCCGATACTCAATGGTTGCTATAACGGGTTTGACGCCTGCTTCATCACCAACTCACAGGCTGGCGGGGACGTTCTCTATTTCCATACCAACGTCGAGAGCGTAGGAACCTATTTCGACGTCTTTGGGAATGGCATGCTCACGATCTCGAAGCTTTCGTCGCCGGCTCCGACTCCGGAGCCTTCGAGCCTTCTGCTGCTGGGTAGCGGATTGCTGGGAATGGGCGGGGTGTTGAAGCGGAAGTGGCAGATATCAGCGGCGGAGTGAAGGTCGCTCGGCAGGATGAATCGCGCTATCGGGCTGGGGCTGTCGAAAAGACGCTCCGGCCCTCAGACTTTAAAGAGGGATGCGACAGCGCGTGAGATCAGACATATCTTGCGGCCCGTTTTCGCTTTTTTTTCGCGTACCAGATGACTTGGGGCTCCGCAAGTGTCACCCGAGGTATGAACCAAATACGCAAACACAAGATGTAGTGGGTACCTACTTGTAGTCCACCAGAGGCTGAGTTTTCCACATTTCATTCCGGGAAATGCACAGATTTGCGCAATTTAGTGCTTTACAGCGAGGGGGTGTTGCGTGAGGATGGTGGAGCGAAGTGGTTAGAAATGGTCTAAAGGGGACCAGCTCTGGTACATCTTGAGTAGATTTTATCCCCGGAGGGTCTGGTTTGAAGAGCTGAGCGGCAAGAGGTATCGAGGTTGTCATGTTTCGCGGAAATCACCCAACGCGCGTGGACGAGAAAGGCAGGCTGAAGCTGCCGGCCGACTTCAAGCGTCGTGTTGATGAGGTGTACGGGCCGCAGTTCTACATCACCAGCCTTGATGGCAAGCGCGCACAGATACATCCGCTCAAGGAGTGGGAAAAGATCGAGGCGCAGGTAGCGAAGCTTTCCTCGATGGACCCGGTCCGCAAAAAGTTTCTGGACGTGACGAACTATTACGGACAGATGGCAGAGATGGACGCGCAGGGCAGGCTGTTGATTCCTCAACTGCTGCGCGAGACGGCCAAAGTGGTTGGCGAAGTGAACGTTCTTGGATCCCAGACGTTTCTTGAGGTCGTCAACGCTGAGATGTTCAAGGCTGAGGTGCAGGGCACCGGCGGCGCAGTGGAGTTGACGGCAAGCGATCTGGCTGCGTTTGCCGAGAAGACGAACAGCTAGTGGTTTTGGAAGTTTGGCCCTCAGGGGCAGCACAAGGCGCGACGAGATGGCTAGACCCGAGCATGTGCCGGTTCTTTTAGAAGAAGCTTTGAAGTATCTGAATGTGCGGCCTGGCTGCGTCGTAGCAGATTTGACGATGGGGCTTGCAGGGCACTCTTCGGAGATTGCAAAGAAGCTGGGCGCGAGGGGCAGGCTGATCTGCTTCGACCGCGACCCGAAGGCGATGCAGTTGGGCAGGGCGAGGCTCGACGAGGTTCGTGCCGAACTTGCCACCGAGATGCCAGAGGTGCTGTTTGAGCCGAGGGCATTTTCCGAAGCGGCGCAGGTGATCGCGCCCGGAAGCCTGGACGGTTTGCTTGCGGACTTTGGCGTAAGCAGCCTGCAACTGGACGAGGCGCACAGAGGATTCAGTTTTCGGTCGGAAGGCCCCTTAGACATGCGGATGAATCCGCTAATTGGGGAGACGGCCGAGCAAGTGGTAAATCAGGCGGACGAAGAAGAGCTCGCCAACCTGATTTACGAATTCGGAGAGGAAAGGAGGTCGCGGAGAATCGCCAGAGCCATTGTGAGGGCCCGGCCGATTACGACGACGGCAGAGTTAGCCAGAGTAGTATCGGCCGCGGCCCCTTCAATGAAAGGCGACAAGATTCATCCTGCGACCAGGACCTTTCAGGCACTCCGGATTCGAGTGAATAACGAGTTGGGAGAGATTCAATCGCTGCTCAAGAGCGCGGGATTTCTTCTGAAGCCGGGTGGGAGGCTGGTGCTTATCAGCTTCCACTCGTTGGAAGACCGGTTGGTGAAGGATGCGTTTCGTGAGGCTGCCCGGAACGGTGAGTTTGAGGTGTTGACGAAGAAGCCGGTGGTTGCCGGCGAAGAGGAAGAGAGAAAGAATCCGCGATCGCGCAGCGCGAAGCTAAGAGCGGCGGAGAAGCGGTAAGAAAAAGTTTGGTAGCAAGTTTGGTTGCATGTGTTTTGAAGGCACATGCAGCGACAAGTGATCGGGCCGGGGTTGTCCCACCTTCTTTCTGGCGAAAGACAACTCAGTAACACAAAGTCCCTTCCTTCAAATAGCGATCCCGGCCCGGTTCGTATTTTTGAGGAGCGGCAAAGAGATAAGGATTCGGAAATAACGAGGTGGTCCATGGCAGCTTCGGCGATGGCAGGACAGCAACTGGAAATGATGAGCGCACGGGCGAAGGGGCGTACCCAGACCGTGGCCGAGCGCAATCGCGCTCTCTTTGATGCGCAGCGCCGCGCGCGCCGTGGGCCGACGCCTGAAGTTTTCTTTGCTAAGTACATCGATAACAGCCGTATCGTGAAGGCCGATGATCCGGTGCGTCGCCGTGAGATGCGCCAGTTCAGTGTTGTAATGAGTGTGCTCTTCATGCTCGTGATGGTCTATGTCTGGCAGCACTTCTCCGCGATTGAAGTTGGCTACCATGTCGAAGTGCAGAAGCAGCAAGTGGAGCAACTGCGTGAGCAGAACCGACAACTCCGACTGACTGAGGCACAACTGACTGATCCTGAACGGATCGACACACTGGCAAAGCAGCTTGGTTTGGCTGCTCCTCAACCAGGCCAGGTTGTGAGGCCCAATGGTAGCGACATGAACGCTCCGATATTGGCGCAGGCGCACGTGCCAGGGATTCAATTGGCGCAATAGCCACGCTCGGAGAGTGTGCCGTATTCTAAATAGACAAGCAGGACCAAGATGAACAAAGCGCCCCGGCAGACCCTGACCGCTCCTATCCGGAGAATACGGTTTGCGTATGTGGCGCTCTTCTTTTGCTTCTGGATGGGCATGATTGCCGTCCGGCTGGTGTGGTTGCAGGTCTTTGAGCACCATCACTACATTGAGCGCGCGGCGCAGCAGCAGCAACGCACCTTCGAGGTCGCTCCCCGGCGCGGCGTGCTCTATGATCGCAATCTGCGTGCGCTTGCTGTCACGGTGCAAACGGACAGCGTCTATGCCGTACCGTCCGAACTGGGCGATAACCGCGAGAGCGCGGCTGAGATCCTTTCAGAGATTGTCCATAAGGATCCAGACGATAGGTTTACCTCGAAGCAGCAGATGCTGGCCCGCTTCAACGCATCGCGCAACTTCGCTTGGGTAGCGCGCAAGCTTGACCCCGAAACTGCTGAGCGTGTGCGCGAGCTCAACCTCAAGGGCGTCTATTTTCAGAAGGAGTTCAAGCGCTTCTACCCGAATAACGATCTGGCAGCTGAGGTACTTGGCTATGTAGGTACAGACGATGTTGGCCTTGGTGGATTGGAGCGCGAGTATGATGACGACCTGCATGGAGTTCCGGGGCATGTGCTGACTGCCGTGGATGCGCGCCGTCATGTACTCGATAGCGAGGAGAGTCAGCCGATGCCGGGTGAGAACCTCGTGCTCTCCATCGACGCCAATATTCAGTACATGGCCGAGCGGGCGCTCGATGCACAGATGCAGAAGATGAAGGCGCTGCATGGCGTGGTCGTGGTGCAGGACCCGCACACGGGGCAGATTCTCGCGCTGGCTATTTCGCCGAGGTTCAACCCGAACGACTCGCGACATATGCAGCCGGGCTCACTGACTGATCTTGCGGTGAGTGATGTCTACGAGCCGGGATCGACCTTCAAGCTCGTTACATATTCTGCGGCCATCGACGGTGCCGGTGTAGAGCCCACGGACATGGTCGATTGCCAGGGCGGGCAGATGACGATGTACGGGCGAACGTTGCACGATGATCGTTCCGACCGCGGCCTGGGAGTGGTGACGGTTCAGAAGGCGCTAGAGCGGTCGAGCGATGTGGGGGCCGCGAAAATGGCCCTGAAACTCGGTGCGGACAAGTTTTACCACTATATGAAAGCGTACGGATTTGGCGAGCGCAGCGGGATCGAATTGCCCAGTGAGACGCGCGGGCTGCTGCGGCCTCCACGTCGATGGGGATCGACCAGCATTCTTTCGCTAGCCATTGGGCAGGAGGTTGGTGTCACGCCGATCCAACTGATCTCCATGGTGAGCACAATCGCTAATGGCGGCGTCTATCTTCCGCCGCACATCTTGCTCAAATCGACAGACGAGATGAAGGGCGATCCCCGGCTGAAGCCCGCTGCCTTCCATCCTGAGAACGAATTGCCCGACAAGCTACCCGATGGTGCGCACCGTGTGATCTCCGAGCTGACTTCGGCGAAGATGCGGAAGATGATGCAAGGCATCGTGACCGAGGGGACTGGAAAAAACGCACAGTTGAATGGCTACAGTTCGGCGGGCAAAACTGGAACGGCACAGAAGATTGATCCCGAAACCCATACCTATTCGCACACAAAGTTGGTGGCCAGCTTTGCGGGATTCGCGCCCGTGAGCAATCCAGCGATTTCAGTTGTGGTGGTGATCGATAATCCAACGGTCGGCACCAGGTATGGGGCAGAGACCAGCGCTCCGGTCTTCGCCGAGGTGGCACAGGAGGTGCTGGAATATCTTGGCGTTCCGCATGATCAGCCATTGAAAACGAAGAAAGAGATGAAGATGCTGACCGCGAAGGACCTGGTGGACGATTCGCCGGACAACAGCACGGCAGACCTGAATGCGATGTTCGATGATGTGAACAATCTGCCGCCAGATGATCCACTACGGACGGGGGCAAACAATGCATCGAAAGAAAATCAGACCGCAACCGCGCCTCCTGCTCCAGTGCCTGACGAGCCGAAAAAGGGCAATGCTGTGTTGAATCTGCTTCCCTCAAAGGCGGTAACGGAATTTCACTCGAACGCCAGCAAGATTGCAGCTGGCGACGCAGCAAACACTGCACCTGTGCCTGTCGTTTCCGAAAGCGCGCAGCGAAAGGGTGTGGTGGTGGATTCTGGTGCGAAGGTCGCCGTCCCATCGTTTGATGGAGCTGGCCTGCGCACCGTAGTGGAGCGCGCCGACGCAGTGGGGCTGCGCGTGCAGGCGGTAGGTGATGGTATGGCCCGGCAGCAAGTTCCGGCCGCAGGGACGATGGTGCCCGTGGGGACTGAAGTAATTGTTAGGTTTACCCGTTAGAGACCTAGACTGTCGGATTGGACAACTCGCGGTAGCATCACACTGAGATGAACTGGAACGATGCATGTGCAGAACTGACCACGCTTGCGAGTGCGAACGCAGCAGTGGACGTCAACGGGGTCGAGTACGACTCGCGCCGGGTGCAACGAGGCGACGTGTTCGTAGCGATGCGTGGCGGGAACGCCGACGGAAACCGATATATTGACGCAGCCCTGACACAAGGAGCGGTCGCGATCATAACCGATTCGCGTGACGCCTTCGACCGTGTGCGGCGCGAGCATCCCGCTGTGGGAGCAGCGCTCGTGCAACATGGACGCCGTGCGCTTGCTGAGATCAGTGCATCCGTGATGGGGCATCCTGAGCGCAGATTGGCGCTCAGCGCGGTGACGGGAACGAACGGCAAGACGACCACGGCCTTTTTGCTGGAGTCCATGCTTCGAAGCGCAGGCCGCACTTGTGTGCTCATCGGAACGGTCGAGACGCACGTGGGCGACGAGGTTCGTGGATCACCCCACACTACGCCAGAGTCGCGCGATGTGCTGGAGATATTCGGCGATGGCGTCAAGGCGGGCGCGACAGAAGCCGTCATGGAAATGTCGAGCCATGCGCTCGACCAGGAGCGCGTCTGGAGGTTGCCTGTGGACGTGGCTATTTTCACCAACCTCACTCAGGATCACCTCGACTATCACGGCACAATGGAGAATTACTTCGCGGCCAAGGCAAAACTATTTGCCGGGGTGGGTACACCGCCTCCGCGAATAGCTGTGCTTAATGCAGACGATTTCCATTTTGCAGACTTCAGTGAGGCGGCTCGCGATTCCCGACTGATGACGTATGCAGTATCGAACCACGTCGCAGAATATCGAGTTGAGGATGTACAGATTCTTCCAGAGGAGACACGATTTCGTTGGGTAACGCCCGGAGGCTCAGTCCCCATACGGTCTCCGCTGACTGGCCGGGTAAATGTGTATAACCTGTTGGCTGCTTCCTGCGCAGCGTTGGCTCGTGGTTTGACAATGGAGGAGATTGCTGTTGCTGCCGAGGGGCTAAAGCAAGTTCCTGGGCGCTTTCAGGTAGTTCCTGCCGGCGAAACGGGTATCACGGTTGTGGTCGATTACGCTCATACTGACGATGCGCTACGCAATCTAATAGCGCTTGCCCGTGAACTTGTAAGAGATCGCGGAGGTCGTGTCATTACGCTCTTCGGCTGTGGTGGCGACCGCGATCGCACGAAGCGCTCCAAGATGGGGCGTGCCGCCAGCGAAGGTAGCGACCTAGTGGTATTGACCAGCGACAATCCGCGTAGCGAAGATCCAGATGCGATCATCACAGAGGTGCTGACTGGCGCTCGTGAAACAAGCACGGATTGCATCGTCGAAGCAGACCGCGCTGCTGCGATCAGTCGTGCAATTCATTCCGCCAAGCGTGGTGATATTGTTTTGCTCGCAGGAAAAGGACACGAAAAGGTTCAAATATTAAGAGAGAAAACTGTACCGTTTGACGATGTAGTTGTGGCTGCCGGGGTTCTCAAGGAGATGGCATGCGGCTGACGTTGGGGCAGATTGCGGACTGGATTCATGCCGACGGCGAGTTTGATACCGCGGCCGAAGCATTGGGCTACAGCATCGACTCGCGCACTATCGGTGCAGGCGAGCTGTTTTTTGCCGTCAAGGGCGAGCGACTCGACGGCCACGACTTCGTGGCATCTGCGATTGCTAACGGAGCAGTCGCCGCTGTCGTGAGCAATCGATGGCTAGTTCCAGCAGAGATCGATGAGGCGCGGTTGCTGAAGGTCGCCGACTGCGAAGACTGCGTACTCCATGCATTACAGGCGCTGGCACATGCCGTGCGACGCGACTGGGGTGGGCGCGTTATCGGTGTGACAGGTTCAGCAGGAAAAACGACGACGAAGGAGGCGATCGCACAAGTTCTCTCTACACAATTCAGAGTGCTGAAGTCCGCGGGCAATCTGAATAACGCCTTTGGAGTACCGTTGCAGATGCTTCGCCTCGAACCCGAACACGAGGTTGCGGTGCTTGAAATGGGCATGAACCATGCAGGAGAGATTACTGCATTGGCGAAGATCGCAGAACCAAATTGGGCAGTGGTCTCGAACGTCGGTCCGGTTCATCTGGAATTCTTCCCCGATGGCATTGCCGGAATTGCGCGCGCCAAGTACGAACTAGTCCGGGCACTGCCTCCGGACGGTATCGCTGTACTGAATTTCGACGACAAATACGTGGCGTCCTTCGCGCGGGGTATGGGTTCGCGTGCCGTGCTTTACGGACTGCATGTAAGCGCGGAGGTGAGAGCAGTGGAGGTTCAGGACCTGGGAAGCGAAGGGGTCGCATTCACCGTCGAAGCTCACAACGAGCGAGCGGAAGTGCGACTTCATCTGTTGGGGCGACACAACGTTCCGAATGCATTGGCGGCGATTGCAGTAGGGCTCCGCAGCGGAATGAGACTGGCAGAATGCGCGGAAGCTATAGGCAGTCTGCGCGCCGGTGACAAGCGTGGAGAAGTAATTCACTGGCACGGAGCCACGTTAATAAACGACTGCTACAACTCGAATCCACGTGCGCTGGATGCCATGGTAGATGCTTTGGTGACGATGCCAGGCAAGCGACATATCGTTGTCGCAGGTGAAATGCTCGAACTTGGCCCCGAAGCTGAGCCGCTCCATGCTCTCTGTGGGGGTAGCATGAAGCAGCATGGCGTGAACACTCTGATTGGTGTTCGCGGAATGGCCAGGGCGATGGTACAGGCCGCGCATGCAAGCGGCCTCGAGGCTCATTTCCTGGAGACCCCGCAGGCCGCCGGTGAATGGATGAGAGAGCATTTGCAACCTGGCGATGTCGTGTTGCTTAAGGCATCACGTGGTGTGAAATTGGAAAAGGCATTGGCCGAGCTTCCCGAGTGAAGGTGGTGGAATGCGACTTGGTTCACTGTGGAAATGCAATAACCACGCGCATTGCGGCCTGTTAAGATAGCTGAAGTTTGTGACGTTCCTGGCGGTTTCTAGTTTGGACTTCTTGCTTTGGATAACTCATTTACCAGTTCACTCTGAATCGAAGGCGGAGACGTTTTGCTCTATTGGCTGCTGTACCAGAAGTTATTTCCTTACTTCCGGCTCTTTCGCATCTTTCGCTACATCACGTTTCGCACTGTGTTTGCGAGCCTGACAGCGCTGCTAATCGGCCTGCTGATCGGCCCTTACGTGATTGAGAAGCTGCGAGAGTTCCAGATCGGCCAGTACATCCGCGAAGAAGGACCCCAGTCACACCAGAAGAAGAGCGGCACTCCAACCATGGGTGGGGTCCTCATCTGCATCTCCATTTTTGTTCCTACGCTGCTGTGGTCCGATCTGTCGAACCCGCTGGTATGGCTGGTTATGCTGTCTACGTTGGCCTTTGGCGCAATTGGCTTCGCTGACGACTACATCAAGGTGGTTCATCGCCGCAACCTTGGCTTGACGGCGCGTGCCAAGCTCGGCCTGCAACTGCTAGCCAGCTTTTGCGTGGCTCTGGTACTCATAAGAATGGAATTGCACGGCATGTATTCGACAAAATTGATTGTGCCGTTTGCGAAGAACTTCCGTCCGAACCTCATCATCGATCACCTGCTGCATGTGCCACACCTCTGGTGGCTGGCGTTCCTGCCATTTGTCATTTTTGTAATGCTAGTCATCTCGTTTTCTAGCAACGCCGTCAACTTGACCGACGGGCTGGACGGCCTTGCCATTGGCTGCACCATCATTGCGGCTGGCGCACTCACGGTACTTACCTACGTTAGCGGGCATGCCGTCTTCAGCGACTATCTTGAGTTGCAACGTATGCCGCTGGTCAGCGAACTGACAGTCTTCTGCGGCGCGATGGTCGGAGCCAGCATTGGTTTTCTTTGGTACAACGCCCATCCGGCAGAAGTCTTTATGGGTGACGTCGGCAGCCTTGCGTTAGGCGGTGCGATCGGCACGCTGGCTGTGGTGATCAAGCAAGAATTGCTGCTGCCGTTCATCGGAGGAGTGTTTATTCTTGAGGCCCTCAGCGTCATGCTGCAGGTTGGCAGTTACAAGCTGCGCAATGGCAAGCGTATCTTCAAGATGGCTCCATTGCACCATCACTTCGAATTGATGGGATGGTCGGAGTCGAAGGTGATTGCGCGTTTTTGGATCATGGCTCTGGTCTTTGCACTGTTCGCCTTGACCACGCTGAAGCTGCGGTAGCTTGAAGAGGAAAGATTCAGTCATGATGGATTTGAAGAACAAACGAGTACTGGTTGTTGGATTGGGCAAATCCGGGCTTTCAGCAGCGATGTTTCTACGCAAGTTGGGCGCGCGTGTCACAGTCAGCGATACGCGCAGCGCAACTGCTTTGGCTAAGGAGACACCTGCACTGCTCGATGCCGGGATCATGGTCGAAGCGGGCGGTCACGGGCTGCTGACCTTTCGCCGTCAAGATTTGATCGTCGTCTCGCCTGGAGTTCCTATGGACACGCCAGAGGTGAAGCAGTCACTCGACTATGGCATGAAGGTGATCGGCGAGTTGGAGCTGGCTTCATGTTTCCTCAAAGGACGTATAGTGGCAATCACTGGCTCAAACGGCAAGACAACCACTACTACATTAGTTGGCAAGATATTTGCCGATGCAGGCGGACCCACACAGGTTGGCGGCAACATCGGCGTGCCGGTCATTGAGCTGGTTGAGAACAGCACGCCCGAGACCACCAACGTTCTCGAAGTCTCCAGCTTCCAGTTGGAGACGATCGAAGAGTTTCATCCGCATATTGCCGTGGTCCTCAACATCACGCCGGACCATCTCGACCGACATGGCAGCTTCGAAGCCTATGCAGCTGCTAAGGCGCGTATTACCGAGCGGCAGGAGGCGGATGACTTTCTCGTACTCAACGGTGAAGATAAGGCTACACAGATGGTCGCCGCCAAAACTCGCGCGCAGGTCTTCTGGTTTAGCGGACGAAGGCCCATCAAGCAGGGTGCGTTCGTACATGGCGACAGTATTTTGTTCATTCCTCGTGAGAGCGCCAAAGCTGAGCCGGTGATGCCTGTCTCGGAGATTCATCTGAAGGGATCGCACAATGTTGAAAATGTGCTTGCGGCGGTGTGCGCGGCGCGATTGGCAGGCATTCCGGCAGAGAAGATTCGTGCCTCAGTGGCTTCGTTCAAAGCGGTAGAGCACCGGCTGGAATTTGTTCGAACGGTAAACGGAATTGAGTTTTATAACGACTCGAAGGCGACCAATGTGGACGCTGCGATGAAGGCGCTCGCGTCCTTCCCTAAAGGAATCCACCTAATCCTCGGGGGTAAGGACAAGGACTCCGATTACACCACGATGTCCGACATGTTGCGCGAGCGGGTGAAGGCTGTTTATTCGATTGGTTCTGCAGCGGAAAAGATTGAACGCCAGTTGCAGGGAGTCGTGAAGATGGTTTCAGCAGGAACGTTGCAGGCCGCAGTCAATGAAGCTGCGAAGGCCGCGACCGCTGGTGAAGTCGTGCTGCTGTCGCCCGCCTGCTCGAGCTTCGATCAGTTTGATAACTATGAACACCGCGGGCGGATGTTCCGGCAGTTCGTCAACGATTTGGCGTTGACATAGAAGGATGGCATGGCGAAGAGGGTAGGGGTGGACAAATGGCTCTTCGGAGTTGTGCTGCTGCTGGTGCTGTTCGGGCTGGTGCAGGTCTTTTCGGCATCGGCAGTCGTCGCGCAGGCTAACCTGGGATCGCCATACTCGTATGTATTGCGCCAGGCCATCTGGGCTTTCTTCGGGTTGCTTGTGATGGTCGGATTGATGCGGGTAGACTACCGCGTCTACAACAATCCTCGCGTGGTTTTTCCGGCAGTCACCATCACCATGTTGCTGCTGGTTGGCGTTTTTGCTATGAGCGGTATGAATGGCGCGCACCGCTGGATTCGCATTGCAGGCACGACGCTTGAGCCTTCCGAGCTTGCCAAGCCGGTATTGGTGCTCTTCCTTGCTTACTTTCTTCAGACGCGGATCCACCAGATGGACGACCTGAAAGGGACGATCCTTCGGGCTGTCGCCGTGCCGCTCCTCTTTACCGCGCTCATCTTGTTGGAACCGGACCTGGGTACGGCGGTCGTCTGCGTCGCCGTGACGGCACTGATGCTATATCTGGCTGGGCTACGGGTGCGGTACTTTGCGGTTGCGGCGATGTTTGCCGCTCCGGTGCTCTACTACATGCTCTTCCATGTGGCGTTCCGGCGGGCGCGGATGCTGGCTTTTATCAATCCTGAAGCCGACCCGCGCGGGACCGGATTCCACATCCTGCAGTCGCTGATTGCGGTGGGGACGGGGGGTGTCTTTGGGCGAGGGTTGATGGAGGGAGTGCAGAAGCTCTTCTATCTGCCGGAGGTGCAGACGGACTTCATCTTTGCGAACATCTGCGAGGAGTTGGGGCTGCTGGGTGCGATTCTAGTGCTGGGGCTCTTCGTGGCGCTGGGCTATCGGGGGTTGCGGGCGGCGTTTCTGTCGACTGACCCGTTCGCGCGGTTCCTGGCGTTCGGGTTGACGACAGCGATCCTGATCCAGGCCTTCTTCAACATGAGTGTGGTGCTGGCGCTGCTGCCGACGAAGGGGATTCCGCTGCCGTTTATCTCTTCGGGTGGGACGTCGATCTTCATCACGCTGGCGTGCATGGGCGTCCTGCTGAACGTGACGCGCGAGATCGAGTGATGCGGGTTTTGATTGCGGGCGGCGGTACGGGGGGACACGTCGTTCCGGCGCTGGCGATTGCACGGGAGTTGCGGGACTCGGCTGGGGCCGAGGTGCGGTTTGTGGGGACGGCGCGGGGGTTGGAGACTCGGCTGGTGCCGGAGGCGGGGTTTCCGCTGGAGTTGATTCGGGTCGGGCAGTTGAAGAACGTCTCCGCCGTGACGCGGGTGCGGACGTTGGCGGATCTTCCGCTGGGGGTCTTGCGGTGCGTGGGGTTGCTGCGGCGGTTCCGGCCGGATGTCGTGGTCGGGGTTGGGGGGTATGCCTCGGGACCGGCGATGATGGCGGCGGTGCTGCTGGGGGTGCCGACGCTGGCGTTCGAGCCGAACGCGGTGCCGGGGCTGGCGAACCGGATGGTGGGGCGGATGGTCTCGGCGGCGGCGGTGAACTTCGAGGAGTCGCGGCGGTACTTCCGGAATGCCCAGGTGACCGGGACTCCGGTGCGGCCGGAGTTCTTTGGGATTGCGCCGAAGGAGGCTGGTGGGCGGAGGCGGCTTCTGGTGTTCGGGGCGAGCCAGGGGGCTAGGGTGTTCAATGAGCTGGTGCCGAGGATTGCGGAGCGGCTGCTGGGGGAGTTTCCGGACCTCGACGTGGTGCACCAGACGGGGGCGCGGCATGGGGAGTCGACGGCGGAGGCGTACCGTGCGGTGGGTGGGCCGTTCGAGCGGGTGCGGGTGACTCCGTACCTGGACGACATGGCGGGGGAGTTCGCGGCGGCGGACCTGGTGGTGTGCCGGAGCGGGGCGAGTACGATGGCGGAGCTGGCGGCGGCGGGGAGGGCGGCGGTGCTGGTGCCGTTCCCGCAGGCGGCGGACGACCACCAGAGGAAGAATGCGTACGCCTTCGTGGCGCGGGGTGCGGCGGAGATGGTTGTGGAGCGGGAGCTGACGGAGGAGCGGCTGCTGGGGGTGCTCCGGGGGCTTCTCGGGGATGATGCGCGGCGGGCTGCGATGGGAGAGGCGGCTCGGGGGTTGGCGCATCCGGATGCGCTCGGGCGGATTGCGGGGATGGTGCGGGAGCTGGCTCGGTGAGTACCCCCCCTACCCCGTACTTTGTTGGGTAAAGTCTTCAATTGGCTGGCTTTATCGCGTGGCCGATTTGTAAAGTCTTCATTTGGCATGGGTTGTTCGTAAAGTCTTGATTTTGCTTTGGTTGCAAATGCAAAAGGCTCCGGAAAATCCGGAGCCCTGGTCTTTTCTTGTCTATTTCTATTGTCGCAGAATTGGAAAAACTAAACCGCCACGTTTGCGAGAGAAATATCTCCTTTGCTATCTGGCGGTTTGAGAGTTTTCAGCAGGTTTGGGGGCTTGACAGAGTTTTCCCCCATTCATGCGGCGATTCGCATGAGTGGGGGAAATGTTTCGTATCGACGATAGCGATTATCGGCTGCGTCTGCGACGGACGAGGTCGCCAAGAGCGGCACAGCCTGCGCTCATGAGCCAGACTGTGCCCGGTTCAGGAACAGTGCTGGGACTGGACCAGCCACCTGTGAAGTTGACGGTATCGCCCTCGCTTCCGCTGAAAAGTATGTTCAGAAAGTAGCTTTGGCCGGGACCCAGCGTGACGCCTGGAAGCGCGTCGAACGTAATCGTGTCTCCGCCGTTGCTGATGGTAGAGGTCCATAGGTAGGGTAAATATGCCCCGGTAGTTCCCGTGCAAAGCACAGTGCCGCCATACGCGCCGCCGCCGCAGATGGTCCCGAGGTCGTCGATGACGACGCCTTGCGGAAGCCCGGTAAAGGTGATGCTCAGGTCTGTGATGTTGCTTACAGAGCCGGACCAGGCAAGGACTCCTTGATTGAGGCCGGGCGATCCCCAGGAAGTCGTGCCGCCACCGTTGGCGACCCACGGTTCGCCGGGAGCGATGGTTCCGCTGGACCCTGAGCCGCTGAAGGGGATCACGATAGAATCCGCCTTCGCAAGAGCCGCGAAGGAACAGAGAACGAGAGCCACGAGTAACTTGTTCATGGAGTGCTCCTTTACCTAGTTAGAGAAATATCGAGGAGATGTAAATGGATGGTTCACTATGCAATGGAGCAACTGTGTGGCCATAGGTATCGGGCTTGTGGTGTATGGCAAGAGAAGGGGTTACAGCGAGGGCGTTCACCTGCTCCACACTCCGTGTGCAGCGCTTTGCGCTGGGATAAGAACTGGGTTCCTCATTTTGCCTGCGAGGCTGGGGATGCTGCTGTGGAATGGAAATGTGGCGTAGTGGAGGGTTTGCAGACGGCAGAGTTATTCGACCCCACCCATGTCGCGGTGAGGCTGCGGCTTCCAGCGAAAGACACAGTCGGCGAGTTTTTAGCAGAACCGTACCTGGGGCTTTGTCCAGGCTGGTATGAAGCGGGCCTTTGGCCCTTGGTCCCAGGGGCTGAAGCCCCTTTTTTTTGCGGCTGGTTGTTGCCCGGACTGAAGTCCGGGCCTATCTCAGGAGCAACGGCAAAGGCAACGACAAGGGCAAACGACAGGAGCAACGACAAGCGGTTCGCGCGGAGCGCGAATGAACCCAGGCTTCAAAGACGAGACCCTTCGACAAGCTCAGGGCAGGCTCTGGGGCACCCGTACCCGCGCCCGCAAGAAAGAAATGCAAAGCAGGTCCTCCCGCTTCCCACCCCAGCGAACAAGCTCGCCGGAGACCCCGGATCGCGGAAGGATGACAATTGTTTGGTCAGGGTCTGCTCTCTGCGCTGCATTTGGCATGGCTATTTGATGATGGCGTTGTAGCCGTCGGCGGCGAGGCGGTTGCGCATGGTGGTGGCGTCGGCTTTGGTGGCGTAGGGGCCTAGTTGGACGTGGAGGAGCTTGTCCTGCGGGGTCTGGCGGATGGTGGCGTTGTAGCCGCGCTTTTTGAGGGCCTGTAGGAGGAATTCGGCGTCCTGCTTGTGGGAGACGGCTGCGACCTGGACTACGGTGGTGCCGGTCTTGTCTACCGCGACAGGGGCGGGAGCGGATGCACGGGCCAGCGAGACGGGCTTGAGCGTGGGAGCCGGTTGGTTCTCGATGGGTGCGGCGGCCTGGGGCTGCGGGGCTTCGGACTGTGTGGGCTGGCTGGCCGGCTGGGTTTCGGTGGCTGTGGTGTCCGGTGTCTGCGCGGGTTCGGCGCTGGCGGGTGAGGGTTTGGCCTGGCCGTCGCCTTCGAGCGTTGAGGATGGAGTGGTGGCTACGGGTGCGGGTGTCTGGCGTCCGCGCATGGCGTAGCCGAAGCCGAAGCAGGCGGCGCAGATGAGCGCGAGCAGAAAGAAGATGCCGATGATGGAGGTGGCGCCGAGGGATATCTCGCGGTCTTCTTCGGGGGCGTCTTCGAGTTCGTCGTCGTAGCGGCGGGGCATGGGCGGGTCCTTCTGATTTCAATTCAGACGGCCCCGATCATCTACGCTTTGTTTTCTTCCGCGGGTTTATCGCCTGTGGAAGGGGCCAAAGATTTGTTTAGCAGGTTCATCAGCTCCATTGGAAGGGGAAATACGATGGTCGTATTCTTCTCGACACCTATCTCGGTGAGGGTCTGGAGGTAGCGGAGCTGGAGGGTCATGGGTTGGGTGGCCATGGCTTTGGCGGCATCAACGAGTTTGGCGGCGGCGTCGAATTCGCCTTCGGCGTGGATGATCTTGGCGCGGCGCTCGCGCTCGGATTCGGCCTGCTTGGCCATGGCGCGGAGCATGGACTCGGGCAGATCGACCTGCTTGACCTCGACGGAGACTACTTTGACGCCGAAGGGCGAGGTGTGGCCGTCGATGATGGTCTGGATGCGGGAGTTGAGCTGGTCGCGGTGGGAGAGGAGCTGGTCGAGCTCGACTTCGCCGAGGACGGAGCGCAGGGTGGTCTGCGAGAACTGCGAGGTCTGGTAGATGTAGTTGGCGACTTCGATGACGGCTTTGGTGGGGTCGACGACGCGGAGGGTGATGACGGCGTTGACCTTGAGGGTGACGTTGTCGCGGGTGATGATGTCCTGCGGGGGGACCTCCATGGCCTCCTGGCGGAGGGAGACGCGGACGATCTGGTCGAGCGGGCGGAAGACCCAGATGACGCCGGGGCCTTTGGCTGCTTCGCGCACGCGGCCGAGGCGGAAGATGACGCCACGCTCGTACTCCTTGAGGATGTTGATGGAGTTGAGGAGGTAGAGCAGGATGATGGCGATGACGATCAGTTCGGGGATGGGCATGATTTTCGGTGGGCCTCGGCGCGCGGGTTTGTCCGCCGATTGATTGTAACGCGGTGGCGGTGGTGATTCGCTATGCGGTGGATTTGTGCGCGGAACAGCGGATTCCTCTCGCTTCGACTTCGCTCAGGTGCGGAATGAAATGCGAAAGGCTGTGGCTGAAAGGGTTTGAAGATATGGGCGGTATTGGCGGTGTCGGGGTCCTTCGACTCCGCTCCCTGCGGTCGCTTCGCTCAGGATGACGGCTTTTTTCTTACGATTGCAATCTTCGCTCAGGATGACGGCCTTTTCCTTACGATGGCAAGCTTCGCTCAGGATGGCACTGTTATTTGTGCGCGAACTTCAGGGACAAGGGTCAGTCGGCTTCGGCGAGGGAGAACTTGTGGCGGACGTCAGAGCCGCGGACCCAGAAGATGACGTCTTCGGCGATGTTGGTGGCGTGGTCGGCGGAGCGCTCGAGGTTGCGCGAGACGATGATGGCTGCGAGCGCCTGGCTGCTGATGGATGGATGGTTCTGCATGAGGCCGACGAGGTCGGTCTGGACGATGCGGTTGAGCTCGTCGACTTCGTCGTCCTGGGTGAGGACGGATTCGGCGAGGCGCGCGTCGGCTTCGACGAGTGCCTGGACGGCGGTGCGGATCATGATGCCGACTCGCTCGCCCATGTCGCGGAGGTTGGTCATGTCGATGGGCAGGTCGGAGGTGGGCTCGTTGAGCGGCTGGGCGCGGGCGGCGATGTTGCTGGCCTGGTCGCCGATGCGCTCGAGGTCGCTGTTGATCTTGATGATGGAGAGGATGAAGCGGAGGTCGATCGCCATGGGCTGCTCGGTGGCGAGGAGGTCGTAGGCCATCTCGTCGACTTCGCGCTCGGCGGTGTTGATGGCATCTTCGATCTCGCGGACATGCTCGCTGAGGGCGGTGTCGCCGGTGAGGCAGGCTTCGACGGAGAGAGCGAGAGCCTGCTGCGAGAGCGCGGCCATGGCGAGCAGCCTGTCTTTGAGGATGACGAGTTGTTGTTGAAAGTAGATGCGAGGCATCGGGGAGTTTCCTCGTTGTCTATTGTGACGCAGGGACGGTAAAGGGAGGATGTATTTTTGCGGGGGTGTCTGGGGAGGAACAGGGTTTGGCTGCATTGCGGGGCGCCTGGGCTGCGCCTTCGACCCGCGGCGATGCTTCGTGGCCGAAATGGGTGACCTGTATGGGTGACCGATGCGGTCTCGGGGTCCTTCGACTTCGGCGGCAAAAGCGCCGCCTTCGCTCAGGATGACGGCTTGGGTGATCGTTGCGGGAGCACGGCGCTGCGGAGAGAACGGTCCTAATACAAAAGGTATTGGGTGCGCTTTTGGCTGAAGGTAGTGAGGGCGTCGGTCCAGGCAGCGGCGATCATGCGGGGATCTTCGTCGTTGGTGAGGGCTTGCATGGTTTGGGCGTTGGCTACGAGGTGGGAGGCTTTTTCGAGGGGGAACTGCGGGTAGAGGTGGTGGAGGGCGCTGAGGACTTCGATGCCGAGCTCGGGGGAGTCGAGTGCGGAGCGGTCGGTGATGGTGAAGGAGATGCCGGAGATGGTTTTGCCGTGGCCGGGGTAGTGGTTGGAGTTTTCTTCGACGTGGAAGGTGGTGGGGGCGAAGGTGACGCCGGGGATGTGGCGGGCGGTGAGGTAGGCGGCGAGCTGGGTGCCGTCGATGTAGGTGGCGCCGATCTGCTCGAAGGGCTTGTCGGTGCCGCGGCCGACGGAGACGTTGGTGGCGTCGAGGAAGCCAAGGCCGGGGTAGAGGATGGAGGCGTCGAGAGTGCGGAGGTTGGGGCTGGGGTTGGTCCAGGGGAGGTGGGTTGCGTCGAAGTAGTCGGCGCGGTGCCAGTTCTGCATCTCGACGACGGTGAGCGGGGCTTTGATGGTGGTGTGGACGTTGGAGTTTGCGGTGGTGGGGATGAGGCGCTCGGAGTTGAAGTAGCGGGCGAGCTCGCCGATGGTGAGGCCGGGGCGGACGGGGATGGGCATGTAGTTGATGTAGGACTCGGAGCCGGGGTCGGAGACGGGGCCCTGGACTTCGGTGCCGCCGATGATGTCGGGGCGGTCGAGGACGATGATTTCAAGGTTATGCCCGAGGGCGCGCTGGTGTGCGGCGGCTTCGAGGAAGTAGCCCATGCAGGTGTCGTAGGTGTAGAAGCGGACGCCTGCGTCTTGCAGGTCGACGACGACGGCGTCGAGGTTGCTAAGGTCTTCTGGGCGCGGGTGGCGCTGCTCGGGCTTGGCTCCGTAGAGGCTGATGATGGGGAGGTGGGTGGTGGGGTCGGTGTCGTTGGGGATGTTGGTGGAGTCTTTGGCGCCGAAGAGTCCGTGCTCAGGCGAGAAGAGTGTGGTGAGTTCGACGCCTGGGACGGCTTTGGCTGCGTCGTTGTAGAGGATGTCTACGGTGCGATGGCCGTGTGAGTCGAGGCCGGATTGGTTGGTGAGCAGACCGAGGCGGAGATGGCCTCCGTGGCGGGCTTCGGCTTCGCGGAGTGCGCTGAAGTGGGTGGATTCGAGGACGTCGATGCCGGTTTGGGTGGGACCTGCTTGATTTGAATTGCTGAGGCCGAGGGCCTGGGCGGCGGCGGTGGCGACGGCTCCGCGTAGGGCTGAGATGGAGGTGTGGCCGTGTGGGTGGACTGCGTTGGCGAGGATGATGACGGCGGTGTCGCTTGCGGGGTCCATCCAGAGTGAGGTGCCGGTGAAGCCGGTGTGGCCGAACGAGCCGATGGGGAAGATGGAGCCGCGTGGGCGCGAGAAGGCGGTGTTGATGTCCCAGCCATAGCCGTGTACGGCGACGCCTTTGGTGACCTGGCCGTCGGGCGTGAAGATGGTGGCGGTGTCTTCGGCAGTGGCGGGCTGCTCAGGTGAGGTCATGAGCTTGAGGGTGGATTGCTTGAGCGGAAATGGGCCGGTGTTGTCGAGGAGTTTTTCAAGCAGCGCGTTGGCGTAGAGCGAGACGTCGTGCGCGGTGGAGAAGACTCCGGCGTGGCCTGCGACTCCGCCCATGCGGCGGGTGGTTGGGTCGTGGACGGTGCCGCGGGTGAGCATGTTGAAGTGTGGGTTGGTTTCGGCGTTGCCCTCGTCGTCGTGCGTGGTGGGGGCGACGTTGGGGACCCAGTCGAGTGCGTTCCATTGGTCGCCGTGGCAGGGGCCGCCTTCGTCCGTGGGGATTTGCGCGGGCAGCGTAATGGCCGCGCCGACGATGGTGTAGGGGCCGCAGGCTTTAGCGATCGGCAGGTAGCGTGTGTGCGACATGCCGAGGGGTTTGAAGATGTGTTGCTCGGCGTAGACGTCGAGTGGTTCGCCGCTGAGTTTTTCGACGAGCGCGCCGAGGGTGATGAAGTTGATGTCGGAGTAGACGAACTTTGTTCCGGGAGGATTGGCGAGTGGGGATTCCATCGCGCGCTTGATGCCTTCGGCTTTGTCTGGCTTGCTGAGGCCCCAGGGGTCTTTGAGTGAGATGTCGGGCGGCAGGCCGGAGTAGTGCGTGAGCAGCTCGCGGATGGTGACGTGCTCCTTGCCGTTTTGAGCGAAGGCTGGGAGGTATTTTGCGACGGGGTCGTCGAACTGGAGCTTGCCCTGTTCGTAGAGCTGCATGATGGCTGTGGCGGTGGAGAGGCATTTGCTGAGCGAGGCCATGTCGAAGATGGTGTCTTCGGTCATGGGCTCGGCTGCGGTGCTGCCGTTGGGGCTGAGTTCGCTGGCGACCTTGCGGTCGCCGTAGGCCTGCTCGAAGACCTGGTGGCCGTCGTGGTCGATGAGGACGACTGCGCCGGGGAGACGGTGCTCGGCGATGCCTTGATTGATGAGGGTGGTGATTTGGGAGAAGTCGGGTTTGGCGGCTGTGGCTGAAAGGGGTTGAGCGGTTTGGGCTGGACTGGCACTCTCGGGGTCCTTCGACTGCGCCCCGTTCGACTCGCCTACGGCTCGCTCAGGGGCTCCGCTCAGGATGACAGGCTGATGAATGGCGAGCTGATGAGTGGCGAGCTGGGGAGAAGCAGATTCCTGCCCCTTCGACAAGCTCAGGGCACGGAATGGAAATGCAGAGAGACAGAAGAGGATGACTGCGGCGGTGGCTGCTGTTTTCGTCCGTGGCTTTGTGCGGAAGATGAGGCTGGCGAGTGAGCCGATGGTGAAGGTCACGATTGCTCCTATGAGGACGTACCAGGTGTAGGCGATGTGCGGGATGGTGATGAGGCCGAGGTGCGCGGGGAAGTCTCCTTGCCAGAGCCAGACGTTGAGAGCGAAGCCAACGATCATGCCGATGATAGCTCCGGTTTGCGTGGCGTAGCGGGCGATGGTGCCGAGGAGAAAGACTCCGAGCAGTGCGCCATAGGCTACCGAGGCGATGGAGAGGCCGATCTCGACGACGTGGCCTTTGCCTCCGGCGTAGAAGCAGTAGACGGCGATGGCGCAGAGGACCAGGGCCCAGATGACGGTGGAGGAACGGGAGATCAACATGCGCTCGCGCTCGTCTGCGTTGGGCCTGAGGTGCATGTAGAAGTCGACGACTGTGGTGCTGGAGAGCGAGTTGTATGCTGCGCTGAGGTTGGACATGGCCGCCGCGAGGATGGCGGCGACGAGAAGACCGGCGATGCCGATGGGCATCTCCTGGACGATGAAGGTGGGGAAGATACGGTCGGCACTACTAAAGGTGGCGGGGTGCAGGCCGTAGAAGACGTAGAGGCCGGCACCGATCAGAAGGAAGATGGCGAACTGGACGAAGATGACCAGGCCGGATGAGATCAGGGCGAGTTGCGACTGGCGCAGGTTGCGGGCGGCGAGCATGCGTTGCACCATGAGTTGATCGGTGCCGTGCGAGGCCATCGTGAGAAACGTGCCGCCGAGGACGCCGGCCCAGAAGGTGTAAGTCTCGGTGAGATTCATGGCGAAGTGGAAGAGATGGAAGCGGCCTGCGGCTCCGGCGACGGCGTGGATGGTGTGCCAGCCTCCGGGGACGTGGGAGCTGAGGGTGAAGATGGCGACGAGCGTGCCGCCGAAGTAGATGATCATCTGGACGACGTCGGTCCAGATGACGGCTGCCATGCCGCCTTCGAAGGTGTAGAGCAGCGTGAGGGCAGAGATGAGCAGGATGGAGATGAGGTCTCCGGTGCCGATGGCGATGGCGACGACGATGGAGACGGCGAAGACGCGGACGCCTTCGGCAGCGGCGCGGGTGGCGAGGAAGAGTCCGGCGGTGACTTTGTGCAGCGCGGGGCCGAAGCGATGGTCGATGAGCTGGTAGGCGGTGTACATCTCGCCCTTGAAGTATTTGGGCAGAAAGAGGAAGGCGACGATGGTGCGGCCGATGACGTAGCCGATGACGAGTTGCAGGAAGCCGAAGTCGCTCATGAAGGCGAGGCCGGGGATGGAGATGATGGTGAGGGTGCTGGTCTCGGCCGAGACGATGGAGAGCATGATGGCCCACCATGGGATGGTCTGGTCGGCGAGGAAGTAGTTGCGCAGCGAGCGGGAGCCTTTGTCTTTGCCGCGGAAGCGTAGGCCGAAGAGCGTGATGCCGATGAGGTAGACGGCAATGAGGGCGAGGTCCACGGTGTGGAGTCGCGTGGGAAGCGCGGCTGCAAGCATAGACGAGAGTGTATCGGGTTGGCGGGGGTTCTGGCAGTGAGGGGCGGTCACTTATGATGGAAGGCTATGGCTCTTTTTCTGGCGATTGATTCGGGTGGGACGAAGACGCGGTGCGCGGTGGCGGATGAGACGCGCGTGCTGGCGAAGACGACGACAGGCAGCGTGAAGCTGACGCGCGTGGGTGAAGAAGAAGCGACGAAGCGGCTGCGGGCGATGCTCAGCGAGGTTGCGAGTTCCGCGGGTGTGGATTTGCGTGATGTGACGCGGACGTGCGCGGGGCTTGGCGGGTTTGGGATTGACGCTGTGCGCGAATGGGCGGAGCGCGAGTTGAAGAAGGCTGCGGGCGGCGATCTGGTGTTGTGCGGCGATGAAGAGATTGCGCTTGATGGGGCGTTCAATGGCGGCACGGGGATTTTGGTGGTCGCGGGGACGGGCACGATTGTGATGGGGCGCGCTGTTGAGCGGGCGACGGGTGAGATTCACAAGTTCATCTCGGGCGGCTGGGGACACGTGCTGGGCGATGAGGGCAGCGGCTACTGGATTGGGTTGGAGGCTCTGCGCGCGGGATTTTGGGCGAAGGATCGCGGAGTGCCGACGACGCTGTTGGAGAAAATTGGCGAGTTCTGGGGCGGGATTTCGCTGGGCGAGATTGTGGGCAAGGCAAATGGGATTCCTGCTCCGGACTTTGCGACGCTGGCGCCGGTGGTGTCGAAGTGCGCGCAGGATGGTGATGATCTGGCGCTATCGCTGCTGCAGCGTGGTGGCGAGGAGTTGGGTGATGTGGTGTCGATTGTTGCGGTGAAGATGCGCGAGTTTACGGGCGGCGGCGAGGTGGGTGTCGCTTATACGGGAAGCGTGCTGGAACATATCGCTCCGGTGCGAGAGGCGATGGCGAGGACGCTGAAAGGGGTCGCTCCTGAGGTGCGGGTGCTGGAGTGTGCGGCGGATGCTTTGGAGGGTGCGATTTGGCGGGCGCGCAATGGCTAGGCGTTGAGGTAGAGGAGCCGCCCTCTATTTCGCTACGCTCCGGTTGAAACGATCATCATGATGGTTCTTAAAAGCAGACGCCCCAACCGCAAAGTTGGGGCGTCTGTGTTTCGTTGATGGTTGCGTTTAGAAGTAGTACTTGAGGGCGACTTCGATGACTCGACGTCCGATCTCGTAGTACGGCTTGCCGGTGGTGGTGATGTTGGTGTTGGACCCGCCGCCTGGGCAACCTGCAGTCGCGCCATTTGTCGCGCAGCTCATTTGCAGGTTGATGTCGTTGGCAAGACCAAACTGCGACAAGGGATGGTTGATGAAGTTGAAGGCCGAGGCGCGGAACTGTACGTGCTGGCTTTCGGTGATCTTCAGGTCCTTGAACATCGCGATGTCTGTGTTGAAGTAGGCCGGTCCCTTGATGTAGGGCCAGACGGCGGGGCCGTTCTTGCCGAGCGTGGTTGGCGTCTCGAAGCAGGACGGGTTGAAGTATTTGCCTCCGCCCGTGCCGTTGCGCGGATCGCAGGTGAGGTATGGCGAAAGAACCAGCGAATCGGTGCCGAGCAGGTAGGCATTGCTGACGCCGTTCCAGGTGACGTTCATAGTCCCGCCGGTGTTGGGCTGGAGTGGAGCGCCGGTCTGGAATTGGAGATCGCCGGAGAGCTGCCAGCCGTTGACGACGGTGCGCTCGAGCAGGTTGGCGTTGTTGATGCCCGGCAACTGCACGTAGTAGGTGCCGTTGATGATGTGGGTGTGGTCGTAGGACAGAGGGCCGTAGTTGTTGCGCAGAACGAAGGCGTCGATGGAGGTGCCGTCGCCGTTGCCGTTGTCGCTCTGGCCGTCACGGATGCCCATGACCTTGCTGAAGGTGTAGTTGATGAGGAAGGTCGCTTTGCCGGTCTGCTTCTGCAGGGCGGCAACGAGGCCGTTGTAGTTGGAGTAGCTGCCGTGCTGGATGAGGTTGAGTACGCCGTAGTTTGCGTACGGACGGTAGCCGCCATAGTAGTTGCTGGCAGGCGTGGCGCAGGTGCCGGTAGCGCAGGACTGCTGCCAGTAGTTGACGCCGGTGAGGGCATCGGTGCCGTAGAGTCCACCGATGGGGATCTTGTTGATGTTGGCGTAGAAGGACGGTGTGGTGCCGTTGCCGGTGAGCAGGGCATTGGCGGTGTGGTTGCCGATGTACTGAGTCTCAAAGACCATGCGGCCTGGGAGTGTCTTATCGATCATGAAGTCCCAGTTCATGGTGTAGGGGCTGGCGTCGTCGCCCTGTTTGATGAGATCGACACCGGAAGGGCAGGAGGAGTTGGTAGCGCACCAGGATCCTGCTGAAGGAGCGAAGGTCGCCAACTGGGCAATCGAGGTAGTGGACGGGGTGCTGATGCTGTTCACGTTCAGCGCCGGGTTGAGCGCTGCATCGATGTCGCCTTCGGAGAACTGCCAGCGATAGATGCCAAAGCCTCCGCGAAGGACGGTTGAGCCGTCGCCCCACATGTCGTAGGCGCCGCCGAAGCGAACGTCAGGATAGAGAAGCTTCGAGGTGAAGCCGGACTGCGGCACGGAGCTGTCGATCTGATGCCAGACGGCGCCTGTCCAGGTGGGTGCGTTGGCGGTGTTGTCGTACTTGGACGGATCGAAGATGGCAAGGCCGGGGCCCGAGGTTGGATACCAGTTGCCTTCGTGCTCGAGGCGGATGCCGTAGTTGAACGTCAGCTTGCGGGCAACGTGCCACTGGTCCTGTATGTAGGCGGCCCACTCGTGGAAGGCCATGTTGTGCACGGGAGCGTCAGAGTACTGGCTGATGCCGTCGGTGTGGCCGATGAGGAGGTCAGCGAGTGGATTGTTGGTGGTGTAGGTGCTGTAGTTATCAAAGTCAATCGCGCCCTGGGTCCAGTTGCCGTAGCCGGTGGTCTGGGTCTGGAAGTTCTCGTCCCAGAAGACGCCTGCCTTGAGGCTGTGGCGGCCGAGGACGCGGGTGAAGTTGTCCTGCAGCGACCAGATCTTCTTGATGTTGCCGTAGGCGTTGCCGAATGCCTTGATCGATGGCGGAGCGTAGAGGCCAGGGAAGCAGCCGTTGTCGTTTCCGGTGTTGCAACCCCAGCTGACGAGATTGGGGATCTGGTCGAAGGAGTTGACCTTGGAGGTGTCGAACGGAGCTGCCGTGGTGTATCCCGCGGTGGAGGCCGTCATTGCCGATGGGTTGGTGAAGGCGGGCGGGAAGGTGAAGTAAGTGTAGGCGAAGCTGGCTTCGTTAGTAGTTTCTGCACCGAAGACGTGGACGTAGTTTGCTGTCCAGAGGTTGGCCTTGGTGGTCGCGTTCATCTGCGAGGGAAGAGGCGAGGCAAAGCCGGGGTCCCACCAGATGCCGAAGTTGTTGATGTCAGCTTCATTCTGCTGGGTGTAGACGACGGAGAGCTTGTCATTGACGGTGGGATCGTAATCGCCACGGAGGCGCAGCTCCCAGCGGTTGACTGGAGGAGCATCAAGGAAGCGGAAGTTATAGCCATTGTGCGTGGCTGGGTCGATGTTGGGCGGGTTGATCTTGTTGAGGTAGGTCATGAGCGCGCGGCCGTCTGCGTCCCAGTAGGAGGAGGGAATCTGGCCATTGGCGAACATGTTCTGATTCGCGCCGCCGCTGGGGCAGAACGAGGTCCAGTTTGCTGCGTTGGCGCAGGGTACCTGAGCTGTAGGCCACCAGGATGAGCCTGCGGTTTGCGCACCGGGGAGCGTGGCCGCGCTGAAGTCGCCGTTGATCATGTTGGTGGTGGGCGTTACCAGATAATGCAGCGTTGGGAAGGGGTTCTGGAGCATCTTCTCGAAGCCTGCGAAGAAGAAGAGCTTGTCGCGGTTGCGGTTGAAGCTGGTGCCGGGGATCAGCACGGGGCCGCCGAAGGTTGCGCCAGGATAGATCTGGTGGTCCATGGGGCGGATGTTCGAGCCGGAAGATGCCTTGTAGTAGGCGTCGTTGGCGTTGGCCTGCCAGTTGCGGAGGTAGGTGTAGATGTCGCCGTGGTAGCCCTGGCCGCCGGATTTGCTGGTGATTTGAATGATGGTGGGGCCGCGTGGAGTGTCAGCGCCGAAGGCCGCGTTGAGGTAGGTGAACTCGGCGGTGGTGTCCTGGTTGACGTTGGCGATCTGCGTGCCCTGGTTGCCGACGTCGACGAGGCTGGCGCCGTCGAGGGTCATCTGCATGCCGCCGTAGGGCTG
This sequence comes from Edaphobacter acidisoli, assembly GCF_014642855.1. NCBI lineage: Bacteria > Pseudomonadati > Acidobacteriota > Terriglobia > Terriglobales > Acidobacteriaceae > Edaphobacter > Edaphobacter acidisoli. Next base: position 2,008,896 of record NZ_BMJB01000001.1, on the reverse strand, counting down.
GGTGCCGCTGGCGGAGAAGGCGCCGATGGGGCCGCTGTTTGTCTGAGTGGTGAGGCTGCTGAACTGTGTCTGGGTGAGGCCGGTGTTCATTGCCATGCCGGGCATGAATTTGACGAGCTCGGCGGCGTCGCGACCCTGGATCGAGAGGTTCTGCACGAGCTTGCTGCTGAGGGTCATCGAGCTTTCGCCGGTGTCCAGAGGAATGACCGCGGCCTGTGAGGAGACGACCTCAACGACGGCATTGGAAGAGGAGACCTTGAGGGCGATCGAGGGAAGATTGTGGTTCTCGCCCAGGTGCATGATGATGTCGGTTGCAACGTAGGTGCTGAAACCGCTTGCGCTGATGGTCAGTTTATAGGTGCCGGGTGAGACGGCGGCGAAGTTGAAGAAGCCGCTGCCGTTGGATACAGAGGCGCGTTTGTCGCCGGACTGGGTGTTGACGAGGACGACGCTGGCGTTGGGGACGACAGCGCCGGTCGTGTCCGCAACTGTGCCGGAGATGGTGCCGCCGGATGATTGCGCGAAGAGTGTGCCGGGGGTAAGACAGAGAACAAACATGACGCAGGCAAAGGCGAGCGCCCATGACCTGAGCCATTGGGACCCGTCCTGCGCCCAGAGGGTGAATTGGGATTGTTGCTTCATTGAGCCTCCTGAGTTAATTTGGGCAAAATGTGTGCCTGGATGCGGCCGGCAGAGCCGTTATGTGATTGTTTTTGCTTGGTTTACCGGCCAGTGTTGTGATAACGTAAACATAAAACACCGCATGTTACGCAGAGACGCGGCGATTCAGCCCGCAAATCTGTATCTGCTAGGTTTCCCTTGTAAAAATCGATTTAATAAAAGAGACGAGCTAACTTATATCGCGGAGAAACGATGATGTCAACAATTCTTTTTCACCAAAATTTAATTCGGAGTGAGAATATTAATCGATTTAGACAAGTTTTAGCTCGGTTTTAGTGAATTTTAGCAGGTGAGATTTGTACGTGAATGAAAGAGTATGAGATCGATAACATCTTTAGGCAATCGTTATTCTTGTCATTCAGGGCCTGGCTGCTTCCGTTAGATTAAGAGGACAAATATATGCCCAGGAAGAAGGAGAAAGACCCGACGATTGCCGATGTTGCCCGTGCCGCTGGAGTGGCGGGGATGACAGTCTCGCGTGTTCTGAATGGTGGAAAGTATGTGAGCGCGGATGTGGACAAGCGAGTTCGCAGCGCGATTGTGCGTCTTGGATACCACCCGAATGAGGCGGCGAGGGTGCTGCGAGGTCAGGCACCGAGGACGATTGGGTTGATTGTGCCGAATCTGGCGGACCCGTTTTTTTCAGTATGTGCGCATGCGGCGCAGCAGATGGCGATGCAACAGGGGTATGCGACGCTGTTGCTGGCTTGCGAGGCGGACCTGAACGAAGAGGATCGCGCGCTGGCGCTGCTGCGGTCGAGGAATGCGGCGACGGGCGTGTTGATCTTTCCATCGCGGCTGGATTCGGCGCAACAACTGAAGGACATGCAGGCGAGAGGCGTGCCTGTGGTCACGCTGGACCGCACGATTCCAGGTCTTGATGCTGGAGAAGTGATGGTGGAGAACGCCGAGGGCGCGTTGAAGGCGGTGAACCACCTGATTATGCATGGGCACAAACGCATTGTGTGCGTGGGGTATGACAGCCAGTTCAATTCGATTTCGCAGCGCATGGATGGGTATCGCAGGGCGATGGCGGATGCTGGACTGAAACCGCAGATGCTGATTGCAGAGAACGGGGCGGAGGTGCCGAAGATCGTGCTCAAGCGGCTGCGCGCGGGCGATGTTCCTACGGCGCTGTTCAGTTTGAATAATGTGACGACGACGCAGGTGCTGCATCTTTTGCAGCGGGAGAATCTGCGCGTGCCGGACCAGATTGCGGTGGTGGGCTTCGATGATTTTGATTTGGGTGAGTTGCTGGCGGTTCCTTTGACAGCAGTGCGGCAGCCTGCGGCAGAGTTGGGCAGGAGTGGGACACGGCTGTTGCTGGAGATGATTCGGATGGGCTCGACCGGGATGGAAGGGACGGGCGCGCGGATTGTTTTGCCGACGGAGTTGATTGTGCGGCGATCATGCGGCTGCGTGGCGCCGCCGAGGATTGCGGGTACGAAATAAACCGAACTTCAAAATTGACGTGCCGAGCGAAGAAAAGCAAGTCCTCCCGCTTCTCACCCCAGCCAGCAAGCTGGCCGGGGACCCGTGCGTGGAAGGATGACTACTAACAGGCACGGTATGCAGTCCATCTGAAGCTGCGATATGCGCGGAAAAAGATGGAGTTGCAATCAGGGCTTGCCCTCGTGAGCACGCACGCCGTAGAATCCGGTGGCTCGATATTTCTCTGGTGCCGAGGCGTTGAAACCCAAGGGCCAGTTTGGGGAGACGTCCATGAGGCAGTCTTTCAGTGTAGGTATCGGAGGCGCCGCGGGCCAGGGTGTGGCTACGCCCGGCGACATCTTCGCCAAGATCTTCAGCCGTCGCGGGTTGCATCTGAACGCCTACAACGCGTATCAGTCGATTATTCGCGGCGGTCACACGTTTCTGACGATCCGCACGGGGCCGGACAAGATTGCCACGATTGATGGGAAGATCGACCTGCTGATTCCGCTCAATCAGGACACGATGGATCGGCATCTGGGCTTGCTGGGCGTGGGTGCGGCTTGTCTTTATAATGCCGAGACGATCAAGCCGGGGACGCCTGCGGAGGGTGTGCAGATGTGTCCGATTCCGGTGTCGAAGCTGGCGGACATCAGCAAGAACAAGGTTGCGCAGAATACGCTGGCGATTGGCGCGGGCCTGAGCATGATGGGAGTTGGCTTTGCTGCGCTGGAGGAGGTGCTGACGGAGCAGTTCCGCAGGAAGGGCCAGGCAGTGATTGACGAGAACGTCAGCATTGCGCGAGCGGGTTATGACTACGCGAGCCAGAACTTCAAGCCGTTTGCGTGGCCGCTGCCGATGACGGAGAACCGCTACGCGGTGCTGAGCGGAAATGCTGCGATGGCGATGGGTGGTGCGGCGGCGGGCGTGAAGTTTTATTGCGCGTATCCGATGAGCCCTTCGACGGGAGTGTTGCACTGGATGGCGGAGCACGCGCGCAAGGCGCAGATTATGGTGCGCCAGGTGGAAGATGAGATTGGTGTCATCAACATGGCGATTGGCGCGGCCCATGCTGGTGTGCGCTCGATGTGCGCGACCTCTGGCGGCGGCTTTGCGCTGATGAGTGAAGGGTTGGGGCTTTCGGCGCAGGCGGAGATTCCGGTGGTGGTGATTGATTGCCAGCGTGCGGGGCCGTCGACTGGTGTGCCGACCAAGACGGAGCAGGGCGATCTGTGGCAGATGCTGGGCGCGGCGTTTGGCGATTATCCGCGCGTGATTGCTGCTCCGCTGGATATTGGCGACTGCTTCACGCTGATGGCGGAGATGTTCAACATTACCGATCGCTTCCAGTGTCCGGGTATTGTGCTGTGCGATCTACTGCTGTCGGAGGGACGGCTGAGTGTCGATCCGGAGGTGCTGAACTTCAATCCGACGATTGATCGCGGTGAGTTGATTACGTCGAATGGGACGGCGGACCACGAACCGTATAAGCGGTACAAGATTACTGAGAGCGGGGTTTCGCCGCGTGTGATTCCTGGTGTGCCTGGGCACACGCATACGGTTTCGAGCGATGAGCACGATGAAGATGGCGTGCTGATCAGCGATGAGTACACCAACACCACGAAGCGCCGGGCGATGATGGAGAAGCGCATGCGCAAGGTGCAGGGCATTGAGGCTTCTGTTCCTCCGCCGGAGATTGTTGGACCGGCGAATGCGGACGTGACGCTGATTGGGTGGGGTTCGACGTATGCCGTGATCGATGAGGCGTGCGAGCTGCTGCGTGAGGCGGGGATTACGGCGAACCATCTGCCGATCCGCTGGCTGGTGCCGCTTCATGGCGATGCGATTGTGAAGCTGCTGAAGAATGCCAAGAAGACGATTATTGTCGAGAACAACTTCAGCGGGCAGTTTGCGCGGTATCTGCGCAGCGAGACGAGCTTTGTCGCCGATGGCCACATCCGCAAGTATGACGGCGAGCCGCTCTTCCCGCACCATATTGTTAATGCTGTGAAGGAACAGCTTGCGGGCAACACCACGCTCTCGGTGCCTGTGCACGAGATCAACGTCTAAAGGTTAAGGAGATTGATGATGGCCACCGAAGTCGTGACTCCGAAGGCAATGGTGATGGCTGATCTGAAGGGTAAGGTCGATCCTGACTGGTGCCCTGGGTGCGGCGACTATGGCGTGCTGGCTGCCGTGCAGAAGGCGCTGGTCGAGTTGCAGATTCCGAAGCACCAGGTTGCGACGATCAGCGGGATTGGGTGCTCGTCGAACTTTCCCGGCTTCATCGATACGTATGGGATGCATACGCTGCATGGACGCTCGATTCCCGTGGCGACAGGGTTCAAGATGGCGAACCATGCGATGACCGTGCTGGTGACGGGCGGCGATGGCGATGGGTTTGGCATTGGTTGCGGGCACTTTGTTCATGCGATGCGCCGGAACGTTGACCTGCTTTATATCGTGATGGACAACCAGATTTATGGGTTGACGACAGGGCAGACTTCGCCGACGAGCCGTCTGGGCATGAAGACGAAGAGTATGCCATTCGGGAGCATTGAATCGCCGTTGAATCCTGTTTCGCTGGCGCTGTCTGCAGGCGCGACGTATGTTGCGCGTGGGTTCAGTGGAGATCAGAAGCATCTGACTGAGTTGATTAAGCGCGGGATTGAGCACAAGGGATTTTCGTTCATCGATGTCTTCAGTCCGTGCGTGACGTACAACCACGACAATACGTTCCAGTGGTTCCGGCCGCGTGTGAAGCGCCTCGAAGATAATCCTGAGCATGATGCGACGGATTGGGTCGCCGCGATGGAGAAGTCGCTTGTGTGGGGCGAAGAGATTTTTATTGGACGCTTCTTCGAGCGGAACGATCTGCCTTCGCTGAATGAGGCGGAGCCAGTGTTGAAGGCTGGGCCGCTGGTGCAGCAGGACGTTCGGATTCCTGCGGATGTTGCGAAGTCGTTTGTCGATGAGCTGATGTAGCGCCGGTTGCAGCTTGCGGAAGCACAAAAGCAGATTCCTCCCCCTTCGACTTCGCTCAGGGTGCGGAATGGAAATGCAAAGGGACTACTGTAAAGGCTAGAAGGCTTACGCTAGAGCCAGCGCAGAAGCAGGCTGGGCATGCAGCCTAGCAGGACTACGCCTAGCGCGATGACGCAGAGGATGATCTGGTGCAGGATTGAGGTCTGTGCGGGGGCTGCGTCGGCGGGTGGGTCGGCGACGTAGATACTCTTGAGGACTTTGAGGTAGTAGTAGAGCGAGACTGCGCTCATGGCGATGGCGAGGATGACCAGCCAGAGCAGGCCGAGTGATCCGGGTGTTGCGTCGAGCACCGAGGCGAAGAGATAGAACTTGCCGAAGAAGCCCGCGAGTGGTGGGATGCCTGCGAGCGATAGCAGGAAGATCAACATGCAGAAGGATGGGATGGGTGCGCGGCGGCTGAAGCCGGCGAAGTCGGTGAGTGTGTCGCCGCCGGTTTGCTTTTCTGCGATGGCGATGACGCCGAATGCGCCGAGCACGGTGAGGGCATAGGTGATGGCGTAGTAGAGCAGTGCGGTGAAGCTCTGGCTGGTGTGCGCGAGGATGGCGAGCAGCATGTATCCTGCGTGGCCGATGGCGGAGTAGGCCAGCAGGCGCCGCACGCTCGTCTGCATGATGGCGGCGAGGTTGCCAAGCAGCATGGAGAGTACGGCGATGATGGCGATGGCGGGCGCCCATCCTGAGGCGTAGCTGTGATGAGCGCTGCTGTCTGCGGCGGTGATGAGGCCGACCGCCATGACCTGATAGAGGATGAAGAAGCTGGCGACCTTGGAGCCGGAGGCGATGAGTGCGGCGCTTGGAGCGGGTGCTCCCTGGTATACGTCGGGCGCCCAGAAGTGGAATGGGGCGGCGGCAACTTTGAATCCTAGCCCGGCAAGCACCATGACGAAGGCGACGATCAGGAGCGGGTCGAGTGGCGCGGTGTGGATGCTGGAGGCGACTACGGCGAGGTCGGTTGAGTTGGACAGGCCGTAGAGCAGGCTGAAGCCGAAGAGCAGGAAGGCCGCGGAGATTCCGCCGAAGAGGAAGTATTTGAGCGCGGCCTCGGAGGAGCGTGTGCTTGATTTGTTGAATGCGGCGAGGACGTAGAGCGAGAGGCTCAGCAGTTCGAGCGCGAGGAAGAGGACGAGAAGATTTTGTGTGCTGACGAGCAGCATCATGCCGACGGTTGCGAGCAACATCAGGGACAGATACTCGCTGACGTGTTCGGTGAAGGTGGAGCCTGCGTAGAGCAGGGAGGCTAAGGCGGTGATGACGAGCAGCGCGATTTGGACATGCTGCGCTGCTGGAGTGACGACGAGCATTCCTTCAGCGAGATGGATGGATGTTGGGGTGTGCAGTATCCATGCGGCTGAGAGTGCGCAGCCGATGCAGGTGAGAAACGATGCGCTGATGGTGCGGAGGTTGAGGGATGCTTTGCGCAGGAAGGTGAGATCTGCAGAGAGTACGCAGAGCGCTGCGACGGTGATGATGATCTCCGGCAGGAGCAGGTACAGCATTTCGATGTAAGGGAATGTGGTCATCGCACGCTCCCTTTTAAGAGGCCGTCGAAGAACGGCGAGTGCAGAGCGGGGATGATGAGGCGTAGGAGAAGCTGCGGATAGAGTCCGATGACGATGGTTGCTGCGAGGAGCAGTGCGGCGCCGAGGCGTTCGGGGAGCGTAATACGCGGGCAGGATACGTGAGTGCTGACGGCGTTGTTATCGGGTGTGCCGAAGAAGGCTTTCTGCATGGCGCGCCAGGTGTAGGCGATGCCGATGACGATGCCTGCGCCTGCGATGAGGACAAAGGCGGGGAAGGAGTGCCAGGTTCCGATGAGGACTTGCAATTCGGCGACGAAGCCGCTGAAGCCGGGGAGGCCGATGGATGCCATTCCGGCGATGACGAAGGTGACGGCGGCGAAGGGGATGACTTTGCTGAGGTGCATTGTCTCGAGCGCGGCGAGGTCGCGGGTGTGGGTGCGGTCGTAGACCATGCGGCCGACGACGGCGAAGAGCAGCCCGGCGATGATGCCGTGCGAGAACATCTGCAGGACCGCGCCGTCGAGGCCGATCTGCTGGAGGGTCATCAGGCCGAGGAGCACGAAGCCCATGTGACTGATGCTGGAGTAGCCGATGACGAATTTGAAGTCCTTCTGGACGAGCGCGACCATTGCGCCGTAGACGATGCCGATGAGCGCGAGCAGTGCGAAGACTTCGCGCCAGGAGCCGAAGCCGAGGACGTGGAAGCCCCAGGGGTCGAGTCCACGCGGGAAGAGCGCCATGGCTACGCGGAGGCAGCCGTAGGCTCCGAGCTTCATGATGACTCCTGCAAGCATCATGGAGGCTGCGGTGGGTGCGGCGACGTGGCCGGTGGGCGCCCAGGTGTGGAAGGGCCAGAGGCCGGCGAGGATCGCAAAGCCGATGAAGACGAGCGGGAAGGCCCACATCTGGAAGTGGACGGAGAACGGATACTGCGCGAGTTGCGCGAGGTCCATCGTGTGCGCGCCGGAGACGACGTAGGCGGCGATGATTCCGATGAGCACCATGGCGCTGCCGACGAAGGAGTAGAGCGCGAGCTTCATGGCGGCGTACTCGCGGCGCGTGGAGCCCCAGATGGCGATGAGGAAGTACTTCGGGATGATGGCGATCTCGTAGAAGATGAAGAGCAGCAGGAGATCGAAGCTGAGGAAGACGCCGTAGACGCCGCCGATTAGCGCGAGGTAGAAGGCGAAGAATTCGTTGGCGCGGCGCTCGACGTTCCAGGAGAAGAGCACGCCCGCGACGGCGACGATGCCGGTGAGCAGCACGAGCGTGAGGCTGATGCCGTCGGCGGCGAGATGGTATTCGAGGCCGAGTGATGGGACCCACGCGGTGCGGGTGATCGTGATGAGTTCGCCGGAGGGATGGGCCGCGAACGTTGCCAGCGTGAGGGCGAGGCCTGCGAGCGCTGTGAGCAGCGTGATGATGCGTGCTGCGCGCGCGGCTTGCTTTGGCAGCAGCATCAGCACGGCGGCGCCGATGAACGAGATGTAGATGGTCCAGGCCAGCATGGTCAGGTTGCTGCTCTAAAATTTCTGCAAAAACTGCATTACGGTGCTGTTGGTGAAGCCAAGAATGAGTTGCGGCCAGAGGCCGAGGATGAGCATGAGGATGAGCGGAGGCGCGAGCGAGAGCTTCTCCGCGAGGGTGAGGTCGGGCATGGTGGTCCACTTCTGCCGGACGGGGCCGGAGAAGACGCGTTGCAGGATCGTCAGCAGGAAGATCGCTGTGAGCAGCAGGCCGAGGACTGAGATTGAGGTCGGCCAGATCGACAGCGGGAATGAGCCTTTGAAGATGAGGAACTCGCCGACGAAGCCGTTGAGGCCGGGCAGGCCCAGCGACGAGAAGATTGCGATGCCCATCATGCCGCAGAAGACGGGCGCGACTTTGCGCAGGCCGCCGAAGTCGTCGAGGCCGCGGAGACCGCCGCTGCGTTTTTCGAGCAGAGCTACGAACCAGAAGAGCGTTGCGGCGGTGAGGCCGTGGTTGAACATCTGCAGGAATACGCCGTTGAGGGCTGCGGCTTTTTCTGTGGCGAGGGCGGGGCTGTTGCCTGTGAACTGCAGCACGGAGAAGATGCCCAACATGCAGTAGCCGAGGTGATTGATGGAGGAGTAGGCGAAGATGCGCTTCAGGTCTTTTTGCGCCAGCGCTGCGTAGGCGGAGAGGACGATGGTGGCGACGGCGAGCCATAGCAGCGGCGTTCGCACTTCGCGCAATTGGATGAAGAAGATGGGGAGCAGGATGCGGAGGAAGCCGTAGACGCCCATCTTCGACATGGTGCCGGTGAGTAGCATGGTGACGCCGGTTGGGGCTTCGGCGTAGGTGCTGGGTAGCCAGGTGTGGAATGGCTCGATGGGGACCTTGACGGCAAAGCCGAGGAACGCGCAGAACGCGAGCAGCAGCGCGGCTTTGCCTGCGGTGAAGCTGTGCCAGGCGAGTCCAGAGGCGATGGCTGGGAGCAGCTCGTCGTTGTGCGCCATGGCGGCGAGGCTGATGAAGTCGAATTGGCCGGTGGTGAGGAAGATGGCGAGGAAGGCGAGCAGCAGGGCGACGCTGCCGACCATGGTGTAGATGAAGAATTGGGTGGCTGCGGTGGCGCGCTGGGGGCCTCCCCAGAGGCGGACGAGGAAGAATGCGGGGATGAGGCTGAGCTCCCAGAAGAGAAACCAGTGGAAGAAGTTGAGCGCGGTGAAGGTGCCGAAGAGTCCGGCCTGGAGCATGAGGATGAGCGCGAAGTAAAGCGATGCGCGCTCTTTGATGTGCCATGACGCTGCAATGGACATGGGGACGACGATGGCGGAGAGCAGCAGCATGAGCAGGCCGAGTCCGTCGATGCCAACGTGGTACTCGACGCCGAGCGAGGGGATCCAGGGGCGGAGTTCTTCGAACTGAAGCGTGCCTAATGCTGGGTTGAACCAGTGCCACAGGATGAGTGTGACGAGGAGCGCGAGGAAGGCGAAGGCGAGTGCGAGTCCGCGTGAGAGCTTGTTGCTCTTTGCGCCGAGCGTCAACACGGCGGCTGCGCCTACGAGTGGCAGGGCCGTGAGGAGGGTGATGGGTGAAAGCAGCGTCATCGCACCCCGCTCCAGATGAGGAAGATGACGAGCAGGGCGAAGGCGGCGCCGAGCAGGCGGAGATAGGTTTGCGAGCGGCCGTTTTGGATGCGTGAGAGCAGCCGGCCGCCCAGGGTGACGGTGTGGCAGCCTTCGTCAAAGCCGGCGTTGACGATGTAGTTGTCGGTGGAGCGGGCGAGCCACGAGAGGCTGAGTACGGCGTGGGAGACGGTCCATACGGCCCCGCTCCAGATGCGCCGGTCGAGCCAGTTGCTGAGGCGTGAGAGCCAGGTGTTCCAGCGGATGAAGGTGACGCTGTAGAGCTCGTCGACGTAGAGTTTTCTGCGCAGCGCGTGGAAGAGCAGGGGCTGCATTTGTTCGAGGGCGTCGGGTGAGTCGGGGGTGGTTGCGGGCTTGCGTCCGTAGAGCCACCAGCCTAGCCCGAGGCCGATGAAGACGATGATCGAGGAAGAGAGCATCACGGTGAGGATGCCGCTTTCCATGAATCCGGAGAGATGCCAGGTCGTATGGCCTCCGTTGATGAATGCGTCGAACCATGGCCATGCCGGTGTGCCGATTGCTCCGAGGAGAATTGCGAATGTCGCCAGGAGGATGAGCGGGACGGTCATCATGGAGGGGCTTTCGTGCGGGGTAGCGTGATGCGTGTGCTCTGGCTCTGCGTGTTCTGGTTCTGCGTGTTCTTCGTGGTTGGCTGAACGGTAGGCGCCGAAGAAGACGTAGCAGACCTGGCGGGTCATGTAGAAGGCGGTGAGGAGCGCGCCGAAGGCTCCGAGGTAGAAGGGAATGTGTGAGGGGCTCCAGCTGTGCGCGGCGTGGAGGATGGCGTCTTTGCTCCAGAAGCCGGAGAAGAAGAGTGGGAAGCCGCAGAGCGCGAGCATGCCGACAGCGTAGGTGGCGAAGGTGACGGGCATGAAGCGGCGGAGTCCGCCCATGCGGCGGATGTCCTGCTCGTCGTTGCAGCCGTGGATGACGGAGCCTGCGCCGAGGAAGAGTAATGATTTGAAGAAGGCGTGTGTGATGAGGTGGAACATGCCCACGGCGACACCGCCGACGCCGAGGCCGATCATCATGTAGCCGAGCTGGGAGATGGTGGAGTAGGCGAGGATGCGCTTGATGTCGTCCTGCGCGACGGCGATGAGCGCGGCGAAGACGGCGGTGATGGCGCCGATCCAGGTGACGACTGCAAGGGCTGTGGTGGCGTGCGCCGCGAGAGTGTCGGACATCAGGGGATAGACGCGGGCGACGAGGAAGACGCCTGCGGCGACCATAGTTGCGGCGTGGATGAGCGCGCTGACCGGGGTGGGGCCTTCCATCGCGTCGGGGAGCCAGACGTGCAGCGGGACTTGTCCGGATTTGCCGATTGCGCCGCAGAAGATGAGCAGCGCGATGCCGGTGGAGGCGGCCATGCCGATGGTGGTGATCTCGGCGGCCATTTTGATGAGGGCTGCGTGTTCCATGCAGCCGGCGCCGCTGTCATAGAAGAGCAGCGTGCCGGCCTGCGAGTAGAGCCAGACCATGCCGATCAGGAAGGCCAGGTCGCCGATACGCGTGGTGATGAATGCCTTTTTGGCCGCGGCTGCGGCGGTGGGTTTGTGATACCAGAAGCCAATGAGCAGGTAGGAGGTGAGGCCGACGAGCTCCCAGCACATGAAGAGCAGGAGGAGGCTGTTGGCGATGACGACGCCGAGCATGGCTGCGGCGAACAGCGACAGAAAGCAGAAGAAGCGGGTGAAGTTTTCGTCGTGCGCCATGTAGCCGGTGCTGAAGATGAAGACCATCAGGCCGACGAAGGAGACCATGACGAGCATTACGGCGGTGAGCGGGTCGAGCATCCAGCCGAGGCGCAGTGATTCGGATCCGAACTGGAGCCACTGGAAGTTGAAGACCTCGACGCCTGCGCTGGCGTGAAGCACATGCACGAAGGCGCAGAGAGAGAGCAGCAGGGAGATGGAGAGTGCGCCGATGGCAAGAGTGGCCGCGTACTTGCGCTGGCGTTGTCTGGCGATCGCCGTCAGCCCCGCGCCGAGTGCGGGGATTGCGGGGATGAGCCAGAGATTTTTTAGTATCCAGGTCATAGTGTCGTCAGCGTTGTCATCGTGTCTTCAGGTGGTGCAGGTGCAGGGTGCGGCTTTGGGCGAGTTATCCGTGCATGGAGGTGACCTCGTCGATGTTGGCGCTCTTGAGGTGGCGGTAGAGCGAGATGATGAGGGCGAGTCCGACGGCGGCTTCGGCTGCTGCGACGCCGATGGAGAAGATGGCGAAGAGAACGCCGGTGAGGGCTTCGGGATGCGGGCCGTAGCGCCAGAAGGCGATGAAGTTCAGGTTGGCTGCGTTGAGCATCAGCTCGATGCCGATGAGTACCATGATGGCGTTGCGGCGCATCAGCGCTCCGGCGAGGCCGATGGTGAAGAGTAGGGCGGCGAGCAGCAGGCATCCTGCGAGTGGCGTCATCGCTGCTCCTTTTGCTCACGCACGGCGATGGTGACGGCGCCGATCAGGGCTGTGGTCAGGAGCAGGCCGACGATCTCGAGGGGCAGAGCATAGCGCAGCATGAGCGCGCTGCCGATCTGCTGCATGGTTGCTTCGGGTTGCGTGGGTGTATGGATGCGGGAGGCGGGGCTTTGATGGATGGCCCATGCCATGACGGCGAAGACGGCCAGTGCGATGGCTCCGCTGGCGAGCCAGGAGCTGCTGAGGATTGGGCCTGCTGGAGTGCTGGAGTTTTTTGTGAGCAGCACGGCGAAGACGATGAGGATGACGACTGCGCCGACGTAGACGAGAATTTGCGCCAGGCCGATGAACTGTGCGCCTAGCAGAAGATACACAACTGCGAGACCTGCGAAGGCCACGGTGATCGCCAATACGGAGTGGATGAGGTTGCGGAGGCTGAAGGCCGCCACCGCTCCCGCAACTGTCAGTATGGCGAAGATCGTGAACAGCAAGATGGTCCTTTCGCGTTCAGTACGGCGTTGGCAGCAGTATCGCTGCGTTATTCGGCGAATCGATAGGTTCGCTTTTCCAGCTTCCAGCCCTTGGCCATTCCTCGGCCAAGCAAAACGTACGGTACAACAACCATGAGTGCGCAGATGAGCCAGCGGAGGGCGATGTTCGGGACGAAGCGCCAGACGCCTGCGGTGACGAGGTTAATCAGCGCGAGCGGCAGCATAAACTTCCAGGCAAAGTTCATCAGCTGGTCCATGCGGAGGCGCGGCAGTGTGCCGCGTATCCAGATGAACATGGCGATGAGGAAGAGTAGTTTGGCGAAGAACCAGATGTAGGACGGCACCCAGGTGAGGAATGAGAGGGGTGCTCCCCAGCCGCCCAGGAACAGCGTGATGCCTAGTCCGCTCATGGCGAACATGCCGATATATTCGCCGAGGAAGAATAGGGCGAACTTGAAGCCTGAGTATTCGGTGAAGTACCCGGAGATGATCTCGGATTCGCCTTCGGGCAGGTCGAAGGGTGAGCGATTGGATTCGGCGGTCGCGGCGATCATGAAGAGGACGAATCCCGCGAAGCCCCACGGCGTGAGGATGAACCAGTGAGGGAGGATGCCGGTGAAGCCGGATTGCTTCTCGATGATGGTGACGGTGGAGAGCGAGCCCGCTGCCATGACGACGGTGACTGCAGCGAGAATCAGCGGCACTTCGTAGCTGATCATCTGCGCGATGGCGCGCATGGCTCCGAGTAACGAATATTTATTGTTGCTCGACCAGCCGGCCATGAAGATGCACATCTCCATGACGGAGCTGGCGGCGAAGAAGAAGAGGATGCCGGCGTCGAGATTGGCGAGCACCATGTTGCGGCCGATGGGCAGCACGGCGTACATCGTGAATGCGGCGACGACGAGCACGATGGGCGCGAGGAAGTGGACGGTCTTGTCTGCCGCCAGCGGGACGATGTCTTCCTTGGTCAGCGATTTGATTCCGTCGGCCAGCGGTTGCAGGATGCCGAATGGGCCGACGCGGTTTGGGCCGTAGCGATTCTGGATGCGGCCCAGCCCTTTGCGTTCGAGAACGGTGGTGATGGCGAACAGGGATGCGAAGACGACGAGCAGTGCGGCGGCTGAGATGATATCGGCGACGAGGGGTTCCACTGCGGCGGGTGTGTGGGAGACGAGCCAGCGTTCGGCTGAGACGAAGAGCTGGTCGGCCGCCTGCGCTGTCGTGATCGTGGACGAGAGGATCATTCGGCGGACGATGCTCCGTGGCTCGTTTGTTGAGCTGCGCCTGTGGCTGCCGCGACTGGTTTTGTCTCCGCTGCTTTGGCCTTTGCGTCTGCCTTTGCTTTTTCCTCTGCGAGGCGTGCGTCGACTTCGGTGGCCTCGGTGGGGTGAATCTCGTGGTAGTAGGTGTTGGATTTGGCGAGTTGCTGCCGGTCCCACAGGAGACCGCCGAAGCGGTCGTCGGTGCTCAACTCGAAGTCGGTGTCCATTTTGATGGCTTCGAATGGGCAGACCTCGACGCAGATCTGGCAACTCATGCAGACTGAGACGTCGATGTTGAAGACGGTGGGATAGAACTGCGGCTTGCCGACCGCGTCGGGCTTTTTGTCCTTGCTCTTCTCAATGAAGATGCACTTCGGGGGACATTCTTTTTCGCAGATCTGGCAGGCGACGCAGCGCAGGCCGGACTTCCAGTCGTCGCCGTCGTAGACGAGGAAAGGGAAGTTGCGCGCGGCTTCGGCTTGCGGCAGGCGCTCTTCCGGGTATTCGACGGTGGTGAGGCGGTCGCGGCTGACGTAGCTGCCAAAGAAATTTCTTGCCGTCTCTACCAGACCCTTCGCGATGCCTGTCCCCAGCATTGATTCCAAAGCCCTCTTCCGAAACGGTTTGCTACATCACTTCGATATCACGAACGGCCGCGTAACTTCCGCACCGGAAGTCTACCGGTCAACCTCGCCCAGCACAATATCAATCGTGCCGAAGATTACGATCAGGTCCGCGACCGAATAGCCGCGGCACATGTCCTCCAGGAGTGTGAGATTGATGAAGCTCGGCGGGCGCACACGGTAGCGGTATGGATTGCCGGTGCCGTCGCTGATTAAGTAGAAGCCGAGTTCGCCTTTGGCGGATTCGATGCGTCCGTAGGCCTCGCCGGGCTTTGGACGGAAGCCGCGAATCTTTGTCTTTGGATCGATGATGGGGCCGGCGGGGATATCGCGCAGGGCTTGTTCGAGGATTTTGATGGACTCGCGCATCTCGAGCATGCGGACCATGTAGCGGTCGTAGACGTCGCCGTGCTCGCCGAGCGGGATTTTGAAGTTGAAGCGGTCGTAGATGCCGTACTTGTCGACCTTGCGGATGTCGTAGTTGACGCCGGAGGCGCGCAGCACAGGACCGGTGACGCCACCCTGGATGGCGAGTTCTTTTGAAAGCGTGCCAATGCCTTGTGTTCGCGCGAGCAGGATTTCGTTGGAGGTCAGCAGGTTTTCGAATTCGTCGAGGAAACGTGGGAATTCGGTGACGGTTTTCTTCACGCGGTCGAGCCAACCGGAGGGAAGCTCGACGCGGCAGCCGCCGAAGCGCATGTAGTTGCACATCATGCGCGAGCCGGTGAGGGCTTCGAAGAGGTCGAGGATAGTTTCGCGCTCGCGGAAGCCGTACATCAGCGGCGAGCCGCTGGCGCCCATCTCCTGCAGGAGAAAGCCGATGGTGGTTGCGTGGTTTTGCAGGCGGGTCAGTTCGGCTGTGATGACGCGGATGTATTCGGCGCGCTCGGGCACCTGGATGCCTGCGAGTTTTTCGACGGCGAGTGCGTAGGCCCAGTTGTTGGTGAGCGAACCGAAGTAGTCGAGCCGGTCGGTGTAGGGCATCGAGGCGAGGTAGGAGGCGGACTCGGCGATCTTCTCGTGGTTGCGGTGCAGGTAGCCGACGACTGGTTTCAGCTTGACGACGCGCTCGCCGTCGAGCACTGCGTCCATGCGGAAGACGCCGTGGGTCGAGGGATGGTGCGGGCCGAGCGAGATCTCAAGCAGGCCCTCGTCGCCGCTGCTGGTTGCGAGGGGTTCGAGCAGTGTGTGCTCTGTTGGCGCAGTTGTCTGCATCCTTATGCCCCCTCCATTGCGCGCGCCTGCTTCGCTTTTTCGAGCACGGAGTCGTGCGCGGTTGGCTCGTACTCGTAGTCGTTGGGTTCGACGTAGTCCTTGCGCATGGGATGGTCTTCGAAGCCGTCCCACATGAGGATGCGGCGCAGGTCCGGGTGGCCTTCGAAGATGATGCCGAAGAGGTCGAAGATCTCGCGCTCCTGAAACTCGGCGCTTCTCCACACGGGCGTGAGCGAGGGCAGTGTGACCTGATCGGAGCGGTTGCCGGTCCTCATGCGGATGATGACCGGACCGTGCTTCTTCTCCATCGAGTAGATGTGGTACACGGCTTCGAGATAGCCCGGGGTGTGCGTTTTGCGGACTTCTTCGACTTCCTGCTCTATGCCATCGACGAGCTTCTTTACTTTCACTTTTTCGGAGGTCTCGGTGTCGAGCCAGTCGACGCCGGTTGCGTTCGAGCAGAAGTCGAGATGTAGTTCGGGATCGTCGCGCAGAAACTCGGCGATGGCTTGCGCTTGTTCGGGACGGAGCAGAAGCGAGTGCTGCGCAGACGGGCTTGGGTTGAGAACGAGCTCAACGTGCGCGCCGGGGACGGCTTTTTCAATCGCGGATTTAATCTCTTCGATGTTCATCGGCATCCGTCGTGGAGCTTTCGCTGGCAGCGGTGGGCAGAGTGATGTGCCAGAGTTTTGTGTTTCTGGGCGGCTCCAGATCGTGCGGTCCAAACTCGGGGATGGGGAACTCGCTTGGGGCGTCTGCCTGGAGGTGGCGCGGGCGGTCTTCGCCTGTGAGCGATTGTGCGTCGATCTTCTTTTGCAGCGTGATGAAAGCGTCCATCAGGGCTTCGGGGCGCGGAGGGCAGCCGGGGATGTGGACGTCGACGGGAATGTAGCGGTCGATGCCTTTGAGTACGTTGTAGCCCTGCTTGAATGGGCCGCCAGAGATGGCGCATGCGCCCATCGCGATGACGTACTTTGGCTCCGGCATCTGGTTGTAGAGCCGCACTACTTGAGGGGCCATCTTCTTGGTCACAGTGCCGGCGACAATCATCAGATCAGCTTGACGCGGTGATGGGCGAAAGACCTCTGCGCCAAAGCGGGCCAGGTCGTAACGGGCCATCGTCGTGGCAATCATTTCGATGGCGCAACAGGCGAGACCGAACGTCAGCGGCCAGACAGAGCTCTTCCGGCCCCAGTTGTAGAGTTCCTCCATCGTCGTGGTGAAGATGCCCTGGCGGCTCAGTTCCGATTTCAGTTGCTGGTCCATCAAACCCCGCTTCAATGCTCCTCTAGTAGTTAGATGCCTTTGCCTTACTTTCGTCCGGCGTCTGGCCGATTACACCCAGGTTAAGACTCCTTTGCTCCACGCCCAGACCAGCCCTTCGGCCAGCAGGAGCAGAAAGACCAGCATAGCGACGGTTGCGCCCACCGTGAGGCCGGAGAATGCCACCGCAAACGGCAGCAGGAAAACAACTTCTACATCGAAGACGAGGAAGATGATGGCGTAGATGTAGTACTCGGGGCGGAAGGGAAGCTGGGTGTCAGGCTTGGTGGCAAGGCCGCACTCGTAGGTTGCGTCTTTGAGGGGGCCGGGTTTGGCCGGGGAGAACTTCTTCGCCCAGAGCCGGGCCAGCGCCAGCGGAGCGACGGCAAATCCAACGGCTGCAATCATCAGGACTACAACGGGCCCGTAGATGTCGAAGAAATGTGAAGCCATACAGAACGTGTTTCGCTCGCCTCTTTGTCTGGCAAACAGAGTACGCCAGAATTCGGTCGTTGACACGTGAAAATGCCCGGCGCATAATCCAGCCCATACGTGCTCGAATCCAGCCGGTTACTCCCCTGGACAGGAGGGCCCTATGCCCAGCCCGCAGATGCGTCGCCCCGATGAAGGAATGAGCAAAGGCGCAGTGGAAGAGGACACGTTCGACCCCCGCCTCCGCTTGCGCCCACAACATGGCTCGATGGCACTGCAACTCGGCCATCGCGACCAGGATGAGATGCTCAAGGACAACGATACGGATTTTCCCGGCCTTGATGCCGATGCCGAACATACCGGCTGGCACTGAACTGCATTGGGCAATATCAAAGTCACCCCGCACAGGCGGTCGCTCGACTGCCATAGCAAAGGTGTGGGCTCCAGCAGCCGTCTCCACCAAAAGGTGGAGGCCAGTGTGCGCCTCGTGGCACTATCCTTAGAGGGTTCACCTGTAATGAAAGGCTGGAGATGGTTCCCGGTTCACGCCCCGTTGTGTCCAGAGGGCAGGCGATAGCATCATCCGCGCGGAGGCCGCGCACATTTCGGCGGGCAGGCGTGGCTGCGCTGCTGGGCGCGCTTTCGCTGGCCGTCTCCGGTTGCCATCGCGGACTGCCGTCGGCTTCGTCGAAGACGTATAGCGAGTTCGTGTCGGCTTTTTATACCGGGCTTGGTGCGCTTCAGGTGGGCAATGATGCGCTGGCTGACCCGGAGCTTGCGCGTGCGACGCAGCTTGCGCCGGGTGAGCCGGCGGCGTGGGCGAACTGGGGCATTCTTGCGCTGCGGCAGCGTAACTTCGACCCTGCCGGGGACCGACTTCAGCATGCGCAGTCGCTGGCTAAGGATAGCGATGCCATCTACTACTTGCTGGGGCTGGTGGAAGATGGCAGAGGAAACTCTGCGCAGGCAATTGCTGACCTTCGAAAGGCCGTCGGGCTGAACCCGAAGAATCTCATCGCTACGTATGAGCTGGCGGAGGAGATCGAGCGGCAGGGTGATCCGGATAGCGGCGCGCAGTTTCAGAAGCTGATCGAGCAGATCGTCGCAGCGCAGCCGGACAATCTGGCTGCTCTGGTGGAGTTGGCGCGTGCTTCGGCCAGACAGGGCGATGCGGCTACGCTGCGCCAGACGGTTGCTCGCATTCGTAGCCATGCCGAGGGTTGGCCGGCGCCGGTGATGCAGCAGCTCGCGGCCGTGGAGACAGCTGCGGCGGGGGCTGACCCGCAGGCTGCTGCTCTGAAGACGACGTTCCTGCGCAATGAGCTGATGCAGCTGCCGCGCTTTCGTCAGGACCTCGCTGCGATCAAGCCTGCTCCTGGAGATGAGGCTCGGCCCTTCACACGATTTTTACGGCTTGCTACGCCTTCGTTTACGCCTGCTCCTGCGGACACGGCGATGACCTTCGACGCGCAAGCTTTGCCGGATGCGGACAAGACGCAGTGGACGTGGATTGGGGCTGTCTCGCTCAGCGATAAGGGTGCGCCTGTTGTGGTTGAAGCGAATGCGACGACAGTGCGGCTTGCTACGGGCGTGACGATGACGTTTCCTGGCGGGACGGCGAAGACCGCTCCCTCGCCTGAAGGGGTTGTTCCGCTTGATTTCAACTACGACTTCAAGATGGACTTTGTGCTTGCCGGGGCTGGCGGTGTCCGGTTCTTTCGTCAGGATTCGCCGCAGACTTTTACGGATGTGACGGCGCAGACGAAGTTGCCGAAGGCGATTGTCGATGGCAACTATACGGGTGCATGGGCAGTGGACATTGAGGCCGATGGCGATCTCGATGTGGTGCTTGGTTCTGCGAGCGGCGTGCCGGTTGTGCTGCGCAATAATGGCGATGGTACGTTCACGCCGATCAAACCGTTTGCTGGAATCGACGGGGTGCGCGGATTCGAGTGGGCCGATTTGCATGGCGCGGGAAATCCTGATGCCAGCATGATTGATGCGGCGGGGCATTTGCATGTCTTTCGCAACGAGCGTTTGGGGCACTTTGTTGAGGAGCCGGTGCCTGCGAGTGTTGGTGCGGTGAAGGCGATCACTGCGGCAGATGTTAGTCACGACGGCGTGCTCGATCTGCTTGCGGTTCGTGATGATGGGGCTGTTCTTCGCCTGGCGCTGAAGGGCGATGGCGCGGGTTGGGATGTGGCGCAGCTTGCTCAGGTGCCGGATGCGGCGAATTATCTTGCGGGTGAAGTGCGTCTTCGTGCAGAGGACATCGACAACAACGGCGCGGTTGATTTGTTGCTTGGTCGAGTTACGCCGCTGAGCGGACAACCGGGAGCGCTGCTCTGGCTTGGTGGTGCCGATAGCAATTTCACTTCTGCGGAGAAGATTGCAGCGACGCCAGTCGTTTTTGATGCTGCCGACTTAAGTTCGAATGGCAGGCTCGATTTGCTTGGGATTTCTACTGACGGGCAGCCAATCCGCGCGATCAATCACGGTACGAAGGGCTATCACTGGCAGATTGTGCGTCCGCGTGCTGCGCAGGCTACCGGCGACCAGCGCATCAACTCGTTCGGTGTTGGCGGCGCGATCGAGATTCGCTCTGGCCTGCTGGTGCAGATGCAGCCGATTACCGGGCCTGAGATGCACTTTGGACTTGGCACGCAGACGGGTGTGGATGTTGCGCGTATCTTGTGGCCGAATGGCACGGCGCGCGCTGAGTTTGCGATGAAGGCGGACCAGGAGGTTGTTACCGAGCAGCGCCTCAAAGGCTCGTGTCCGTTTCTGTTCGCATACAACGGGCACAGCATGGAGTTTGTTAAGGACGCTGTGCCGTGGGGCTCGGCCATTGGCCTGCGCATCAACAATCTTGGCACGGCCAGCATTGCGGCGACTGAGGAGTGGTACAAGATTCCGCGTGCCGATCTCGCTCCGCGCGATGGTTATTATGACCTGCGCATCACAGGCGAGCTTTGGGAGACCTACTACTACGACTATCTCGGCCTGATGGTTGTGGATCATCCTGCGGGCACGAACATCTTTACCGATGAGCGGTTTGCCGTGCCCGCGGTGAAGCCTGCAATCACGACGGTTGGCCCGCTGCATAAGATTGTTCGTGCGGTGGATGATCGTGGCAATGATGTGACTGCTGTTGTGCGCGATCTTGATAATCGCTATCTCGATACGTTTGGGCGCGGGCAGTATCAGGGTGTCACGCGCGACCATTATGTTGAAGTGGATTTGGGCGATGACATTCCGAAGGGGCCGCTGTATCTGGTGGCGCAGGGCTGGCTGCATCCTTCTGATTCGTCGATCAATGTTGCTATCAGTCAGGGCAGTCATGAACAGCCGAAGCCTCTCAGTCTGGAGGTGCCTGATGGACATGGCGGCTGGGTTGTTGCGCAGCCGAACCTCGGATTTCCGGCGGGACGGAAGAAGATTTGTTTGTTCAATCTGACTGGATTGTTCCGTTCCGGTGTGCCGCATCGGGTGCGTTTGAGGACGAACCTCGAAGTTTATTGGGACTCGATTGAGTGGGCGCAGGGACTGCCTGATACTCCGTTGAAGATTACGCGGCTTGCTCCGGCGAGCGCTGACCTGCACTATCGCGGCTACTCGGTGATCGATCAGGCCAACCAGTCTTCGCCGGAGATTCCGGACTATAACCACCTGACGGGAGCGCGTCATCCGTGGCGCGATCTTGAAGGTTACTACACGCGCTATGGCGATGTGCGTGAGCTGCTGGCGAAGACCGATGATCGCTACGTCATCATGAACGCGGGAGATGAGATGTCGTTTCGATTTGCCGTGTCTCCACCTCCGCCTGCGGGCTGGGTGCGTGATTTTGTGATTGCGGGTGATGGTTGGATCAAGGATGGCGATTTCAATACGACGTACTCGGAGACAAATTTGCCACTGCCGCACCACAGCAGGACTGTATATGACACCGCGCCGTTGCCTTTGCGGCAAGAGTGGGCCTATCGGCATCATCCTGAGGATTGGCAGACATACCAGACTCGCTACGTCACGCCGCAGCCGTTTGAAGATGAGTTGAGAGGCGGAGCAGGAAGATGAAACGTGGACCCGTTGCGCACACGCTGCTCGCGATCTTCTTTGTTGGATTGCTGCTGGTACCGTCGATCTTCCGGAGGGTTTCGGCGGATCGGCAGTCGGCGAAGACTGCGCTCGACATGAAGGCATCGCTGGCGCGGCATGGCTTCTATCTGCAGGAGGTATCGAAGGCTGCGGGCGTGAACTTCGTTCACGAGGCGCCGACGCTCGATCCTAAGCTGAAGGGCATTATGCCTGAGGTCGCGTCGATGGGGGCTTCGGTTTCGATTGTGGACTTCGACCGCGACGGCTGGCCTGATATTTATGTGACGAACAGCAAGATTGGCAGCAAGAACGCGCTCTATCGCAACATGCATGATGGCACGTTCAAAGACGTTGCCCCTGAGATGGGCATCGCGGATGTGAATACGCCGGGGACGGGCGTTTCGATGGCGGCGATCTGGGGTGACTATGACAATGATGGCTACGAAGATCTGCTGCTGATCAAGTGGGGCCAGACGGAGCTGTTTCATAACGACCATGGCCATGGTTTTACGCGCGTCGATGTGGCTGGCTTGCCGAAGTGGATGAATGCGAATACTGGGGTCTGGTTTGACTATGACGGCGACGGGCTACTCGACTTCTTTATTGGCGGCTACTATCCCGAGGATGTGAATCTGTGGCATCTCGATACAACCAAGATCATGCCCAACAGTTTTGAGTACGCCAATAATGGTGGACGCAAATATCTGTTTCATAACCTGGGGAATGGGAAGTTTGAAGAGGTCAGTGCGAAGGTGGGGATCGATAGCCGCCGCTGGGCGCTGGCTTGCGGTGCGGCGGACCTGCGTGGGACGGGGCATCAGGACTTGTTTGTTGCGAACGACTATGGTGTCAGCGAGCTCTACCTGAATGATGGGAAGCGGTTCCATGAAGTTGGCTCGGAGTCGGGTATCGGTTTTGCTCCGAAGAGCGGCATGAATGTTGCGTTTGGCGACATTATGGACCAAGGGAAGTATTCGGTGTATGTGTCGAACATCTCCGAGCCGGGTGTGTTGATTCAAGGAAATAATCTTTGGGTGCCTCAGCAGAATGGGACGGCCGGTTCGATCAAGTTCGATAACCTTGCGCGCGATATGGGCGTTGAGTTGGGTGGGTGGAGCTTCGGTGCGCAGTTTGGTGATTTGAACAACGATGGAAATCTTGACCTGTTCCTGACGAATGGCTATGTTTCGCTCAATCGCAATGAGAGCTACTGGTACGACTTTTCGAAGGTGGCCGGGGGTAACAGCACGATCATTGGTGATGCGAAGAACTGGCCGGCGATGGATGGGCGCAGTCTGTCCGGGTATCAGAAGAAGAAGGTTTGGATGAATGATGGCGCGGGTCAGTTTATTGATGTGGCGCAGGCGGTGGGTGTGACCGACACGTATGACGGGCGCGCCGTCGCGATGGCTGATCTTTGGAACACCGGCGCGCTTGATGTAATCGTGGCGACACAGCGTGGGCCGCTGCTGATCTACAAGAACACCGTGGATCCTAACAACAAGTGGGTTGAGTTTCAGCTTGAGGGAACGAAGAGCAACCGCAGCGCGATTGGAGCAGAGGTCACGGTCTACTGGAACGGCAAGGAGCAGGTGCAGGAGGTCTCTGGCGGGAGTGGTTTTGCTGCGCAGAATCAACGACGGCTACACTTCGGCCTGGGGAAGAATCCGCAGATTGAAAAGGCCGTGGTTCGCTGGCCTTCGGGAGCGATCCAGACTCTCAACGATGTTGTGCCGGACACGATGTACAACGTGAAGGAGACGAAGTGAGCGAGCAGATCGCCGAGCAAAACTCGACGCCAAATACGACGCAGGGCACGGCGAAGCCTGCGAGTCGCGGACTGCTTGCAATTCTCGACAGCCGGTTCACGCCTCCCGTCTTTATCACGCTGATCCTGCTCGCCGGGCATCTCTCGTTCGGGATGCTTGAGAGCTATCAGAAGACCTTGCTTGCTATCGCGGCCAGTATTGTGACGGAGCTGGTGCTGGGGCGCTTCTTTATGGGCAAGTGGCCGCATCTTGCCAGCGCGTACATCACCGGCATCAGCGTGGGGATTCTTGTACGCTCGCCGGCGTACTGGCCGTTTGCGCTGGGCGCGATGATCTCGATTACGTCGAAGTATCTGCTGCGCTATAAGGGACGGCATCTCTGGAATCCGTCGAACCTGGGCATCTCGGCGCTGCTGTTTCTTGCGGGCGATATTGTTGCCAGCCTCAGTATTCAGTGGGGAAATTTTCTGCTGCCCATCTTTGTCATCTGGGCGCTGGGGTCGGTCATTATCTGGAGGCTTCGCCGGTTCCACATCACGGCGACGTATGCCTTCTTCTTTCTTGCGTTCGCGTTTCTCCGCAGCTACATGCTGGGGGTTCCGTGGCAGTCGGAGATCGCGCCTATCACCAGTCCTGAGTATCAGCTCTTCATGTTTTTTATGATTACGGACCCGAAGACGACGGTGAAGAGCAAACGCGGACAGTGCATTGTGGTGTTCATGGTGGCGCTGGTTGAGATGTTGATGCGGCTGGATCGTGTGATCTATGCGCCGTTCTATGCGCTGTTCTTTGTGGGGCCTGCGGCGTTGCTGATTGAGATGTGGTGGCAATCGCGGCGTGTTCAGATGGCTGGCACTCCTGCATAATCTGTTAATAGGACGGATGAGAGCGAAGATGACGATGCGCCGGATGCAGTTTGCCTGTTGCTTCTTGTTGCTGGTTGCCTGTGCTGGGTGCAGGAAGAAGAGCGCTTCGCGTCCGAATGCTGCGGCTACAACTGCGCAGCATCCCGCGGCGCCGATTGCTTCAGCGCAAACACCCGTGGATGTGCGGCCATCCGGCCCGGTCACGTTTACCGATATTACCGAGCAGGCAGGAATTCGCTTTCGCCACAATAGCGGCGCGTTTGGAAAGAAATATCTGCCGGAGACGATGGGCAGCGGTGTCTGTTTTATCGACTATGACAAGGATGGTTATCAGGACATCCTGCTGGTCAACTCGACGGACTGGCCGGATCACAAGACGCGCCACTCCTACCCGGCGCTTTACCACAACAACGGCGATGGCACCTTTACCGATGTGACCCGTCAGGCTGGGCTCGGCGTTGAGATGTATGGCATGGGCTGCGCCGTCGGGGACTTCGACAATGACGGCTATGACGATATCTACATCACGGCGGTAGGCCGGAACCATCTATTCCGCAACCTGGGCAACGGCAAGTTTGCCGATGTGACGGCGAAGGCGAAGGTGAGCGACCCTGGGTTTTCGACCAGCGCGATCTGGTTTGATTACGACAACGATGGCAAGCTCGATCTGTTTGTCTCGCACTATGTGAATTGGTCGGAGGCGACGGACCAGTTCTGCTCGCTGGATGGGAAGAGCAAATCGTACTGCACGCCGAATGCTTACAAGGGCCAGAGCGTGACGCTCTTTCACAACCTTGGCCACGGTGTCTTTGAAGACGTAACGAAGAAGGCTGGGCTATACGACCCGACGAGCAAGTCGCTTGGCATTGCGATGCTGGACTTTGACAATGACGGCTGGATGGATCTGTTCGTTGCTAATGATACCCAGCCCGACAAGCTCTATCGCAATAACCATGACGGCACGTTTACCGATATGGGTGTGGCGGCGGGTGTGGCGTATGGTGAGTCTGGCGCGACGCGCGCCGGCATGGGCGTGGATGCTGGAGACTACGACCACTCAGGACGGCAGGGGCTGCTGGTTGGCAACTTCACCAACGAAGGCATGGCGCTGTACCACAACGAAGGCGGCGGGTTGTTCCGCGATGCTTCGCTGACCTCTGGTATTGCGACGGCTTCGTTGCGGTCGCTGACGTTCGGCACGTTCTTCTTCGACTATGACCTCGATGGCCTGCTCGATATCTTCGCTGCGAACGGCCATGTGGCGGATGACATCAGTGTGACGCAGCCTTCGCTTAGCTATGCTGAGCAGCCGCTGTTGTTTCACAATCTTGGGCATGGACGGTTTGAGGATGTTACTGGCCGCGTTGGGCCGGACTTGCGCCGGCGCATGGTGGCTCGTGGTGCGGCCTATGCGGACATTGATCTCGATGGCGATCTCGATGTGATCGTGACCTCAAGCAACGGTCCGGCACACTTGTTTCGCAATGACAACGGCAACAAGAACGACATGTTGCGCGTGAAGCTGGTGGGCACGCGGTCGAACCGCGATGGCATCGGCGCGAAGGTGACGCTGACGACCAGCAAGGGCCTTCGCCAGTTTGCGCTGGTGAAGAGCGGGTCGAGTTATCTATCGCAGAGTGAGCTGCCGCTGACCTTCGGGTTGGGCAAGCCCGAAGATGGAACGACGGCGCGGCTGGACATCGTGTGGCCCAGCGGCCATCGCGATTCGATTGCGAACATCAAGCCGGACCAGTTTCTGACGGTTGAAGAAGGCAAGGGAATTGTGTCGGCGCAGCCGATCGTCTTCACGCCGCACAAGGCCGCAAGCCATCCGTAGAAGACGGCTAGGCGTGTCTGCTCTGCAGCGATGATGGCGCAGGCGCTCGAGTCAAGTTTTATCAGGGGGAGTTAGCAACAACAGGCGGAGCCGCCGGCGATGGAGGGGATGATGGTGAGCTCGTCGGAGTCCTTGACGGGTGAGGCTTCCTTGTCTGCGAGGTAGCGGATGTCGTCGTCGTTGAGGTAGACGTTGACGAAGGAGCGCAGCTTGCCGTCGGCGGTGAAGAGATGCTGCTTCAGGTCGGGGTACTTCTGGGTGAGCCCCTCGAAGACAGCGGTGACAGTCGCGCCGGGAACGCTGACGGTCTCAAGGCCGCCGGTGTAGGTGCGCAACGGTGTAGGGATGTGGATGTTCATGCCTTACCTTTCTGTGGATGTGCCGCTGGCCGCGCCTGCGGGCATGTCGATCTGGATTGCTTCATCTTCAAAGTTCTTGTTGTCCTCTTCCGTGCCGGTGAGCAGGAACGAGTTGGTGACGGCGGCTTTGCCCTTTTCTACCGCGGTGATGATGTACGAGCAGCCGAGCCAGTGCGCTTCGGCGAAGTCGGTCTTTGACCACTGCGCAGGATGGTCCGGGTGCGAGTGGTAGAAGCCTACGATGTCGAGGCCAAGTCCGCGTGCCTGGCGTTGAATCTTCACCAACTCCTGCGGGGCGATGTTATAGCGGTTGTGCGCTGAGTCGGTGCGGGTGTTGCCCGCGCGGACAATCTGTTTTACGTGATTGCCTTCGCCGGGTACGCTCTTGCCGAGCAGGACGCCGCAGCACTCGTAGGGGTAGGTCTCTTCGCCGTGCGCGCGCAGGGCTTCGTAGTCCGCGTAGCTGATGCGCAGCATTATGCCTGCTCCTCCTGCCAGAATCGTTCGCTCATGTACTTCTCCGCGGAGTCGCACAGAATGGTGACGATGACGGCTTCGCGCCCTGCGGCTGCTTCGCGCTCGGCGACTTGCAGCGATGTGGCGACAGCAGCGGCAGCCGAGATGCCGACCAGCAGCCCTTGATTGCGTGCGAGGCTCTTGACCGTTTTGTATGCGAGCTCGGTGGACATCTCAATGTTTTCGTCGGCAAGCGAGGCATCGTAGATGCGCGGCACGATAGCCGTCGGCATGTGCTTCAGGCCTTCAAGGCCGTTGAAGGGCGAGTCGGGCTGCATGGAGATGCAACGGATGTTGGGGTTCAGCTCGCGGAGCCGCCGCGTGGTGCCAATGAAGGTGCCGCTGGTGCCCAGGCCAGCGACGAAGTGCGTAATCTGGCCTTCGGTCTGTTCCCAGATCTCATTGGCGGTGGTGCGGTAGTGGGCGCGCCAGTTTTCTTCGTTGGAGTACTGGTCGGCGTAGAAGTAGCGATCGGGTTGCTCGGCGATCATCGCGCGCGCTTTGCGGATGGCGCCGTCGGAACCGTCTGCGGGGTCGGTCCAGATGATCTCCGCCCCATAGGCTGCGAGATAGCGCTTGCGCTCCGGCGAGACATTCGATGGCATGCAGAGAGTGACTGGGAATCCCAGCGCGGCTCCCAGCATGGCGTAGGCGATGCCGGTGTTGCCGCTGGTCGCGTCGAGCAGGCCGCGCGTTTTGCTGAGCAGGCCGCGCTTCTGCGCATCGGTGACGATGGCCGAGGCGGCGCGGTCTTTGACGGAGCCGCCTGGGTTCGCCCACTCCGCCTTGCCGAGAATCTGGATGCCGGGCAGGTGAGAGGCGAGCCGCTCGATGCGCACCAAGGGCGTGTTGCCGATGCGTTCGAGAATACTGGTGCCGAGCGTTTTGGCGGATGTAATCATTCGGTTTTGGTTCTCGCTGATGCGGTGTCCGGCCACGCCGGATTGAAGCCTTGCGGCCAATATGCGACAGTTATTAATAAGTCTAACGTATGGCACTCATGGCTAAAAAGTCTTCTCATCGCACATTCAACGATGTCCTTTCGCTTCTTGGCAGTCAACGATTCGATGTTGCACCGGCGCAGGAGGGTGCAAAGCGCACGCCGAATGCCTTTCAGGTGCGCAAATACGGCTGCGCGGCGGAGATTGCGGCGGCTCCTGACGGCACGGTTGTGATGCTGGTGCGGCCGGGCTTTGTGCTCGGTGGCGAGATTTCAAGGTTGCTCGACCGGGGCTATCAGAAGTTTCTGAAGACCAGCAAGGTGGAGATTCCTGCCACGGCGGATCATCTGCGGGCCCTGCACGAATTCTCGGAAGAGCTGAATGAAGCCGCCGGGGCGACGAGCTTGTACAACCAGGCACTCGGCACGACCAGCGACGTGTACAACTACGACCGCGTGAAAGGCCGCGAGTAGGCCATCATTGGTCTTTTAGTTGGTCGATAAACCTGAACACTGAGGGATCAGACCAGTCGGCAGCGCCAGCGTGCTTTGAAACCAAGGTTCCGTCTTTCGCATAGATGAATGTGGACGGGTATTGGTTGAGTCGCATGGATTGGGGAATATCTTCGTCCTCCGTGACGTAGAACGGAAGATGAAGATGATTGCGGCGGGCGTAGGAGCGCACGGCAAAAGGCGAATCCATCCGAGAGACGATGAGAAACTTTACCTGTGGATCGTCCTTGTAATGGTCATAGAGCTTCTGAACCGTGGGCATTTCTGCGACGCACTGAATGCACCATGTTCCCCAAAGGTCGAGAAAGACCACCTGCCCTTTTGTTGCGGCAAGATGCTGCTGTTCTCCGTCGAGCGTGCGATAGATAAGATCGCTGGCGGCTTCCGGCTGTCGTTGGAGATTGGGAGGCCTCATATTGACGGCGATTCGGTGCTGAACTAATTTGAAAAAAATCAAGCCACCACAAACTGCCAGGACCGCCAGCGAAATGAGGCCAACCGCTATGAGCTTCAGAGCTTTTCGCACTGTCGTGTAACCTCGGGCGCTTATAAGCTTATATAAAACAGACTGCCAACGGTCCGATTGGCTTAGCGGAGGCGATTTTGTTCACGTTGTAGCTCGCGGTAGGCTTCGCTTTTGCCGATGCCGCGCTCGCGGGCGATCCGCTTGAGCGCGTCCTTTTCGTCGATGCCTTCGGAGTGCATGAGCGCTGACACTTCTGCGGTGATGCTTTGTTTGTGAGTCTTCTCTCCAGGGCTCGGAGAAAACAGCAGGACCATCTCTCCGCGAATTGCTGGGCGGGCGTTGAGTTCTGCACGCAACTTGCTGACTTGGCCGCGCAGGAACTCTTCATGTAGCTTGGTCAGTTCGCGCGCGAGGACGACGTGCTGGTCTGCTCCAAAGACCGCTTCGATATCGCTGAGCGTCTCAGCGATGCGATGTGGTGCTTCGTAGAAGATGTGCGTTGCGCCATTGCGAGGAAACTGTTCGAGCGCGGTCTTTCGCTGGCCTGCTTTTGCGGGAAGAAAGCCGTGGAAGATGAAGCGTTCGGTGGAGAGGCCGCTGGCTATGAGGGCGCTGATGGCCGCGTTTGCTCCTGGAATGGGAAAGACAGCGATACCTGCGGCGACGGCTGCTGCGACCAGTTCGACACCGGGATCTGAGATGCCCGGTGTTCCTGCGTCGCTGACCAGCGCGATGCGCGCGCCTTGCTTCAGCTCTGCAGTTAGTTCTTCCGCGCGCGGGCCTTCGTTGTGCATGTGGTAGCTGATGGTGGGCGTTGCGATGCTGAAGTGGTTGAGCAGCTTCTGGGTCTGGCGCGTGTCCTCGCAGGCGATGCGGTCCACGCTTTCGAGCACACGTAGCGCGCGAAGTGTGATGTCCTCCAGGTTGCCGATGGGAGTGGCTACCAGATACAGGCCAGGCGCGAGTGGCTGCGCTTCGCGCTTGCGGATGGTGGCTGGTTCGCTGGGCATTATTCCTGCGGCCGTATCCGGCGGCGCTGGTTGAGCATGCCCATGGAGTGGGCCAGGTTTTGTGGAGTGATGATGCCGACGATGCGATCGCCTTCGAGCACGGGCACCATCTGCGCGCCTTGCCCGCCCATGATGCGACGCAATGTCTTGACGAGCGAGTCATCGGGCCCGGCTGTCTGGAACGAGCGCGTCATCACGCCCTGAATGTAGCCATTGCCCTCCGCATGCAGCGCTTCGACGATGCCTTGCCGCGAGACGGCGCCGACGAGGTTCGCGCCGCGCACGACGGGGAAGACGTCCTGCAGGGTGTGGACGGAGCGCTGGAGTGCCTCTTCGAGTGTGTCGGAGGCAGAGAGCGTGGTGAACTGCGTCAGCATCACGTCGCGCATCCGCACGGTGTCGGCATCTGCCTGAAGGAGAAGCCCCTGGTCTTCGAGGTGCGCGCCGATCATGACGAAGGCGCCGAGCATCACCAGCCACATGTTCGGCAGGAGCAGGCCGGCGATGATCATGGCGATGGAGATGAGCTGGCCGAGCCCGGTGGCAGCGCGCAGGCCTTTGATTGCGCCGTGCGCCTTAGCAAACTCGCCGCGAAAGACGCGACCGCCGTCGAGTGGCGAAGCGGGCAAGAGGTTTACTGCGCCGAGCAAAAGGTTCATCCAGATGGCAGAGCGGAGCAGATGAGCAGGCGTGATCCAAGGCTTTTCGAGCGGGTTAATCCCGGGCGAGATGGTCAGGACAAGCGCGGCCAGCAGCAGACCGGCGACGAAGTTTGCGATGGGGCCGACGAGCGCCATGCGCTTCTGCATTTCTGGTGTTGCAGCCCGCTCAGTGGATTCCGGAGAGTAGGTGAACAGGCCGCCTGTTGGGAGCAGCAGGACGCTGCGGAGCTCAAGTCCGTTCCAGAGAGTTGCAACGGCGCGGGCGACCTCGCGGATGATGACGGCGGCGAGCAGAGTGAGCCAGAGCACGAAGCCGCGTCCTCCGGTTGAGCCGAAGGCCGAGCCGTAGCTGATGGCTACGAGCAGCAAAAGAAGAAAGAAGGTGTGGATGCGGACATCCACGCCGAAGAACTTACCTAACGGAAACGACCACCCACGCATGGGCTTTATTGTATGCGCTCGGGCCATCCGGCATCGCTTACCATCGAAGGATGCGTGTGATTGCGGGGACTTTTCGATCGCGGCAACTCGCTGCTCCGCGAGGGATGGCGACGCGGCCGACCAGCGATAAGCTGCGCGGGACATTGTTCAACATCCTCGCTCCGCGGATTGAGGGGTGCAGGTTCGTTGATCTGTATGCGGGCACGGGCGCGGTTGGGATTGAGGCGCTGAGCCGCGGGGCGGGGCACGTCTGGTTTGCCGAGAAGGCTGCTCCTGCGGTGGCGACAATCAGGGCAAATCTTGCGGCGCTTAAGGTGGAGCGGGGCTTTACGCTGGAGGCGCGTGGCGTGCGGGTGCTGCTGGAGCGGTTGAGTGGGCCAGTGGATGTGGTCTTTCTCGATCCGCCGTATGAGGCGGCGGCGGAGTATGCGGGGACGCTGGAGTTTCTGGGTTCGCGCGACTTGCTCGCTCCGGGTGGGGTGGTGGTTGCGGAGCATGGGAGCAAGGTTCGGCTGGCGGAGCGGTACGGGGCGCTGGTGCAGACGCGGGTGGTGAAGCAGGGCGATGCGGCGCTTAGCTTCTTTGCGCTGGGGGAGTGAAGCCGCCGCCCTCGTGTGTGCCGGTGCGGAGGTCGAGGGTGAATGGGACTTCCTTGTCGGTGAACATGTTCCAGCCGAGGCCGTGGAGGGTGTCGGCTTCGATGGTGGTGATGCGGAGGCCTTCCCAGGTGAGGCGGGCGGAGTGCCAGGCCTGGTCGTGGTCTCCCCAGGCGACGATGGTGTGGAATCCGATGAAGAGGAGCAGGCCGTGTGTGGGTAGCGGGCGGACCTCGACGACTGGCTTCTGCGGGATGTGGGTGGAGCGGTCGGGGTGCGCGGTGTCGAGGATGTAGGCGTAGCCCCCGGCGACGGCGCAGAGCTCGTGCGGGTTGGGGCAGGCGTGGATGCCGGTGGGGACGTTCGGGTCAGTGAAGCCGAGGGCGCAGGTGGCGAGGAACGTCCCCCCGGCTGCGGGGTGCACGAGGAGTTGGAGGGCGCCTCGGGCGAGGGCGTCTTCTTCTCCGGCGATCTGGTGCGGGTAGGTGAAGTGGCGGGCGGGAGCGATGAGGGGTGGTTTGGTGAGGATCTCGGCGGTCCAGCTTTGGGGGAAGGCCTCCGTCATCGGGTGGCCTCGAGGGCGTGGGTGATGTCGGCGAGGAGGTCGTGGATGTCTTCGCAGCCGGCGGAGAGGCGGATGAAGCCTTCGGGGATGGCGTCGCCTCCCCAACGGGCGCGGCGCTCGGCGGTGGTGGTGATGCCGCCGAAGCTGGTGGCGTCGGTGATGAGTTGGGCGGTGCGGAGGAAGGTTTCGGCGGCGGGTTTGTCGCGGAGGGTGAAGCTGACGACTGGGCCGAAGTAGCGCATCTGCTTGCGGGCGACCTCGTGGCCGGGGTGCGTGGGCAGGCCGGGGTAGAGGACTTCGGTGACTTCGGGGCGGGTGGTGAGGAACTCGGCGATGCGCTGGGCGTTGGAGCAGGCGCGCTCGAGGCGCAGGGGCAGGGTGGCGATGGAGCGGTGGGCGAGCCAGGCCTCCATGGGGCCGAGGACGGCTCCGGTGAGGGTGCGCCAGTGGTCGAGCTGGGCGTGGAGCTCGGGGCTGCGGGTGGCGACGTGGCCGAGGAGGAGGTCGCTGTGGCCGGTCATGGCCTTGGTGTCGGAGGCGACGGAGAGGTCGGCGCCGAGGGCGAGGGGGAGCTGGCCGAGCGGGGTGGGGGTGGTGTTGTCGACGGCGACCAGGGCTCCGGCGCGGTGGGCGTCTTCGGCGAGCTGGGCGATGTCGGCGATCTCCATGGTGGGGTTGCTGGGGGTCTCGATCCAGAGGAGGCGTGCGCCTTCGAGGAGGGCCCGCTGGGCGTTGCCGGCGGTGGGGGCGGTGCGGATGGTGACGCCCATCTTCGAGAAGTAGTCCTGGGCGAGGACGCGGGCGGCGTAGTAGGCGTTGGCGGGGAGGACGGCGACGTCGCCGGGGCGGAGGATGGAGCCGAAGACGGCGGTGCAGGCGGCCATGCCGGAGGCGAAGACGAGGGCGGAGCCGGTTTCGAGGTCGGAGATGGTGCGCTCGAGGTCGGTCCAGGTGGGGTTGTGGGAGCGGGCGTAGGTGTAGGGGATGCCGGTGGGGTCGCCGGGAGCGTGGTAGGGGGCGGCGAAGACGGGGCCGGAGTGGAGG
The DNA here is from genome assembly GCF_014642855.1 of Edaphobacter acidisoli. NCBI lineage: Bacteria > Pseudomonadati > Acidobacteriota > Terriglobia > Terriglobales > Acidobacteriaceae > Edaphobacter > Edaphobacter acidisoli. The sequence continues at coordinate 1,975,726 of NZ_BMJB01000001.1, read as the reverse complement.
GGCTTGCCGGGCTCGGCTGCGGTGAGTGTGGAGCGGACGATTCGGGTGGTTTCGTTCATGGACCCCCTCCCCCTACTTTTTTCGCTAAGTCTATTTTTATCAGTGGTGTAGCGTGTGATTTAAATGCAAAGTCTTGATTTTGGGTGCTTTATGGGTAAAGTATTCGTTTGATTGATGTTGTGTTCTCTGTTTTTTGTACCTTCTTCTATGATAGCGGGTTTGGGGAAACTCAACCGCCAATTGGAAGTTGTTTCAGATCAGTGGTTTATGGGGTTTGGGGGCTTGACATGTGATTTTGCTGGTGTTTTTGTGGGTTAATTCTGTAAGTGTTTGGGTTGAAGTGGTTTGTTGTGGTGGTGGGAGCATCTATGAGTCGGGCTTTCAGCCCTCTGGGTTTTCCTGGCTGGGGACCTGGGGCTTCCTGCCCCAAAGAGCAAAAATGCTCTTTGGGGACCCCGTTCGCCCGGCTGGTATGAGTCGGGCCTTTGGCCTTGGGGACTTGTTTGTGCGAGGGTCTTGGCAAGAGGTTGTTTCGCGGTGGTTCGAAAAAATGCGGGGGTTCTTCCCCTTCGGTTCACTCAGGGTCAGAATGACGGCTGTTTGTCTCAGTGCTGAAGTTGTGCCATGCAGCGGCTTACGATGCATGGAGGTTAGCGATGAGATGTTTGGCGGTCAACACCTCGCCGAAGGTGCTACGCATGTTGGCAATTGCGGCATTGTGCTCTGCGGGTGTCCGCGCTGCCGTGGCGTCCTCAATAAAGATGACGCGGTAGTTCATCTGCATGGCGTCACGGGCGGTGGACTCGCAACATACGTTCGTGAGGGTGCCGGTGATGATGAGTGTGTTCAGGCCCCGCCTCTTGAGGAGTTCGTTGAGGTCTGAGGCGCCGGGGATGAAGGCGCTGAAGCGCGATTTCTCGACCTTCAAATCTGCAGGCATCACGGCGAGGTCGGGCCAAAGCTGGTGGTAGTGGCTGCCGCGCTCCAGGAAGCGCTCCTGTTGCGGCCGTTGGCTTTCCGGCATCCGGGCAAACCAGTTGGACCAGCTCTGAACGTCGGGGGACCCAAGGGTGAACTGCACGAAGATGTTAATCGCCTCGCTCTTCCGAATGGCGGTGCTGATGGCATTGACTGTGGGGATGATGTCTCGTGCCGCTGGAACTTCGACAGGAGCCCCTTTCTCCACGAAGCCATTCTGCAGGTCGATGCATAGATGGGCGGTGCGGCGAAGGTCGATCGGACGAGTCAACGGTGCGCTCGTTGAAGCGCCAACTTCGCTCGCGTTGACGGGGCGACTCGCTGCTGTCATGGCGGTTGCAATACCTGAGTACAGCAATGTGCGGCGATTCATGAGATCTCCTGGAGGCTTCTGTGGGGAGTGGGAGGAAGTGTACGCTATGGCTGATTTCCCGGCAAAGAACAGGTGAGACTGTGGGTGATTTGTAGTCCGTGCTGGCACAGGCAAAATGCGGGGGTTCTTCGCTTCCACCCCAGCCAGCAAGCTGGCCGGGGACCCCGATGCGCTCAGAATGACGGCGAGATGTGGTGCGAAAGCGATCCCTTGAGGGTGGCAAGTAAAAAGCGGTTCGCGCAGAGCGCGAATTAACCCAGGTCTCAAAAGCGAGACCTGGGGCACACGTGTCCGGCTTTGGTTGAGAAAAGGCGTATCCCGGAGGCTGAAGCCCCTGCGTTTTGTGGCTGGTTGTTGCCCGGACTGAAGTCCGGGCCTATCTCAGGAACAACGACAACGACAAAGACAACAGCGACCAGCAACGACAAGAGCAAAGGCAACTCTTCACTCTGGCACTCCGCGGCGGGGGTAAGGTTTTTGGATTTTCGCTGGCGCGAAAATGAACCCACCTTAGGCGCTTCGCGCCGAAGATGGGGCACCCGACTTTGCGCGAATTACCCCGGAGTGTTGTGTGGTTAGAAGGGGATGTCGTCGTCGGTGATGCCGGGGTCGGCGTAGGTCGTTGCTGCTTCGCTGGCGGGGGTGCGCTGGTCGAAGCTGGCCGTGTTGGATTTGGAGTAGCCGCCGCCACTGCTGCCGCCTTCGCTGGGTTTGCCGAGGAGGGTGAGCTCGTTGATGAGGATCTCGGTGCGGTATTTTTTCTGACCGGATTCTTTGTCGTCCCAGGAGCGGGTCTGGATCTTGCCCTCGATGTAGAGCTGCGAACCCTTCTTGACGTAGTCGCGGATGATCTCGGCGGTGCGGCTGAAGGCGACGAGATTGTGCCACTCGGTCTTGTCCTGCCAGTTGCCCTGCTGGTCCTTCTGGCGGTCGGCGGTGGCGAGGGAGAAGCTGGCGACGAGGGTGCCGCCGGGGGTCGAGCGGACTTCGGGGTCTTTGCCTACGTTGCCGAGAAGAAGGACTTTGTTGACGCCTTTTGCCATGTGGATGCTCCAGTGTGGTGGTGAAGGATGAGGATAGCAGATGGAGGGATGTGGAGATGTGGGACATTGAGAACGGCAATCGATTCTGTGGCGAGTTCGTTTGGGATTGCCATTGCGGTTGGGTTAGTGGCGGCTTGAGCGGTGGTGGAAAGCCTCCTAAAACCGTGCCTTCGGCAGAGCGGTGACGCCTGTCGGCGTGGCGTTTTATCGACACGCGTAAACGCGTGTCCTTCCGCTGGTATTGCCCGGACTGAAGTCCGGGCCTATCTCAGAAGCAACGACAAGAGCAACCACGGCAGCGATGTACATTCCCACCCATCGCATGAAACCGCGATGGATGGGGCACCCGGCAAAATACAGGGGTCTCTCCACTGCGCCGCTGCGCGGCTTCGGTCGAGATGACGTGGCTGGAGAGTTACTTTAATCCCACCCATCGCAAAAGCGCGATGGATGGGCACCCGGAGATTAGTGGCCGGCACCCGGCATAGGATTTTCGCTGGCGCGAAAATGAACCCACCTTAGGCGCTTCACGCCGAAGATGGGGCACCCGGCTGCGGTGTGGAATGGAGATGCAAGAGGAGTGAGTGGCTGAAAGGGTTGGACGGTATGGGCGAGTGAGTCGGTCGCGGGGTCCTTCGACTTCGCCCCATTCGACTCGCCTGCGGCTCGCTCAGGGGCTTCGCTCAGGATGACGGCTCATGGGGAGGTCGATGCATTTGTGCCCAACGTGTATGAACGCGGCCTAGCGGCGGGAGTCGCCGATGAGTTTCCAGATGGCGAGGAGCAGGGTGAGGAAGCCTGTGGGTAAGCAACCTAGTGCGAGCATGAGGGCCAGCCAGCCGGAGTTGGTGTGGGGGCCCTGATGGCTGACTCCGCCGAAGAGCGTGAGGGTGAGGACTGCGGCGAGGATGCCTGTGCCGAAGATGGCGATGCCGGTGCGGAGTAGGGTGCGGGTGTCTGGTCGCATAGGGGGCGTGCTGGTCGATCGGGTCAATGAATCACTGAATCAACGAATCAATGGATGGCTGCCTGCATGATGTAGACGATGACTCCTGTGAGTGAGACGTAGAGCCAGATGGGGAAGGTGTAGCGGGCCAGCTTTTTGTGCGCGGGGAAGCGGCCGGTGAGCGAGAGGAAGAAGGTGATGAGGATCATCGGCAGGGCGAAGACCGAGAGGATGATGTGCGAGGCGAGCAGCTTCCAGTAGAAGGGCCACCAGGCGCTGAGGCGATTGAAGTGGGTTTCGCCGTGCAGGGCGTCGTTGGTGAGGTAGGACGCGAGGAAGATGCTGGAGAAGATGAAGGCCGTGAACATGGCTCGGCGATGCTGCTGGATGCGGCCGGTGCGGATGAAGCGGTAGCCGAAGAGGAGCGCGGTGGTGCAGCAGGCGTTGAGGATTGCGTTGACGAGTGGAAGCGAGCGCAGATGCGTGCCGGAGACGTCGGTGGGGGCGTGGAAGTAGACGAGGTAGCAGATGAGCGCGCTGGCGGCGATGCTGAAGAGGATGATTCCGGCGATGACGGATGCGGGCGTGCGGACGGGCTTCGATGCTTGCGGTGAGAGCGTGGTCATTATCGGAAGAGCAGCCGTCCTTTGGCGTCGAGCATGAGGGCGGCCATGAGTAGCGGCAGGTAGATGACGGAGGCGCGGAGCAGGTCGCGGGCGACGAGGCGCGATGCGGGCGAGATGGGGTCGCGGGTGATGCGGGCGAAGCGGATGGTGTACCAGAGGTAGCCTGCGCCGAGGATGGTCGCGGCGATGGCGTAGGGGTATCCGGTGGTGCCGAGGGCGAAGGGCCAGAGGCTGACGGGGATCATGAGGGCGGCGTAGAAGAGCGACTGGATGACGGTGCTCTGCGCGGCGTAGGGCGTGTTGGTGAGGGTGGGGGTGAGGCGGATGCCGGCGCGGGAGTAGTCGTCGCGGTACATCCAGCCGATGGCCATGAAGTGGGGGAACTGCCAGACGAAGAGGATGGCGAAGAGGGCGACGCCGGGCCACTCGATGAGGCCGCGAGCGGCGGTCCAGCCGATGAGTGGAGGGAGCGCTCCGGGGAATGCTCCGATGAAAGTGTTGACGGTGGTGACACGCTTGAGCGGCGTGTAGATGGCGACGTAGCCGATGGCGGTGAGCAGCGTGAGCGTGCCGGTGAGCAGGTTGACCGCGAGCGCGAGGTAGAGCGAGCCGAGGAAGACGGCGGCGAATCCGAGCAGGAGGCCGTGGGTGAGCGAGATGCGTCCGGCGGCCATGGGACGGTGGCTGGTGCGGCGCATCAGGCTGTCCGTGCGGCGTTCGAGGGCCTGGTTGAGGGCGGCGCTGCCGCAGGTGACGACGGCGATGCCTCCGAGGGCTTCGATCAAACCGAGGTGGAAGGGGCTGATGCCGCTGCGGAGGCTGCCGAGATAGAAGCCGGCTCCGGCGGTGATGATGACCATCGCGGAGACGCGGAGCTTGAAGAGCGTGGCGTAGTCGGCGAGCAGCGAGTGCTGCCGGGCCTGCGTCTCTGAACGCGGGTCGGCCTGGGCCAGCGCGTGATCGGTTGTTGTGGAGGTGGCCACGGTTTAAGGATAACGCTTTTGCGGGTCGGGTGTGGGTTTGGTGGGGTTATGTTGAGGGTAAGGAGGGTCTTGTGGTCGAAAGGGAGCGAGGGTATGGGTGGTTTGCGGAGTCGTCGGGGTCCTTCGACTGCGCTCCCTGCGGTCGCTTCGCTCAGGATGACGGCTTGGGGCGATGGTTTGTTATGGGCGGGGGCGGAGGTTGGTGAGTAGTGCTTTTGCTGTGGGGCAGGTGTTGAGGATGTCGGCGGGGGTGAGCCAGGCGCGGCGGAGCTGGGTGATGCCGTAGCTGATTTGGGCGAGCTCGGCGGTGGTGTGGGCGTCGGTGTTGACGACGATCTTGCAGCCGTGCTGTTTGGCGAGGCGGAGGTTGAGGTCGTTCAGGTCGGAGCGAGCGGGTGCGGCGTTGTGCTCGACGGCTACTCCGAGTTCGGATGCGCGCTTGAGGATTTGTTCGATGTGGACGGCGATGGCTTCGCGGCCCAGGACCTTGCGGCCGGTGGGATGGCCGAGGATGCGGACGTAGGGGTTTTCGATGGCGCGGAGGACGCGCTGGGTCATCTCTTCGATGGGCTGGGCGAAGTGCGAGTGGACGCTGGCGACGACGATGTCCATTTGGGCGAGGGTTTCGTCGGCGAGGTCGAGTGAGCCGTCGGCGAGGATGTCGACCTCGATGCCGGGGAGGACGCGGATTTTTCCTTTGTGCTCGGATTGCAACTCGGCGTCGACTGCGCGGATGCGCTGGATGTGGGCGAGGGCGCGGGTGTCGTCGAGGCCGTTGGTCATTGCGAGATTTTTGCTGTGGTCGGTGATGGCGATGTAGCTGAGGCCGCGGGCGAGGGCGGCTTCGGCCATCTCGCGGATGGTGTTGCGGCCGTCGGTGGCGTCGGTGTGCATGTGCAGGTCGCCACGGATGTCGGTGAGGGTGATGAGCTGCGGGAGGGTGTGGTTGGCGGCGGCTTCAAGCTCGCCGGAGTTTTCGCGCAGCTCGGGCGGGATGTAGTCGAGGTCGAGGGCGCGATAAATATCTTCCTCGGTCCGGGCGGCGACGATGGTGTTGTCGTCGAGGCGGGCGAGTGCGTACTCGTTGAGCGTGAGGCCGCGCTTGATGGCGCGCTGGCGGAGGGCGACGTTGTGCATCTTCGAGCCGGTGAAGTACTGGAGCGCGGCGCCGTAGCTGGCGCGGGGGAGCAGGCGCACGTCGACTTGAAGATTGTTGCGCAGGGTGAAGCTGACTTTGTTCTGGCCTTTGGCGAGGAGCTTGTCGATGAGCGGGAGCGCGGCGACGTGCTCGACGGCTGCGGAGACGACGTTGGGCTCGCAGGCGGGGCCGGTGACGAGCAGGTCGAGGTCGCCGACGGTCTCGCGGCCGCGGCGGAGACTGCCGGCGGGGGTGATCTCGTCGATGCCGGGGAAGGTCTGGATGAGTGCGGAGATGCGGTCGGCGTGCTCGCGTGCGTCGTCGATGCGGAAGCGGCTGGAGTTGCGGCGGTAGTCTTCGATGCCTTTGAGGAGCTTGTCGGTGAACTTCTGGCCCATGCGCGGGAGCTCGAGGAGCTTGCCTTCTTTGGCGGCGGTTTCGAGGGCGTCGATGTCCGAGACGCTGAGCGCGGACCAGAGGAGCGCGACGGTCTTGGGACCCATGCCGGGGAGACGCAGCAGTTCGAGCATGGTGGGTTTGTATTTCTGCAGGAGCTCTTCGCGCAGTGGCATCGTGCCGGTCGAGACCAGCTCGACGATATTGGCGGCCATGCCTTTGCCGATGCCGGCGATGGCGAGGAGCTGTTTGGGTTCGGCGACGAGTGTGGAGAGCTGCGTGGTTTGCTGCTCGACTGCCTCGGCGGCGCGACGGTAGGAGCGGATGCGGAAGGGATCGCCTGCGTCGATTTCGAGTAGAGATGCGGTTTCGTCGAGCAGGCGGGCGATGGTGATGTTGTCCATAAAGGCTGTTCAACGCGCAGCTGGTACCGCTGGCGTACTGAGCCAGTATGCACTATGAGAGATGTTCAAGGCAGGGAGGATTTGAATTGGCTGCGCGTGGCGCTAGGCAATCTCCTTAAGGCGCATGACCTGATCGGCCTGGGGACCTTTGGTGCCCTCGATAATGTCGAACTCGACCTGATCGCCTTCCTTGAGGCTCTTATATCCTTCGCGCAGGATGGAGCTGTAGTGGACGAATACGTCTGCCCCGCCGTCACGGCCGAGGAAGCCATAACCTTTTGCGTTGTTGAACCATTTGACGATGCCTTTGTACTGTGCCAATGGAACGAACTCCCTTATCTATCGGATTACGAACAGCGAGAAAAAACGCTGGATGGATTCTGCTGTTCAACCCGTTCTGACGCGGGAGATAGAGCGGCGGGTTGCAGGAAGAATGAAGGATTTTTTTGCACAACTTTTTTCTTAAATCGGGTTGGGGGACAAGTGCAGCTATTCGAGATTCTTCGGGAATAAATTCTCATGGAAGAGAAAGATTTTCTGATCGAAGAGGATGAATGCCCGGCACTTGTCACGCGGACTCTATATTGATCCTGATGCTGATTTGAGTCTGCTTTAAAACTTGCCGCTGCGTCGGCCAGCGTCGTAGAAGAGGACGCCGATGAGGGTTTTGCCGTCGTGGACTTTGTCGGCGGCGATCATCTTGAGCAGCTCGGAGAGCTTGATGCGAACGACTTCGATCTGCTCGTCGGCTTCGGGCTGCGCTTTGCCTGCGCTGATGTCGCGGGCGAGATAGATGCTCATCGATTCGCCGAGGAAGCCGGGGCTGGCGAAGTATTTGGTGAGGTGCGTCCAGCGCTTAGCGCGGTAGCCGGTCTCTTCGATCATCTCGCGCTTGGCCGCGGCGAGCGGTGCTTCGCCGGGTTCGATGCGACCGGCGGGAAGTTCGAGCAGGATTTGTCCGGCGGCGTGGCGGTACTGGCGCTCCATGATGACTTCGGGGTCGCGGGGGTCCTTTGATTCGTCGACAGCGAGGATGACGATGGAGCCATTGTGACGGATGACGTCGCGGGTGTTGATGTGATCACCTGGCTCTTCTACTTTGTCGGAGTAGACGGAGAAGACTCTGCCTTTCCAGGCGAGCTTCGAGGAGATTAATCTAGCTTTGCGTGCGGGCTTTTTGCTGGTAGCGGAGGGCTTTGGCATCGGTGTGGAAGAGTTCTTTTTCTTGACGGCCATAAAGCTACGGTAACATCCTGCATCGCGGCTTGTGTGAGAGACATCCAACGAATGCATAAGTGTGTAAGGTTAAAGCTGATGTACCTCAGGGGCTAAAGCCCCTTCATGCTGATTGGCGTTTACGGCACGGTTGAAGCCATGCCCTTAAGCAAAGCTCATGTTTCGATATGGGTCGAAGTTTTCGAGTGCATTTTTTTGTAGGTTCGATGTGATGAAGGAAGCGAGCGGCGATGAGCGTTGAGTGTTATCCGATGACCGTTGTTCCGGGCGTTTCGGCGCTGTTCCGCGATTATCTTGCGATGGGCACGGGCGCTGGGGATGCGGCGGTGCGGCAGTGGTTCGGCGCGGAGCCGTTTTCGAAGACGTGGATGGGGTCGGCTTCGGCGGTGGGTCACGCGGACGAACTTGCTGACTTGCTGGAGCGGCAGAACACGGCGTTTGGCGCGGGTGTGGCTGCGTTCGACAACATCAGGAAGCTGCGTGCGGGTGCTCAGGCTGTGGTGACGGGGCAGCAGGTGGTGTTGTTTGGCGGGCCTCTGATGGTGTTGCTGAAGGCTGCGACCGCGATTGCGCGCGCGAAGACGGCTACGGCTGAGACGGGCGTGAATCATGTGCCGGTGTTCTGGATGGCGACGGAAGATCACGATCTCGATGAGGTCGATCAGGTTGCGTTGCTGACGAAGACTTCGGTGGAGACGCTGCGCGCGGGGCTGAAGGCGAACAATGCTCCAGTGGGCGGAGTGGTTCCGGGCGCGGAGATGGATGCGGTGCTGGAGCAGGCGGCGGAGTTGTTGGGTCATGCTCCGGTGAGCGAGTGGCTGCGCGAGTGTTATGGCGAGGCGGGTGGTGCGCGGCCTTCGCTGGCGCTAGCCTTTGGTCGCTTGATGGCGCGCATTTTTGCGGAGCAGGGACTGGTGGTGATGGATGCCTCGACGCGTGAGTTTCATGCGCTGGGTGCGAAGACGCTGCGCTATGCGATTGAGCACGCGGAGGAGTTGCAGCAGGCGTTGATTGGGCGCAGCGATGAGCTTGTGCTGGCTGGCTATCATGCGCAGGTGATGGTGGGCGAAGGAGCTTCGCTGCTGTTTCTGGTGGATGATGCGACGGGTGAGCGGCAGGCGCTGAAGCGTGCGGCGGATGGTGCGTGGAAGGCGAATGGGCGCAGCTATTCGACTGCGGAGTTGCTTGCGATTCTTGACGCTGCTCCTGAGCGGATTAGTCCGAATGCGCTGCTGCGGCCGGTGTTTCAGGATACGTTGTTGCCGACGGCGGCTTATGTAGGCGGGCCGGCGGAGGTCGCTTACTTTGCGCAGAACCAGGTGGTGTATCGCGCCGTGCTGGGGCGCGTGACTGCGGTGCTGCCGCGGTTGAGCGCGACGCTGCTGGAACCTGCGGTGGCGAGCGTGATGGATAAGGATGAAGTGCAGCTTCCGGATGCGATGACAACGGCGGAGGAGTTGGCGCTGCGGCTGGGCGCGCGGGCGATGCCGATTGAGTTGAAGCGCAGGATTTCGGCGGCGGGGAGTGCGCTCGACGAGGAGCTGTCCGCTCTGGTTGAGTATCTGAAGTCGATGGATGCTTCGCTGGGGCAGTCGGCTGAGGTGGCGGGGTCGAAGATGCTGTATCAGATGAATCGCGTGCGGCGGATGGCGGCTACGCATGAGGTGCAGAAGAGCGCGAGTCTGAAGAAGCATGCGGATGCGATGACGCTGAATGTTTATCCGGATGGGCATTTGCAGGAGCGCGTGGTGGCGGGCGTGTGGTTTCTGGCGCGGTATGGTGAGGGATTGGTGGAGCGGCTGGTGGGTGTGGCGGCGAATCAGTGTCCCAGCCATGTGGCTGTGCGGCTGTGATTGCTCCGATTGTGCACTAGCCGGAGACAACCGCAAGACCTTCGACTCCGCGCACTGCGGGCACGGGCGCAAACAAAGGAACGGGTTTGTGGCAGAAAAGAGTCGAAGGAATGGGCGACTCAAACTGTATCGGGGTCCTTCGGCTTCGCGCTGCGCGCTGCGCTCAGGATGACACCTCTATTCGGGATGCGAACTCGCGGGCCTGAGCACTAAAATGGTGGTGAGGGGTGCGCCATGGGATTGAGCGATCAGCCGTTTGAGGTGATGTGTCCGGATTGCGGTGGGATGCTGAAGATCGATCCGGTGTCGCGCGCGATTATTTCGCATAAGTCTGCGCCGAAGAAGAAGATGTTTGAGGACTTCGGCGAGGCGGCGAAGGCGCTGCGCGAGGCGGATGCGCGGCGGGATTCAATCTTTCAGCAGAGTGTTGAGGCGCAGAAGAACAAGGAAGATGTGCTGGCGAAGAAGTTTGCCGAGGCGGTGAAGAAGGCGAAGGAGACTCCGCTGGGGGAGCGGCCGCTTAGGGATTTTGATCTGGATTGATGCTGCTTTCGCGGATGAATTTATAAGGCGGGCTTTCAGCCCTTCCTCTTCAATTGGACTGATACCTGGGGCTTCCTGCCCCAAAGAGCAAAAACGCTCTTTGGGGACCCCGTTCGCCCCAGGCTGGTATGAGACGGGCCTTTGGCCCTTTGGTGTTTCGGCTGTCACACCGTTTCGCTCGGGGCAGGCTGCTGCGCTCAGAATGACAAGCGAAGACGACTGCAAAAGCAGGTCCTCCCGCCGTTGGCGGAAGGATGACAATTCATAGGGACATCAGTGCAACTCACAGATACATCCATGCAAAGCGGTTTGTGTTAGTCCTCGGGGAAGGGGACGAATTTTTCTTTGCAGGATTCGGGTTTGCCGTTGGTGGGCTTGCCGGTGAGGGTGGAGTCTGTGCCTGTGGGGATTGCTAGGTTCACGGGGCCGGGGCCGAGGGTGATGTCGGCGTGGTTGATGGTGTAGGTGTATTTGGCGGAGGCGGCGTCGGTGAGGAGGACGTTGTCGAGGCGGACGGCGACGCGATGGGCTTGGTCGTAGCCGTTGAAGAGGATGCGGCCGCCGCCGGTGACGCGGACGTTGTGGAGTGTGATGTCTTCGAATGTTGGCGGCGAGTTGCCTTCGACGGGGCCGTTGGCCGCGTAGGCGGCGGAGAGATCGATGGGGCGGGGTGAGTCGCGGATGCAGATGTCGTCGTAGACGATGTCGTGGACGAGGCCGCCGCGTGAGCCCATGGACTTGATGCGGATGCCGGAGTCGGGGCCGTCGAGCGAGAGGTCGGTGACGCGGAGCTTGCTGACGCCGCCGTAGGTCTCGGAGCCGATGGACATGCCGTGGCCCCAGTAGAAGTGGTTGTGGGCGACGGTCATGTTGGTGACGCCGCCGGCGCTGCCTTTGATGGCGACGTTGTCGTCGCCGGTGCGGATGTAGCTGTGGGTGATGGTGATGTTGCGCGAGCCTGCGCCGGGGTCGATGCCGTCGGTGTTGCGGGCGAGGCGCTTGGGCGTGTTGATGCGGATGCCCCAGACGGTGAAGCCGTCGCCGTGGTTGTAGACGACGTGGAAGTTGGGTGAGTTCTTGAGCGTGATGCGGTAGAGGGTGAAGTTGTCGGCGTGGTTGGCGACGATGAGGCGCGGGCATTTCTGACCGCCGACGCCGGGTGTGCGGGCCTGCTCGGCGAGGTCCCACCAGGAGACGTTTTGGCCGAGGAGTTTTGAGCCGCCGCGGCCGTCGATTGTGCCTTCGCCCATGATGGCTGCGCCGTTGACATTGTCTACCGCGATGAGTGGCTTGCAGCCGCCGCGATCTTTGCTGACGATGCCGCAGCTTCCGGGTGATATTTCATAGAGCTTTGGGTCGCGCGAGGCGTAGAGGGTGACGCCTTTGTCGATGAGGAGCGTGACGGCTTCGCGCAGATTGATCGGACCTGTGAGGAATGCGTTGTTGGAGCCGTCTGGCGCGAGCACGACGGAGTGGCCTGGACCGCAATGGTCGAGCGCGTTCTGGATGCGGGCGGTGTCGAGCTTCTGCTCGTCGGCTTCGGCGAGGCCGGATTTGCCTGCTGCAAGGCTTGCTTTGAGCGTGACGCAAGGGGGCTGCGCAACTGGCTCGGTGACGATGCGGGTGTCCTGTGCTGAAAGGGGCGCGATGAGCGGGGTGGCTGCGAAGCAGAGGAGGACGGCGAGGACGTGGCGCATGAGACTCCTTGGTGGTCATACCAATTATGCATCATGCGGTTTGGGTGGGTTTCGCGGAGCGGAATGCTCAAGGGGCGATGACGACGCCTACGTCGGAGTCGGCGCAGCCGTAGTAGAGGAACCATTGGTTGTGGAAGCGGACGAGGCCTTCGGCGAAGGTGGTGCCGGCGACGTATTGGCCGGTCTTTTCGTAGGGGCGCTCGGGTTTGAGGACGGGGGCTTCGGTGCGGGCGAGCATGTGGGCGGGGTTCTGTGCGTCGAAGAGGGCTTCGCCGGCGGCGTAGGCGTTCGCGCCTAAGGCGGGGTCGCCGTGCGTGGGGTCGTTTTTGCCGTTGTAGATGACGACGATGCCGCGGTCGGTGAGGACTGGTGGCGGGCCGGTTTCGGGGAAGCCGGAGTCGAAGTGGCCGGGGCGTTTGGTGAGGACTTCGAGGGGCTTGCCGTGGGCGTCTTCGATGGGTGTCCAGCGGATGAGGTCGGGTGAGGTGGCGAGGTGGATGGCGCCCTCGCCCCAGTACATCCAGTAGAGGCCGTTGATCTTTGCGGCAACGAGGTGGTCGGGCTTTCCTGCATCGGACTGGAGTTGGGTGACGATGCCTCCGGATTTGTATTTGAGGGTGTCGTATTTGCCGTGCGCGGAGCCGAAGAAGGCTGGGCCGTGCTTTGTCCAATGCGTGAGGTCGGGCGAGGTGGCGATGCCGATGGAGTAGGTTGTGCGGTTCCACTGGGTGTAGGTGAGGACGTAAGTGCCATCGGGGGATTGGACGATGCGTGGGTCTTCGACGCCGCCGGGCCACTCGCGGGATTTCTGCGAATCATTCGCGGGGTAAAAAATGGGGTTGGGCTGGCGGGTGAAGTGGATGCCGTCATCGCTGACCGCGAGGCCGAGGCGTGAGGTGTGTTCGCCTATTTGCATGCGGCCGGTGTCGTCTTCGGCGCGGTAGAGGACATTGATTTTGCCGTCGCGGACGATGGCGGCGGGGTTGAAGGTGTGGAGGGCCTCCCAGTGGATGGGCTTTTGCGCGATGGGGTCGAGGAAGACGGCGGATTTGTCGGGCGTGATGACGGGGCCGTCGGTGGGGCGCGTGAAGGGAGCAATCTGCCAGCCGGGTTTGGCGGCGGCGATGAGGATGGCGAGCGCGAGGACTCCGCTGGTCGCGAGTAGTTTTTGACGGCGTTTCATTGTGCAGCCAATGTACCGCAATCCACTGCGCGGCGAAGTAAGATTGACATGCCATATCCCGGAGGTGCTGAGCTTATATGGGCAAGAAGATTGTGATCTGCGCGGATGGAACGTGGAATACGCCGCATGGCGTGAGTGTGGCGGCGAACGATACGAATGTGCGCAAGCTGTTTCTGGCGCTGGATGATGTGCCGGGGCAGATGCGCTACTACGACAGCGGTGTAGGCACGAATGGCACGCCGATTGACCACCTGGTTGGCGGCGCGATGGGTGAGGGACTGTTTCAAAAAGTGCAGGATGGGTATGAGTTTCTGGCCTATGTGTGGGACCCGGGAGACGAGATCTATCTGCTGGGCTTCAGCCGGGGCGCTTATACGGCGCGCAGCCTGGGTGGGATGATTGCGGCGTTTGGTGTGCCGACGAAGAACTTCGACAATATGACGGTCGAGAATATCTTTGCCGCGTATCGGCAGACGGATGCGGCGCGGCGGGCGGAGATGAAGACGGCGCTGGGTGCGGAATATGGGCTGTGCGATGCAAAGGTGCGGATGATTGGGGTGTGGGATACGGTGGGCGCGCTGGGGATTCCGGGGGAGCTGTTCAATGTGCTGCACCAGCAGCGGTATGGATTTCTGGACACCGAACTGCACCCTTCGGTTGAGAGTGCGTATCACGCGGTGTCGATTGATGAACGGCGCGCTTCATTTATGCCGACGCTGTGGACCAATCCGGATGGCTCGCCGCGCGCCAATGATAAGCAGGTGACGCAGGTGTGGTTTGTGGGCGTGCATAGCGATGTGGGCGGCGGATATGCGCAGAGCCAGCTCTCGGACATTACGCTGGGCTGGATGATGAAGAATGCGATTGCGTGTGGGCTGGATTTTTCGGCGGAGGCGAAGGCGGCTTACCTGAAGCTGGATCCTGCGGATGCGCTGGGCCAGGCGCATGATGAGTGGAAGCTGATTCCGTGGGGGATTCCGGAGCATAGGGTGGTTCCGGCGAATGCGGTGATGGCGAATACGGTGCAGTTGCGGCTTTCGGATAAGACGGCGGCGTATCGGCCGGAGAATTTGAGCCTGACCGCGGCAGGGAAGTTGAAGGGGTATGCGGTGGTGGATGTGCTGGCTTGAGCCTTCACATGCTCCGTCACAGTTCCATCACAGCTCCATGGCGAACTGGAGGGTGGGGTCGTAGGTGTTGGGTTTGGGTTCGGTGGCCAAGTCTAGGATGAGGCGTTCGAGGACTAGTAGCTTGTTGGCGGGGCTTGAACGCAGCTCGAGGTCGGCGCGGGCTACGAGGCGGAGGGCGCGGGTGAGTTCGCGGCGGGATTTGTAGCGGCGGGCCTGGCGGATGAGGTCGTCGGCGGCGAAGGGGGGCATGCGGAAGCCTTGCCAGAGCGCCTGCCAGATGGCGCGCGAGTCGCGCACGTTTTTTTCGAGGATGATGAGCATCTGGCGGAAGGTGCGGGCCAGCATGTAGAGATGCCCGATGGCTGCGTCTTCGCCGCCGTCGGAGGCGTTGAGCAGGCCGTGCAGAAGGGCGAGCGCGCGGGGGCGGTCTTTGGCGCTGATGGCGTCGGTGAGCTCGTAGAGGGAGCGCTGTTTGGCGGCGAGGACCATGGTTTCTACGTCGCCGAGGGTGACGCGGCCTTTGCCTTCGGCGTAGAGGAGGAGCTTTTCGAATTCGGCGGCGATGAGCATCATGTCGGCACCGAGGGCGTCGACTAATTCGCGGGCGGCGTCGGGGTCGAAGCGGACGTTGCGGGATTCAGCGGTCGTCGTCACCCATTTGATGGCGTCGTTTTCGTCGACGCGAGCGAGTTCGACGAGGCCGCACCAGTCGCCGAGGGTTTCGCGGATCTTCTCGTAGCGCTCTTTGTCCTGGTAGTCCATCTTGCGGAGGTCGGTGGGGATGCGGAGGTGGTCGGCTACGAAGAGGATGACGGCTTGCGGGTTGGGTGAGCGGAAGTAGGCATCGATTGCGGCAAATTCTTCTTTTTTGCTGCCGCGGCCGTAGAGGGTTTTGAGGTTGCGGAGGAAGAGGACCTGGAACGGGGCCATCAGGGATGGGGTCTGGGCGCGGTCGAGCGCTTCGAAGATGCTGGTTTCGGCGAGGTCGAGGTCGTGGAGCGAGAAGTCGCGCGTGTCGGGCGGGGTGAGCGTGCTGAGGACGGCTTTGCGGCAGCGGTCGTAGAGGAAGATCTCGTCGCCAAGGAGGACGTAGCCGGGACGGATTGCGGGGGTGGCAATCTCGGCGATGAAGCGGTCGGCTGCGGCGAAGGACTTGAGGGGCGCGGGCATCAGAACGACTCCAGCATATCGCTTACGACGGCCTGGGCGAAGTCTTTTGCGATGCGGTTGACGGCGGCGTTATCTTCCTGGATGAAGCCGTTGAGGTCTTGCGTGGACTGGTACTGCTCGCGGTAGAGGATGCGGTCGTTGCGGTAGAGGACGTGGCCGTCGTGCGCGGTGAGGACGACGCGGGCGGTGATGCTGAGGAGGTAGCTGGAGGACTGGCCGGTGGAGGCGTCGTAGGTGAGCGGAGCGACGGTTTGGGAGAGGATGGTGCCGGTGAGGGTGGCGTCGGCGTCAGGATTGGCCGAGTTGATGATGTGGTAGCGGGTGCGGGTGTTGAGCTCGCGGATGACGGCCTGGGTGAAGGCCATCTCGGTGTGGAAGGCCTGCGTTTGCGTGGTGAAGATGGGCACGGCGAGAGTGCGGACGTTGGCCGGGATGTGCGTCGCGGAGCCGGCCTGGTGGTAGCCGCAGCCGGTGAGTAGCGTGAGCAGAAAGAGGGTGAGCAGGCGGGGCTTCATGCGTCGTGCTTTTATTGTCGCATTGCGCGGGGAGTGGGTAGCCGCAAAGATCGAAATACAGGGGCCTCTCCACTTCGGCGGCAAAAAGCGCCGCCTTCGGTCGAGATGACGTGGTGTGGTGGGAGGTGACAGGTTGGCATCGTACTTTCCCACCCATGACGATGAAGCTGTCATGGATGGGGCACCCGAGTGGAAGTCATCTCCTATAGAAGACAAAAGAGGTAAGCGAATATAGCTGCGGATGTTTTGTGCAGCCTCAGGCAAAATGCGGGGGCTCTTCGCTTCGCTCAGAATGACGACGTTATTTTTGGATCAGATATAAAAAAGGCGGCCTGTTGGCCGCCTTCCTGTTTGCGATTCGATGATGTTTTATGCCGGTGAGGGCTGGCTGTCGCCGAAGCCGGGTTTGCGGACTTCGGGCTTGATGACCTTTTGCGGCTCGTTCGGGTCTGCGAAGGCTAGCGGAGACTTGAACGGCGGAAGCTCCTTGCCCGCGATGAGCAGGTCGATCTCGTTCTTGTCGAGGGTCTCGCGATCGATCAAAGCATGGGCCATGCGGTGCATGACATCGGCGTTCTGCTCAAGAATCTCGTAGGCGGATTTGTAGGCCATGTCTACGAAGGCGCGGACGGCAACGTCAATCTGCTTGGCGGTGTCGTCGGAGTAGTCGCGGGGCTGGGCGAGATCGCGGCCGAGGAAGACCTCCTGCTCCTTCTTGCCGTAGGTGAGCGGACCGAGGTCGCTCATGCCGAATTCGCAGACCATCTTGCGGGCCAGCTCGGTGGCGCGGACGATGTCGTTGCCTGCGCCGGTGGTCTTGCGGCCCATGAAGATCTCCTCGGCGCAGCGGCCGCCCATGAGGATGGCGAGCTGGGTTTCGAGGTAGTCCTTGGTGACGGTGTGCTTATCCTCTTCGGGCAGGTGCATGGTGACGCCGAGTGCCATGCCGCGCGGGATGATGGTGACCTTGTGGAGCGGGTCGGAGTGCTTGCGCTTGGCGGCGACGAGGACGTGGCCCGCTTCGTGGTAGGCCGTGTCTTTCTTGTCGTCGTCGGAGAGCAGCATGGACTTGCGCTCGGCTCCCATCATGACCTTGTCTTTGGCCACTTCAAAGTCGTACATGTGGACCGACTTGCGGTTGAAGCGGGCGGCGGTGAGGGCGGCCTCGTTGACCATGTTGGCGAGGTCGGCGCCGCTGAAGCCTGGGGTGCCGCGGGCGAGGATCGGCAGATCGACGTCTTCGGCCAGCGGGACTTTCTTGGCGTGGACGCGCAGGACCTCTTCGCGGCCCTTGATATCGGGGCGATCGACGATGACGCGGCGGTCGAAGCGGCCGGGACGGAGCAGGGCCGGGTCGAGCACGTCGGCGCGGTTGGTGGCGGCGATGAGAATGACGCCGTCGTTGGATTCGAAGCCGTCCATCTCGACGAGGAGCTGATTCAGGGTCTGCTCGCGCTCGTCGTGTCCGCCGCCGAGGCCAGCGCCACGGTGACGGCCGACGGCGTCGATCTCGTCGATGAAGATGATGCAGGGAGCGTTTTTCTTGCCCTGTTCGAAGAGGTCGCGGACGCGCGATGCGCCGACGCCGACGAACATCTCGACGAAGTCCGAGCCGGAGATGGAGAAGAAGGGAACGTTGGCTTCGCCGGCGACTGCGCGGGCGAGCAGGGTCTTGCCGGTTCCCGGAGGCCCGACGAGCAGAACGCCCTTGGGGATGCGGCCGCCGAGGCGCTGGAACTTCTGCGCTTCACGGAGAAATTCGATGATCTCCTTGAGCTCTTCTTTGGCCTCGTCTACACCGGCCACGTCTTTGAACGTAATCTTCTTCTGCTGCATGGAGAGCAGACGGGCGCGGGACTTGCCGAAGCTCATGGCCTTGTTGCCGCCGGACTGCATCTGGCGAATGAAGAAGAACCAGAGTCCGAGGAACAGAGCGAAGGGCGCGAGCTGAAGCAGGAAGGTGATCCAGCCGTTCGAGCTGGTGTCCTTGACCGTGATGCTGACGCCGTGGTCGCGGAGCGACTTGTAGAGGTCGGGGTAGTTGGCCGGGATGATGGTGTGGAACTGGTTCTTCGCGTCGTCGCGGTAGTGGCCCGTGACCTCTTCGCCGTTGACGGTGATGTCGCTGATCTTGCCTGCATCAGAGTCATTGAGCAACTGCGTCAGGCTGACGTTCTTTTCCTGGCCTGTGCCTGTGCTTTTGACCACAAACTGCCAAAGGAAGACAAGGCAGGCGGCCATGAACACCCAGATTAGAATTTGGCGAACGGTCGAGTTCAAAGCGAATTCCTCATGATTTCCGGTCCGAAGCAGCCTCGGGAGATCGCATCTGGCGGCTTGCCGAACCAGGCTTCCGGGTGGCTATGGCTCCCGGAGGCCCTGTTTCTTTAGACGGCATTCGTGCGGGAAGGTTCCGGGCGTGCTCGGCTCCGGACCTCTTGGCGGCAGGTACACCGACATCTAGTTTGATTCTACTCTTCACCTCGGGGATTCAGGAGGATGATTTGGGAATGTCGATGTGACTAAAGAGTGATGGAGCACCTGGTTGGGTAATGGCTTATGGCTTGCGTGAGAGGCGAAGTTCGCGGGCGGAACGCTCGGCGTGGAGGCCGTTGGCGAGTGCGAGTGTGGCTCCGGTGCGGGCGGCGACGGTGGGGGCTCCGATGGGAGGGTAAGGGCGAAAACCGCACAGGGCGAGCAGGCGGGCGGTCTCGTCGAAGCTGAGACGTGCTCCAAGCTGGCGCGCTGCGGCCCGGATGACGCGGCGGCGGAGAGCGGGGTCGAGCGATTTGAGGCGGTCGAGCTCGATGGCGACGGAGGATTCGCCGGGGGTGGTGGAGACGGCGCGGCCGCCTCCGCGGACGGGCTTGCCGGGGAGCAGGATTTGCGGGAGCAGGCGGGTCAGTTCGGACTGCCAGCGGGACTCTTCTTCGCGGGCCAGCTCGGCGAGGTTGGCGAGGGTCTGGTCGAGGCTGGGGTTGTACTGGCGGAGTTGCGGGAGGAGCTCGTGGCGGATGCGGTTGCGGGTGTAGGTGGTGTCGGTGTTGGTGGAGTCTTCGCGCCAGGGCTGGTTTTGGTGCTTGAGGAAGGCTTCGATCTCGGACCGGCGCGTGGAGAGGAAGAGGCGGAGGATTTTGCCTTGTTTTTGTGGCGGGGTGTTGACGAGGACTACGGGGTGGATGCCGCTGAGGCCCTCGGTCCAGGCTCCGCGGAGGAGTTTCATGAGGACGGTTTCGGCTTGGTCGTCGAGGGTGTGGGCGGTGAGGATGGAGTCGGCGTGGCCGGAGGCGATGAGGTTGGAGAAAAATTCGTAGCGGACTTCGCGGGCGGCTTCTTCGATGGTCTCGCGGGTCTGGGCTGCGCGGGCGGGGACGTCGGCGTGGTGGATGTGTAGCGGGATTTCGAGCGCGGCGCAGAGGTCGCGGACGAAGTTGAGGTCGGCGGCGGATTCTTCGGTGCTGCGGATGCCGTGGACGACGTGGACGGCGGAGAGGCCTGCGCCGAGGGCGTCGTGCTTTGCCTGGTTTGCTGCGTGGAGCGTGAGCAGCAGGGCGACCGAGTCTGCTCCGCCGGAGATCGCGGCGCAGATGCGGTCTCCGGGGTGGATGTGGGTGCGGTCGAAGGGCAGGAGGGCGGGCTGCGGCATGTTTTTATGCTAATGGCTGATGCGTCAGACGCTGAGGCCGATGAGGCGCATGAGCTCGACTCCGTTGCTGTGCGTGACGATGCCTTCGCGGAGTTTGTAGTCGAACTTCATCTTGCCGTTCTCGATCTCGTCCTGGAAGTGGACGTTGTGGATGCGGCGGTCTTCTGGGTTTTCGCTGCTTTCGCGGTCGTCGATGTTGGTGAGGGCGAGGTCGTGGGTGCTGATGAGGCCGATGGCGTTGCGGTCGAGCAGGGCTCGGACGATGCCTTGGGCGCCGGTGAGGCGGTCTTTGGAGTTCGTGCCTTGAAGGAGCTCGTCGAGTAGAAAGAGCAGCGCGGGGTCCTTGCCGGCGAGGTCGGAGATGTGGCGCAGGCGCGTGATTTCGGCGTAGAAGCGGGAGCTGCCTTGCTGGAGCGAGTCGTTGATGAGGATGCTGGCGCCGAGTTGTAGGGCAGTGAGCTTCATGCTTGCGGCGCGGACGGGCGCGCCTGCCATGGCAAGGACGGTGTTGATGCCGATGGCGCGCAGGAGGGTGCTTTTGCCGGACATGTTGGAGCCGCTGACGAGGAGGGCTTTGGTCTCCTCTCCGAGGTTGATGTTGTTGCGGACGCACTTTGCCGCCGGAAGGAGTGGGTGGCCGAGGGCTTCGGCGTGGAACGAGGGTGGGGCGTGCTCGATCAGCTCGGGGAATGGGTCGGCGGGGTGCTCGTAGCTGTAGGCGCTGAGTGAGAGCAGGGCTTCGGCGGTGCCGATGGAGTTGAGCCAGTGGCGGACTGCGCTTCCGTGCGCGTGGCGCCAGGACTCTGCGGCGTAGGCGGTTTGCACGGTGTAGAGGAGGGGGATGTCGAGGAGGTGGACAAATATGTTTTCGAGCGAGTGGATGTATTCGACGATGTTAGCCAGTCGTGCGATGGCCTTGGATGCGGACTGGTTTTGCGAGATGAGTTGTTGTCGCAGGTTTTCGAGTAGCGGCGTGGTGAACGTCTCGCGCTCGAAACGGCTGAGCACGGCGGAGAGCAGCTTGAGATCATCGAACGCCTGTTCGGTTGTGTAGAGGACCGTTGTGGTTTTCTTCCTGAGCAGGAGAGTGATCGTGCCTTCGACGATCAGGACGGCGAAGAATGGGGCTTTGATTCCGGCTTCTCCCCAGATGATGGCGGCTGCGATTGCTGCGACTGCGAGCACGAGCGCGAGCCAGCGGACCCAGGTGTGGGTGAGGATGGCGGGGGCTTCAGCCCATGCGAGCAGGGCTTCGGGATGCACGCCGGTCTTTAGCTTTTCGTCGCCGAGGATGGCGAGGTCTTCGCGAAGGTCGAGGCGCGGGCGGAGTTCGGCGATGGCTGCCTGGCGGCGGCGGATGTCCGCGATGGGCGATGGCGCGAGCAGCCAGCTTGCCAGTGTGTCTTCGCCCATATGGGTGCGAGCCTGAGAAAGCAGTTGGAAGAGGCTGGCTGGTCCGAAGAGATCGAGATCGGCTGCGTAGAGATGCGAGGTGAGGTTGGGGCGAGGGCTTTGATTGCCTGCGCCAGTCTGGTGGTCAGCCCAGCGGTCTTCGATGCGGGCGATGCCTCTGCGATAGAAGTCGGCGGCGCGCCTGGCGAGTGTGCGTTGGTGAAGGACGCGCCTGTGGAAGGCGGCGACTGCCGTGAAGATTGCGATGGGGATGAGCAGCCACCATGGGGAGAGTGTGCGGTAGATGGACCACCACGCCATGACGAGGATTGTGGCGACAAGCAGAAGGCGCAGGTATCCGATGCGGATGTGGATCTGCTCGAAGTGTGCGGCGGTGGCTTCGCGCCGTCGCTCGCGTTGGCTGTACTCTTCGGCTGGAGGCTGCGGGTTGGCGGGCACGTGGTTATTATCGCCTGTCTGTTTGTCAGGCCATGCCTGTGGAGTGCGGTCTTGTTATACTTCGCTGGGTATTTATGCAAGTATTTGTGATTCTTCCAGCAGCAGGAATCGGCACGCGGATGGCCGCGCCGGGGGCGCATGTGGCCTTGCCGAAGCAGTTTCTTGAGATTGATGGCGTGCCGGTGCTGATTCGATCGGTGATGGCGTTTCTGGCGGTGAAGCGCGTGGATGCGGTGTGCATTGCGGTGCGTGGACCGGAGCGGGCGCGTGTGGAGACGCTGGTGGACGCGCATAAGCTGGGGCCGCGTGTTCATATGGTGGAGGGCGGCGACAATCGGCAACAGTCGGTGAGCAATGCGCTGGCGGCGCTCGAATGCCATCCGGACGACGTGGTGATGGTGCATGATGCGGTGCGTCCGCTGATTGACCCGGCGACGATTGAGCGGACGATTGAGGCGGTTGCGAAGCATGGAGCGGCGATTGTCGGGCTGCCTGCTGTGGATACGATCAAGCAGGTGGAGCGCACGGCGGAAGGCGCGATTGTGACGGCTACGATTCCGCGTGAGCGTATTGTTCTTGCACAGACGCCGCAGGGTGCGATGTGCAAGTTGCTGCGGCGGGCTTTTACCGAGGCCGCGGCTGACGGCTTTACCGGAACGGATGAGGCGAGCTTGCTGGAGCGGGCGGGGATTGAGGTCTCGGTCGTGGCTGGGTCTCCGCGCAACTTCAAGATTACGCAGCCGGGAGATATTGAACTGGCTGAGTTCTACCTGCGGCAGGGGCACCCGTAAGGCTGGGTTCTGCGTAGTCGTTGAAAGCATGGGAAGATAAGCGTATGGGGATGAGAATTGGATACGGGTTTGATTCGCATGCGTTTAAGGCGGGTGTTCCGCTGGTGATTGGCGGGTTGCCGATCGAGCATCCTGAGGGGCTGGCGGGCCACTCGGACGGCGACGTGCTGCTGCATGCGATTACGGATGCGCTGCTGGGCGCGGTTTCGGCGGGGGATATTGGCACGTTCTTTCCTCCGAGCGATCCGCGGTGGAAGGGCGCCGACTCGCGTGTGTTTTTGAAGACGGCGCTCGAAGAAGTGGCCGTGGCGGGCTACAAGATCGTGAATGTGGACACGGTCCTGGTGATGTCGAAGCCGAAGATTGTGCCGATTGCAGGCGACATGCGCGAGCGCGTGGCGGAGCTGCTGGGCGTGAAGCCGGGCGATGTTGGCATCAAGGCGAAGACGCCGGAGGGACTGAATCAGGACGGTGTCGCCGTGGCCCATGCGACGGTGCTGCTGGAGAGCGTGAAGCTCGCCGATCAGACAGGGCGCATGGCCGCAGTTGCCGATGTGGATGAGATCGACCAGGTGGTGAAGGGATTGGTGGGCGGCGCACATGATGTGTCCGCCCTGGGGCGCAAACGGCCTACGTTCAATCCGGATGATCTGACCTAAGGAGACTCTGATTAAGTCCTGAACGATCCCCTCAGAGGCTAAAGCCTCATTGAATAGAGGGACGTTACGGCGTGGCTGAAGCCACGCCCCTTCAAGGCTGCGACTTAATCAGAGCTTCCCTATGCGGTCAGGCTTTGTCTTTGACGATGGCGAGTGCGAAGCCGTCGTGGTGTTTGCTGCCTACGGTCTGGATGGCGGTTGCGTCGAGTAGTGGGTGGCTGCCGAGCTTTTCGAGAAAGAGACGCGTGCCGGTTACGTTGGGGTCGGTGTCGTTGGTGTCGATGATGGCGCCTTCGCGGATGACGTTGTCTCCGATGATGACGGTGCCGGGATGCGAGAGCTTGATTGCCCAGTCGAGGTAGACGGGGTTGCTGGGCTTGTCGGCGTCGAGGAAGATGAAGTCGAAGGGCACGGATTTTTCGGTGTGGAGGCGCGCGAGTGAATCAGCGGCCGGGCCTACGCGCAGATCGACGAGATGGCTGAGGCCTGCGCGGCGGATGTTGGCTGCGGCGACCTCGGCGTGTTTGGGGCTGAGTTCGAGGGTGACGAGTACGCCGTCTTTGGGCAGTGCGCGCGCAAGCCAGATGGTGCTGTAGCCGCCGAGCGTTCCGACTTCGAGGATGCGCTTTGCTCCTGACATGCGGGCAAGCAGATGGAGCAGCTTGCCTTGTACGGGGCTGACGTCGATGGATGGGAGTTTGGCTGCGGCGTTTGCCTTCAGAGCTTCGTGGAGTGGTGCGTCTTCCGGGAGAAGTTTGTCGGCGAGGTAGTGGTCGACTGCGGCGAAGAGTTTCTGGCTCATGCAAGAAGCATAGCGGCGCATCGGCTTGTGTGCCAGATGCGCCGCTGCTTTATCCAGATGCTGCTTTACCAGATGTGGATGCGGTCTTTCGGCGCGAGGTAGAGTTTGTCGCCAGGTTTGATGTCGAAGGATGAGTACCAGCCGTCGTTGTTGCGTACGGTGTCGGCGCGGAACTCGGCGGGCGCGTGCGGGTCGGTGAGCAATTGTCTGCGTAGCGCAGCTGGTCGTATGACCGAAGCCCAGTTCTGGCCGAAGGCGATGAAGAACTGCTGGTCGCCGGTGAAGCCGTGGAGCTTTGGCGCTTCTTTGCCGTGCAGCGAGGCGTGGAAGCCGTCGTATGCGGCGGCGAGGCCGGCGACGTCGGCGATGTCTTCGCCGAGCGTCTGCTTGCCGTTGACGGAGGCGTCGGGGAATGGCTTGTAGCTGCTGTATTGCGCGGCAAGTGCGGAGGTGACTTGTTCGAAGTGTGCGAAGTCTTCCTGGGTCCACCAGTTGCGCACGCGGCCTTTGGAGTCGAATGCTGCGCCTTGCGAGTCGAAGGTGTGGCTGATCTCGTGACCGATGATGGTGCCGATGGCTCCGTAGTTGGCGGCTGCGGGAGCTTTCGGATCGAAGAACGGCGGTTGCAGGATGGCGGCGGGGAAGTTAAGGCCGTTGTCGAGCGGGAGGTTGACGGCGTTGACGGTCTGCGGCGTCATGCACCACTCTTTGCGGTCGACTGACTTGCCGATGCGGCCGAGCGAGTAGTGGTACTCGAAGAGGTCGGAGTTCCAGATGTTCTCAAAGAGGTTGTCGGGAGAGACGCTGTAGTCTGCGTAGCTGCGCCAGTGGTCCGGATAGCCGACACCGACTTGCAGCGTGCCAAGTTTGGCCAGCGCTTCGGTCTTTGTTGCCGGGGCCATCCATGTCACGTTCTCGAGGCGCTTGCGAAACGCTGCGAGGAGATTGGCGACCAGATCCTGCGCCTGTGCCTTGGCTTCGGGCGGGAAGTATTTTTGCGCGTAGATTTTTCCTACGGCTTCGCCGAGATGCGATGAGACGAAGAGGTCTCCGCGGAAGTCACGTGGGCGCTGCTGTGGCGTGCCGCTGAGCGTCTGGCCGAAGAAGGCGAAGTGCTCATCGGCGAGTGCTTTTGAAGCACCGGTGGAGTAGTCCTCGATCAGGTGGTAGGAGAGCAGGTCTTTCCAGGCGTCGAGCGGCTGCGAGGCGACCAGTTCAACTTCGCCGGAGAACGCGCCGGGCTGCCACACGATGAACTCCTTCTGGCTTTCGAGTCCGGCGGCGCGGAAGAACTCCTTCCAGTCGAGGCCGGGGGCTTTCTCCTTGAAGTCGGCTACAGTCCATGGGTTGTTGGCGTGCTCGATGTTTTCGCTGTCGGCGAGGGAGACCTGCGCTTTGGCGATGGCTGTTTCGAGCGTGAGGACGCGGGCAGCGCGTGCGTCCGCGTCGCTGATTCCTGCGAGGCGGAACATTGCGGCTACGTGCTTCTGGTATTTATCGCGCACCTCTTTCATGTGTGCGGAGTCGGACAGATAGTAGTCGCGGTCGGGCATCTCGATGCCGCCTTCGAGCAGGTAGGGCGCGTAGTGGTCGGGATCATTGAAGCTGGCCGCGACCCACAGACCGAAGATGTTTGCGGTGTGGTAGTTGGTGACGTTCAGCGGGTCTACGTCTGCGCGCAGCGAGTGACCGAGGGCGCGGGCCAGGTCGGCGGGGGTTTTGATTGCGGAGATCTCGTCGAGGTGCGGCTTCAGCGAGGCCATGCCGTGTGCTTCGATTGCCGCTTCGTCCATGTAGGAGTGATAGAGGTCGGCGATCTTGCGCTGGTCGGAGCCTGCGGGCGCGTTTGCTTTCGCGGCTTCCGCGATGATCTCTGCGATCTGTTTGGAGCTTCTGTCGATCAGGGTGTTGAACGTTCCCATGGAGGTGCGGTCTGCTGGCAGCTTTGTCCGCGCGACGTAACCGCCGTTGGCGTAGAGGAAGAAGTTGTCGCCGGGGTGGACGGAGGTGTCCATGTTGGAGGTGGCGATGCCGTGCGACACGGGAGTTTGCGCGGGTGTTGCTAACGAAAGGGTGGTGCAGAGGAGAGCAGGGAGGAGTGCGCGGGTCATGTTCATTGCTTGAGGTGCTCCATTAGGTTTAGGCGCGGTCTTTCGCTTTGCTACCTTTGGCACGGTATCACTTGAGGGCGAGCTTGAGAAGGCGTCGGGTCAGCGCGGCGGATAAAATTGAATCATGAGCAAACATGCGCCTGATGTTGCGCCGGCCATGGAGTTTTCGGCGGTAGTCACGGATATTCGCGAGGAGTCGCGCGCGGCGGGAAGACAGCGCTGGCAGATTGCGCTCGATCGTACTGAGTTCGGCACGGATGGTGATAGACGCGTTGGAGTGATGGAGGCTGTGGCTCCGCGTGGAGCGCGGCTGATCGTGCCTGTGCTTGATGTGGTGGTGGACGCGGCGGGTGAGGTTTGGCAGGTTGTCGAAAAGCCGCTGGCTGCCGGGACACGCGTAACGGCACGCGTTGGCGTGGCGGAGTTTGAGCGAAGCGCGGCTTGCTGATACACTCAATGAAGTTATTCCAACAGCGTGTGCGTCTGCTTTGGTGGAGGCCGCGTATCTGGTGGGGGGCTGTAGCTCAGTTGGGAGAGCGCCTCGTTCGCAACGAGGAGGTCAGCGGTTCGATCCCGCTCAGCTCCACCAAAAAATCAATTACATGCGGTGATGGTAAAGACGGTGGCGATGTCTTTGTGTCGCTGTTTGTGTCGTAGAAAGCGCGTCCAGCGCGCGTTGCGCTTACAGTGAGAGCTAAACTCGTATTGTGATGCCGCACCCGTCATGGAATGAGAGTTACGCTTCGGGACAGTTGCCCTGGGACACCGGGCAACCAGAGCCTCTGCTCGTCGAGTTCGTCACTTCGAGCGAGGTCAAACCAGGTCCGACACTGGAGATCGGCGCGGGTACTGGCACGAATGCAATTTGGTTGGCGGAACGCGGTTTCGACGTGCTCGGAGTCGATGTTTCTCCGCTCGCCGTCGAAAGAGCCCAAGCCAAGATCAACGGGCGCGCACTCCGCTGCCGCTTTACCGCATTGGACATTCTCGCTACGCCACCTTCCGAGGGCCCGTTCCAGTTCGTCTTCGACCGTGGCTGCTTTCATGTGTTCGATGAACCAGGCGAAAGGCAGCAATTCGCGGCAAGAGTGGCTGCCGCGCTGGTGCCGGGCGGCTGGTGGTTGAGCTTGATCGGCAGCACTGAAGGACCGCCTCGTGAGGTCGGACCGCCGCGCCGCTCGGCACATGAGGTCACCCTCGCCATCGAGCCAGCGCTGGAGATTGTTGAATTGCGATCCGTCGAGTTCCGCGAGCACGGCGCGAAGGCGTGGTTTTGCCTGTCGCGTCGACGCACTATGCCGGCGCAGCCCTCGATCAACCGTTTTTCAGTTGATCGGTGAAGAATAGAGGCACACTCCTTCATTGCCGTGCCGAGACGCACCATGTCTGCTCGCACTTGCGAGCCACTGGGCCGTCAAGTGTTATACCCCCATCCCGGTGACTGGTCTGCGCTCCATTCGTATGCGGAAGGTAATGAGCGCGCCCACCAGCAGGAGTCCGCCACAGATTCCGAAGATAGGTCCCAGGCCAATGTGGCTCTTTAAAGCGCCTGCGCCGGCTGCGACGATGCCGCCGCAGAATGTTCCCGCAAAGTTGAGGATGCCGAACGCTGTTGCGCGCCTGTGCGGGTCCACTCCTTCACACAGCACGGGCATCGTGTTTCCGTCGTACATCCCTTTGCCGAGTCCGAAGAGAACCATTCCCACGTACAGCATGGCAGGAACCCGCGTGATCCCGCTCAGTACAAGGAATGGAGCCGCGATCAGCAAACCTGCTGTCTGGGTGAAGACATAGCCCGACCTGGAGAAGCGAAACCATGCATCGCCGAGGAAGCCGCCCACGAGTAGCCCTGCGAAGCCTCCTGCCTTCATGTAGAACGTTGCGGCAAAGCCCGCTTTCGCCAGCGAGAAGTGAAAGCTCTCGTACAGGTAAAACGGCATCCAGGTATAAATCGCCCAGTCGCAGACCGAAGCAATCGCGAACACGATGAGCAGTTTGCGGTAGCCGGGAGTGGTGAGGATCTCTATGACGATCTCACGCACGTGCCGTTGTGCTGCCACAGGCTTTTCTTCTACTGGAGCTTTGTCGCGCAGCACGAGGAGCAGCACGATCGCGTAGGCGCAGCCAACTGCACCGAAGATGCCAAAGACTGACCGCCAGCCGTAATAGGCCGCAAGAAGGCCTCCGAGCGTGCCGCCCAACACGGTTCCGATGTAGGTTCCGCTGTAATGCAGACTGATGGCCTTCGCCCGGGTTCGCTGGCTGTGAAACGCGGCGATCAGTGCGAGTCCCGCCGGAAGATAGCAGGCTTCGCTGATGCCCATCAGGGAGCGCAGCCATAGGAGCCGCTCGAACGAGCGGGCATGTCCTGTTGCCAGCGTGACGGCGGACCAAACTAAAAGACTTGCGCAGATCATCCGCTTGCTGCCAATCCGGTCTGCAAGGTAGCCCGCGATCGGACTGCTGAATGCATACACCCAGAGAAACGACGTTCCCAGCAGTCCAAGCTGGAAAGTGGAGATGTGAAGCTCCTTTTCCAGCAGAGGAAAGACGGAGAACAATACCTGCCGGTCCAGGTAATTCAACATCCAGACCAGCGTCAGCAGGAGGACGACGATCCATGCATAGGCGTTCGAGGATGAAATTTTTTTTGACGAATGGAACATCGGCTCATGATACATTATCAATTATCGTTTTGAGGGGTTCTTTTGAACACTGCACTCGCTGGTCTCTACTCCGCCTTCCTGACTCCACTGACTCCAGACAGGAAGTTTAATCCTGCCGTTGCCGAGCCGATGCTTCACTCCCTGCTGCGCGCTGGTTTTGACGGAGTTTACGTTGCGGGTACGACCGGGGAGGGACTGCACCTTGCACTCGATGAACGCAGGGCATTGGTCGAAACGCTGGCTCGTTGCCTCACGCCGGGCAAGCGGCTTCTGGTCCATGTCGGGGCTTCTACGATCAAGGATGCTTTGATGCTTGCCGAGCACGCCGCGCGGCACGGAGCCGACGCCGTCAGCAGTCTTCCTCCGAAGGGAGATGCTGCTGCGATTGGCGCCTACTATGCCGAGCTGGCCGCAGGCTCTCCACTGCCTTTGATTCTCTATTATTTTCCCAAAGCGTCTCCTCATGCCTTCTCCGATCCCGAGCAACTGCTCGAGATCTGCGATCTTCCGAATGTACTCGGTGTTAAATTTACTGACTTCAACTTCTACCTGATGCAGCGACTCATCAAGCGCGGCAACCTTGTCTTCAACGGATACGACGAAGCCCTTGCCGCAGGACTTCTTATGGGGGCTCAGGGCGGTATCGGCTCCACGTACAACATCATGCCTGAGGCCTACCTAAGCCTCTACCGTGCGGCGATGGCGGCCGAATGGGAGACTGCACGTCGCTGGCAGACCCAGATCAACGACGTCATCACCACTCTGCTTAACTATCCGTTCTTCCCGGCGCTTCGTGCCGTGATGAAGGAGAAGGGCTTCAACTGCGGCCCTATGATGAGTGGAGAGGAACTTCTTCCCGAGTCGCAACGAGTGGCCCTGCTCGCGGACCTGGATCGCAATGTGTCTCGTGAGATTGCAACGATTCTGAGCCTGGGCACAGCGGGAGCGCTGATCAATCCTCGATAATATTGCCTCACCATTCTTCTTTCGGTAGGATAAAGCGCGTGGCCACACACGATCTGACCCCAGTCCGGGCCCTCAGTAAATCACGCGAGGTCTTTGAGAGGCTGCGCAGCGCGATCTGGTCAGGCGACCTCGCTCCCGGGACGGCCTTGCGTGAAGCACACCTTGCCAAGCAGTTGAATGTCAGCCAGGTTCCCGTGCGTGAAGCGCTCCTGCAACTGGAGCATCTTGGACTGGTTGTGCGCGTGCCCGATCGTGGCACGACCGTGACGAAGCTGACGCGTGTCGAGATCGAGCAGATGATGGCGGTCCGCCGCCATCTGGAGCATATGGCGTTTCAGCTTGCAGGTAGCCGGATTACTCCTGATATCGAGACCACGTTGCGGGCGCACATCCGCCGCATGGAAGAGGCCGCAGCGAAGAACGATCACTTTGCCGTGGCAGATGAGGACTTCAACTTTCATCGAACCGTCTGGAAGGCCTCTGGCAATGAAGTGCTCGAAAAGACTCTGGAGCACCTTTGCATTGCGGTGTATGCGTTTGTCAGCCTCAAGCGTCACGCGGCCGGCGAGACCATGAAATCTGCTGTGCGCTCGCACAAAAAGCTGCTCTCAGCGCTGCTCTCTAAGAATGCCAAGACCATCCGCCAGGGTGTCGATGAACATCTTGTGCCGGACGCCGTCATCCCCCCTTCAATCGCCGAGTAGCTGCCCTCCAGCACATCCAGCCGCTTTTTTCGCGAGGACGTGTCTCTGTATCTCCGTAAAAAGCAGGGGCCGGGAAATTTTTTGTTGACAAACATACTAACGATTATCAATTATCCATAAAGTTTGATTCGCCCCAAATTCCATGCCATGCACTATGGGGCCTTCCGAGGTCAAAAATGAAGTTTGTCGCAACCGTTCTTCTATCGCTCTGTGTCTTCTTTGCCGTCCAGTGCTCCACGCTCGCGTCTGCCCAGGCCATTGCCGCTGCGGAGTTGGATGGCACGGTCGCCGATCCATCGGGCGCGCTCGTTCCTGGGGCGGCCATCACTGCCACCAACACCGAAACGGGAGCAGCCCGTGCCACTACGTCCAACAAAGCCGGCCAGTTTGCCCTGCCCAACCTTCCAGTAGGACCGTACCGTCTGGATGTGAGGATGAAGGGCTTCAAGGATTACGAACAGACCGGCATTACTCTCCAGGTTGGCAATTCGGCTTCAATTGCTGTGGTGCTGTCGATGGGATCTTCCGCTCAGGCCATCGTGGTGCAGTCGAACGCCCAGATGGTCGAGACGAATAATACGGCCATCTCTTCGGTCATTAATACGCAGGAGATCAACGACCTGCCACTGAATGGCCGGCTCGCTACACAGCTCGTTCTCATTGCCGGCGCATCGGTCAACACGACAGGAGGAGACCTGACCGGCAGCAAGCAATTCTTCAGCTCGCAGTCGATCTCGCTTGCTGGCGGACAGGGCAACGGGCTGAACTACATGCTCGATGGCAGCGACAACAACGATCCGTTCTCAAATGTGAATCTGCCATTTCCATTTCCTGACGCGCTGCGCGAGTTCAGCGTCTCCACCAGCGCTCTGCCCGCGCAGTATGGAACCCACCCTGGCGGAGCCGTCAACGCCGTGACACTCTCTGGCACGAATGATTTCCACGGAGTCCTCTTAGAGTACTGGAGAAACAACATCTTCAACGCTCTCGGGTATTTCTCCGTCAAAGACACGCTGCACCGTAACCAGTATGGTGGCACGATCGGTGGCCCTATTCTGCACAATCGCCTGTTCTTCTTCGGTGGTTACCAGGGGACGCATAACGTACAGCAAGCTGTCTCTACTTCGGCCAAGGTCCCAACCCCGGCGATGATTGCGGGCGACTGGTCCACTTATGAGTCGGCCTCTTGCGTGTCTTCGGGGAAGGCGCGGCAGTTGAAAGACCCCTCAACCGGCCTGCCCTATCCGAATAACCAGATTCCTGTTTCCGAGTACAACTCATCCACACTGAAGCTGCTGGACTATCTTCCTGCGGCGGCTGACTCCTGCGGCAACGTCAAGTATGGAATCCTGAACAACAGCGATGAGTGGCAGAGCATTGGCCGCGTCGATTGGACTATTAGCCCGCGCCAGTCAGCCTTTGTGCGTTACTTCATCGACGATTATGGGGTTCCAGCAACCTTCATTCCTCACAATCTTCTCGTCACTACGCAGTCGGGCAATCAGGAGCGGGCGCAGACACTCACGGTCGGTCACACGCTGGTGATCAATAGCAGCACACTCAATGTGATGCACGGCGGCTTCACACGGCGTCGCGACAACCGTCTGCCTGCGGCTGAGGGTATCAATGGCCCTGCGATCGGCAGTAACATCTACTCGCTTGAGAAGAACTCGTTGCGCCTCTCGGTGCCGGGTAACTTCAGCATGAGCTGTTCTTCCTGTGCGCAGGGCAAGTTCAACGACAATACCTTCGAGTTCTCCGACGATCTCTCCATGTCACGCGGCCGCCATCAGATTGATATCGGCGGCAGCGTCATGCGTATTCAGCTCAACCAGGAGAACAACTACCTGTTGGACGGGAGCTATACCTTCGGCGCTTCCTTCAGCGGCGATAATATGTCCGACTTCATGCTCGGCAAGCTCAGCGAATTTTCCCAGAGCGCGCAGCAGGGAACGGCAAACAGGCAGACGCTTCCTGGTATCTATGCGCAAGACACCTTCCGTATCTCTCCGAAATTGACAATCACTGGAGGCCTTCGCTGGGAGCCGCATATCTTTCCGCAGGATTACTTCGGACGAGGCAGCCTTTTTGATCGCGCTGCCTTTGACGCTGGAATCCACAGCAGTGTCTTCGTCAACGCGCCGGCGGGTAGCTTCTACTACGGTGACCGCGGAGTTTTGAAGAGCTTCGTTCATTCAGATTGGATGGGTTTCTCTCCGCGTCTGGGGCTTGTTCTCTCGCCGCGCGGCGGGCAGGATGTCTTTCGCCTCGGCTACGGCATGCTCTACGACAACATCGAGCAGTACTATGACGAGCGCGTTCAATCCAACCCGCCTTTCACCGACGAGGTGGACAACACAAATCCTGGTTCATTCGACAACCCCTGGGCCAACTATCCTGGCGGCAATCCCTTTCCTATTGCGCGTCCCAGCGCCAACATCGCATTTCCCACGTCGGCGCTCTATGTAACCCTGCCTACGCATCTTAAGCCTACGTACATCAGCCAGTGGAATGCGAACTTCGAGCACCAGTTCTCAAGTAACTGGCTGTTCTCGCTGAGCTATATCGGCAACAAGACAACCCACCTATGGGCGGGGCAGGAGACCAATCCTGGCGTCTACATTCCGGGGACCTGTGGCAAATCGGCATGTTCTACGACGACCAACACACAGAGCCGCCGCGTGCTCACGCTCGCCAATCCTGTTCAGGGCGCGTACTACGGCTCCATGCCTACCACCAACGACGAGGCCAACGCGAGCTATAACGGACTGCTGGCATCGCTCAATCACCGCTACAGCCACAACTTTTCGTTACGGCTCAACTACACATGGTCGCACTGCATCAGCGAGAGCGATTTCAATATCGAGCTCACCGGCCCGACCTACATGAATCCCAACAATCTTGCCGAGGACCGTGGCAACTGCAATCAAGACGTGCGTCACGTATTCAACGGCTCTGTGATTGCCACCAGCACCTACGGCGGAAATCATCTGTTGCACTTGCTTCTTGCCGACTGGAAGGTTGCACCGCTTGCGCGCATCACTTCGGGCGGATCAATTAACGTGACCTCTGGCGTGGACAACTCACTCACTGGCGTTGGGCTAGACAGGCCGAACATGGCCAACCCTCTGATCGTCTATGAGAAGAGTACCTACCACTATGCTGATTCAAAGCATGTTTATCTGAATGCGCTGGCATTTTCGGAAAACGCGGCTGGGACCTTCGGTAATCTCCAGCGGAACGCATTCAAAGGACCTGGGTACTTTGATCTTGATGCCTCCGTTGCCAGAATTTTTCCTTTCACAGAGCGCTGGCGTTTCGAGTTGCGTATGGATGCCTTCAACATGCTCAACCACGTCAACTTTAATAGCCCATCCTCGCTGGGAATGAACGCTTCTACCTTTGGTGAAATTCAATCGGCGCAGGCCAACCGCATCCTTCAGTTTTCAGGAAAGATCCACTTTTAGCAGGGTGAAGAGGAACATGATATCTCGTATACGTTTTGCGATTGTTTGTGCGTTGTCTCTGGTTCTGCTTGCGTATCCTTCCGTTGCCGCATCCTCTCCGCAGTGGTCCCAGACACTGCTGTGGAAGGCCGGCACGGATGGGTACGAAACCTTTCGCATTCCCGGCGTCGTCGCCACGGCGCGCGGAACCATCCTGGCGTATGCGGTGGGGCGACGGTTTCTCAAAGACGGGGATTGGTCTGACAGCGACATTTTTTTCCGTCGCAGCGACGATGACGGGAGTACCTGGAGCCGAGCCTACAGGGTTGCAGGCAACAGTCACGGAGTCACCGACAACCCTGTCGCGATTGCCGATCGCAGGCGAGGTGTCATCCACCTTCTCTACCAGCACAATTATGCCCAGGTTTTCTATATGCGCAGCGACGATGACGGGAAGAGCTTCACCCGGCCTACCGACATTACGTCCGCGCTCGTGGGGATTAGGGCGAAGTTTGACTGGACTGTGGTTGCTCTTGGCCCGGGTCATGCCATTCAGTTGCGCAACGGAAGGCTCCTTGTTCCCGTGTGGATGGCGGAGGGAGGCTCGATCGGCAACGGCAGACGCAGGCATTCTCCCACGGCCATCACAACGCTCTACAGCGACAATGATGGCAGGACGTGGCATCACGGCGAAATTATCGCGGTCAATTCGCCGGATTTGCCCAACCCTAACGAGATGCAGGTGGTGCAACTGGCCGACGGAAATATCATGGCCAATATCCGCTCAGGCGGAAAACAGATGCTTCGCGCTGTAGCCATCAGCCCGGACGGCATCAGCCATTGGACCGCGCCACATTTCGACAAGCATCTCTACGATCCTATTTGTGCCGCCGCCATCGTTCGGTATGGCAAGGACCCGACGAGCGGACGCAACCTTATGCTCTTTACCAACCCCGATAGCCAATCGCTCGTAGGCCGTTCTTCTCGCAGTCATGGCCTCCGGCGCAATCTTGTGTTGAAGATGAGCGAGAATGGTGGTGGAACGTGGCCAGCTTCACGGCTTCTCCATGAGGGCAGTGCTGGCTACAGTGATATTGCGGTTGCACCCGATAAGATGATCTACGTTATTTACGAAGGTGCGTTCAAGTCGGGAGACAAGGCTAATAGCGTTACCATTCTGCGATTCAACCTTGCATGGGCCCAATCTCAGGATGACTCTGAACAACATTGAGGCTAGCGGAATTCTTCCGGAAACATGGTACTTTGCTTCTGTTCGATGGTCAGTTGGAAATTCGGCCAACGAGATTTAGATCGATCGCAACATCATTCTCAGCTTTCCAGAACATAAAGCTTGGATTTTTGAGACCCCACTGAACATAGGGAACCGAGAATTGCGCTTTAACGATTACCTTGGCGCCATCCATCTGAATCTGCATCGGAATCGTCAGGTCGTGAGGATTGCCAAGTATGGTGAACACTCCGCTCACCTGAATTGTTGAGTCGCCGGAAGGCGCGATCGTCCCGGCGTAGGTCTTAGGCGCAAAGGATACGGTGGTGTATTGATCCGCCTTGAGAATGTCCTTGTTCATCTTCTTGTCGCGGATGCCGTTACCAGTCTTCCCGCTGCCTGCCAGTACGACCACCGAACCAGATAGTTTAGGAGCATTGCGGTCAAACTCAATCGATCCCGATTGGATATGAAACGTGCCGTTGACGACCTCGTGAGTTGTACCGAGTGTCATCTTGACTTGACTGGCATCGGGGTTGACTGTGAAAGTCTGATGCTGAGCAAGTGCGGTTGAAGCGAGTATGAACGCGAGAGCCGAGACCACGAAGGACTTCATTGCATCTCTCCTTAGTACGATTCTGACTAGCCAGTGGTCACCCGCGCGTAGCTCAACTTCAATTTGCGAAAGCTTCTGGAGCAACAGCGGGGGGCTGGGTCACCCGCGTGAGCGTAGCCGTCACACGCATCGCGCCCGGCCAGACTCTTAAGCAGAACGGCAATACAGCGCGTGCAAGTGCGTTGTTCAAACCGTTGGCGGCGGCCTCGGCAAGGCGCATCTGGGGCAGCATTGCGGAACGCAATTTGGGCTGAAAAATCGTCGCCGGCTCGGCGGCAAGATAAGCAGAGACAGCACTGCGAGCAGTATGGAGCGCAATGGATATACCATCGCCAGTGAACGACGGGATGACAGCCGCCTGATCGCCGATGCAATAGAGGCCCTCCTCCGTTGTGCGGCGAAGATAACCATAGGGGATATGTGTGACAGTGATCGGCTTGGCGAGTAGTGGCTCAGCTCCTGCAAGCCGCATCGCGAGGTGAGGGCAATCCTTCTGCATATTTGCAATGAGGCCCTCCCAGCGAAGACCCGCACGTGTGAAATACCGTTGTTGCACCACACAGCAGAAATTCGCAACGCCGCCTTCCACCGGTTGAATACCCCCGTAGCCTCCGGAATAGAGAGTTAGCTCGGACGCGTCACCCAGGTCAGCGGTCTGAGCGGCAGACAGACGGTAATACATCTTGAAGGCTACCCACCGATGAGGATCCCTGGGGCGCGCGTGGCCACGGAGATCGTGTTTGCCCGTGGCGAGAAAGACTGTAGGGGCTTCATGCGTACTGCCGTCATCGAGGATCGCCTGCCAGCGGTTAGCGGTCGTGCGGCTGAGTGACTGTACACTGCGCCCGCACTTTACGCTGACTCCCGCGGTAATAGCTTCGGCGATGAGCGCCGTATCAAGCGACTTACGTGTGAGCGAGGCTGCGGGAAAAGGCAACGGAGCTTCAGCGGCTCGCCTGGCTGCGGCAAGGCGAACGTACTCGATAGGTACCGCGCCGAGCGAAGCCACGTCAATACCGAGAGCGCGCAGGTCATCGAGGGCTTCGCCGCTCAGGAACTCGCCGCATACCTTATGGCGCGGCGTGGGCTCGCGTTCGATTAGTGTGACGCTTTTTCCTTTGCGGGCAAGTGCGATTGAAGCGGCGCAGCCTGCCACTCCACCTCCTACGATTAGAACTTCATCTTGCAAAGCATCGCTCCTAATTCACTGGATGTCGAACCAACTTGTGGAGGGGCTCCATCTTTTCTAGTAGACGTCTAAAAGGCGGCTTGGCGGGTCATTCTGAACAAAACGTCATTTGAATGGACGAAGTGAAGGGCTATTAGGTATCTCAAAGAGCCAAACTCTGAATCGAGGCCATTGACGGAACGAAGCAATTTCCTTGTCGCTGATGATGCCGTGAAGCTCTCGCCGTATCTTATCCGACAATCAGGCACGGCGAGTGGTGAGTTCGCGCCAGTTGAGGCCGATATCTACGACTAGCAGGGAGACGAGGGTGAAGGCGATGACGCCGACGGCAGAGAGGGTATCGCCGAGGTGGCTCCAATAGCGAGGCCATAGGTTGAGCACACGGCTGGAGACAAAGGTAAACGTCACAGCATAGGAGCGGGCCATCCATTGGCGGTGTTGGATAATGTGGCGATTGCGTGCGGTGACCAGGGCAGCCGCGGTGCAAACGACCCAGGCGGTAGCTTGCATGGCGGTTCCGGGAAAACCGGGACGGCCGCTGGCGAGAGCGACTCCGGTTGCGGCGCCGATGAAAACGGAGATGACGTAGATGCGTCCGAGAACGCGATGGAGCTTGAGGTATCGTTCGCGGATCCGCGAGGAGAAATTGATTGGGCCAATTAAGAGAGCGAGTGTTCCGGCGAGTACATGTGGAATGAGGAGATGTCGGTCTGCTATAACCTGCAAACGATAAGCGTGGTACATCGGATAATCGGTAATGAGAAGGAGCTCGGATGTAATAAAGACAAAGAGCGTGGTGAGACCGAGCGAGGCCCAGAGAATAGTTTTGAATCTGGAAGCGGTGGATCTGGGCGCTAGTGTGGATATTGGCATGATTCGCTCGAATGGCTAGACGAGTGAGGCGCACCATGATGTGTAGCACGGGTGAGAGCCTTCATGTATTCAAGTCTAACGAGAAGTTTCAGAATCGCCGACCTCACTTCCACCGCCCAACGCATAACCGTCCAGGCCGCCATTGCTCCACCGTCACTGCCTCGTGCGGGACCCCAGCAGCAGCCAGCAGGCGTGCCCAATCTTCCTTCCGGAAGGCTCGCCTGAACGATATTGGTCCATCATGCCGCACAAGCCAGTGCCACCGCACCCACCCGAACATCCGACTGGTCCACTTTGATCGCTCCAAATCATTGATAAACCAACCTACCTGCACGGTCGTTTCCATCCATCTCAGCAGGGCGATAATCTCCTCGTCCTCCAGATGATGTGCCATCAGTGAGCTAACGACGATATGCATCGGCTTCTCCGGTCGATACACCATAGCATCGCCGGTCACCCATGTGATCCCGCATTCCTTCGGTGTGAATTCCACGGCTGCACGCGCGGCATGAGGATTCAAGTCGATCCCCGTTAGCTGCACAGCAATGCGCCGTCTCCGTGCCCAGCCTGCAATTCGACGCAGAAAATCCCCGCCGCCACTACCTATATCGACGATGTGTAGTGGATCACGCAATCCATTTGGCAATCGTTTCAGCCAAGCCAGTGTAGGCCGATAGCCCAGCAGCCAGCGGTTGACCGTTTCCAGACTACGCATGCAGTCACGGAAGTCCTCATAGCTACAGTCACCATCCATCAGTTCTGGCAACTCACGTGGCGAGACCCGCTTCCTAAAGTCAACCTTTGCACTAGACCACATGAAAGCGCATCGTCTCCGCTGTTAGACCGGGTCCAAATGACATCGCACACCCGCGTTGCCCAGACCTCGCCTTCTGCATTATCCGCTGTAGCACAAACATCACCGTCGCCGACGACATATTTCCGAAAGACGACAGCACCTCGCGCGAAGTTGCCAGCGCATCGGCCGGTAGTTCCAACCCTCTCTCCACAGCATCCAGAATCGACCGTCCTCCTGGATGAACTGCCCATAAGTCGGTGCCATCGCGGTCGGCCATCAATTCGCCCCCATGTAGCGCGCGGCCCAACTCCACTGGAACCTTGCCCGACAGAAACATGTCGAATCCCAGATCACGGATCTTCCAGGTAATCAGTCCCCTTGTTTCGGGGAGCGTTACCGCCTTGAAGCTGTCCAGTGCGAAGCCCTGCTCGCGTGCAGTAATTAGACTCGCGGCCGCGCCATCAGCAAAGATGAGGAAGGAAAGTATTTGCTCTAGCTGCTGGGTCTCCTGGAAGTGCAGCGTACAAAGCTCCAGATTGACCATCAGAACACCAGCTTTTGGATCTGAGCGAACAATATGCCGCGCCAGCTTTAGCGCATTGATCGCGGCATAGCATCCCATGAACCCAATCACCGTGCGCTCCACATCAGCAGAAAGCCCGATATGGTCAACGATTTCAAAATCCAGCCCGGGTGCATAGAGCCCAGTACAACAAGTCACGAGCACGTGAGTAATGCCGGAGCGCTCCTCTTCGCTCAGCGCAAGCTGATCTACGGCATTCCGCATCAGCACCGGAGCGCTCTCCTCAAACAGCTGCATACGCCGTGCTGTGCTCGGAAAATTAGATCGCCGATAAAACTCATTCGCATCATGCGACGAGAGTCGGTCGGAAGATTTGCGCGGATCAAGGAAGGAATAGCGATGCGCAATGTCGGCGCGGCTCGCCATTCGACGGAAGATCGCACGTAGCCGCTGGTCGACAAGCATTTTCTCCGCGAATTCGACGAAGGCGTCATGTACATCGTGCTCTGGCACGGCAGTGGCAATGCGATTCAGGTAAGCCGTGGTCATGCTTTAAGTAGGCCCTCAGCCCAGATTGTCAGGACTAGATGTCGGATGTATGTCTTGTGGATGCCGAATCACGAAGATACGACAGCATAGCGCAGTCGACTACTTGAGAGAACAGGCTCCGAATTCTCATTACAATGGTTCTCTTTGAGACGAGACCGCTGTTCTTTTGATAGCACTTTGCAGAAAGGAAATAGGATGACGATTCGTTCATAGAGGCATCAGCACCGCGGTATCAATGTCTTACCATGTTGTATGCGCCTTCTGCTGGTTGAGGATGAATTTGAGATTCAAGATTTCGTCAAGCAATCCTTGATCGAGGCTGGATATGAAGTGGATGCGGCGGACGACGGGAGTGCCGCGATTCAGCTAGCGTCTAAGCACGTCTACAACGGCCTCATTATTGACTTGGGACTTCCGGATCAAGATGGCATTGACCTGATTCTTCAGCTCCGACGGTCTGGTATTAGCAGCCCTGTATTGATACTTTCAGCCAGAAGATCGGTCGACGATAGGGTCAAAGGTCTGGAACAAGGTGGGGACGACTACCTGACAAAACCCTTCGCAGTCGCAGAGCTGCTGGCCAGATTGCGTAATCTTTTGCGACGTAATCTGGTTGCGAGTGAAGAGACGACTCGCCTCCGGATACTGGATCTGGAGCTGGATTTCATCAGCCGCAGAGCTTCACGTGGAGGAGAGCTTTTAAATCTAAGTCCGCAAGAATTCGTACTTCTGGCGTATCTATGTCGGCACGCTGGGCGTGTTGTCACTCGATCGATGCTTCTCTCCGAAGTATGGGGGATGAGAATTCAACCTAACACCAATGTTGTTGATGTACATGTCTACCGCCTGCGCGGCAAAGTGGATACAGAAGGCCGTGAGCCGCTGATCAAGACCTTGCGAGGTATCGGC
This sequence comes from Edaphobacter acidisoli, assembly GCF_014642855.1. Taxonomy (NCBI): domain Bacteria; kingdom Pseudomonadati; phylum Acidobacteriota; class Terriglobia; order Terriglobales; family Acidobacteriaceae; genus Edaphobacter; species Edaphobacter acidisoli. Next base: position 1,935,187 of record NZ_BMJB01000001.1, on the reverse strand, counting down.
TATGTCCTCAAAGACCACTAATTCCGTCGTGCGTAGCGCTGCATGGCGCATTTCTCTATGGGCAACGCTTGCATTTGCCCTTGGAATAATGCTGGCCTTTGTGATGCTTCACAGCTTTGTAGCCAACGACATCCAGCGTAGGACTGACGCTTGGCTTACTGGAGAGGTGGGAGTTCTCGGTGATGTGGCGGCACGAACGCCAAAGGACCGTCTCTATGGTCGGGTAGTGAGAGAAGTCGCAGAGCTCGCGAGCAGAGAGGTGCCAGACAAACTCCGCTCCAACGGCGATGAGAACGACTCCGTCTTTTTTCTTCAAGCCGGGGACGATGGGACTCTGAAGCTTTGGGTGGGGTCCGGCGACGGGCAGCCAAACTTAGCCGCGATTCGTGCGCAGAAGTTTATCTCTGATGTTCCCTACGACTTGAACGTCAAAGGATTTAATCATCCCTTTCGAGTAGCGTCAGTACGGCTCGACGACGGGAGCCACATTTATCTAGGGCTTTCAGAGCGAGATGAACTACATGTACTTAACAATTTGCGTTTCCGTTTTTTCTGTCTCTGGGTAATGCTTGTGCTGTTCGGTTTCTCGATTGTCTTCTTTGTGACCAGACGCATGCTGGGTCATGTTCGCGAGATAACCGAAGCAGCGTCTCAGATCGGACAATCGGATTTGAGTAGCAGGGTTCCAACTAGCAAGCGGAATGACGAAATTGGGCACCTGGCGCTAACACTCAACCGCATGCTGGACCGGATAGAAAACTCTGTACATCAACTACACACTATTACTGGGGCTCTTGCCCACGATCTTCGCAGCCCGTTGACGGCAATTCGGGGAAAGCTGGAGATCGCTTTATCGGGCGACTTAAAGGGCGAGCAAAGTGAGCCACTTGTCACCGCTATTGATGAACTGGATCGACTAACGGAGTTCCTAAACGTCTCGCTTGACGTCGCAGAAGCGAAAGCCGATGCGCTTCAGCTTTCCCTCACGGAAGTGGATCTTGATGAACTGATTCGAGTCATGATTGACCTGTATGAGCCTTCCATGTCAGAGAAAGGGCTTCGAGTGAATCTGCGCAGCACGGGGCCTGTCACGATAGTGGCAGATGCGGCCCTTCTGCATAGAGTGATCGCAAACCTTCTCGATAATGAGCTTAACCACTTACCCGCCTCATGCACAGTTTCCATACGACTCGGCTCAAACGAAAATGCTGCGACGTTGGTTGTCGAGGATGATGGCCCCGGATTTGCTTCGGAAATTGCTGCCCACATGTTTGAGCAGAGAGTGAAAGGAAGAGACTCCAAGGGGCATGGTCTTGGGCTTGCATTTGTTGAAGCTGTAGTGCTCGCACATGGAGGAAGTGTGACGGCGTCGAATCGTCCAGGCGGAGGAGCATTGCTATCGGTCTCCTGGCCCTGTAATACCGGAGATAAGATCGAAGCCCTCGCTTTTTGACCCCGATGAAGAAGTAACTCTGGTCGCCCCTCTCGTCTTCAATGACCGGAAACTCAGATCTGGGTTTAGTTGTTGCATCTGCATGTTGCCCACGCCATAAAACCATATTGATCCTTAGAATGAATGCGATGAGTATTCCTCGAATCGCAAAACTGGCAAATGTTTCTCTGGGGACGGTAGACCGGGCCCTGCACAATCGAGGGCGTATCAGCGAAGAGACGCGGAGCAAGATTCTTCGCATTGCCGAGGAATTGGGCTATCAAACCAATCCCAGAGCTCGTGCGCTTGCGATAGGGCATCGCCAGTTCCGCATAGGGGTTTGCATTCCCAGAGCGCTGCGCCAGTATTTCGATTCCATCTACGATGGAATTGAAAGTGAGCTGAACCATTTCAGCGAGTTCCGGATCTCGCTCGTCAATTCATCTCCGGAGCAACCGGGAGATTCTCGACACCAACACATTGCTTATCTTCTGCAACAAGACATCCAGGCGCTGATTGTCTGCCCTGGAGATTCTCATGAGCTTACTGAGCTGATTGTCTCCGCGAAAGATGCTGGGATTCCGGTTATCTTTATCTCCTCGGATGCGCCAGCAAACCAGCGCACTTCGGTAGTTTGGGTAGACCCCGAGCTATTGGGAAGAATCGCGGGCGAATTAATGGCCAGATTTCTTGGCGGGCGTGGCCAAGTTGCGGTCGTGACAGGTAATTTGAGCAACCACTCTCATTCGAAGCGCGCAGAATCGTTTGCACGACGGTTTGAAGAAATTGCGGTGAAGGGGAGATGCATAGAAACCGTCGAAGGGCATGACGATCCCAAAGATACCTTTGAGAAAGTGTCAGTACTCTTGCGGCGGAAAGCGAATCTGAAGGGTATTTATGTGGCAACGGGTAACTGTATTCCTGTTTGTGAGGCCATCGACGCACAAAGGAAGGCGAGTGGAGTACAGGTAATTGCTACAGACTTTTTCCCGGAGATGGTTCCCTATTTTGAGCGGCAAATGATTGTCGCTTCCGTCTACCAAAGACCTTATTGGCTGGGACGCTATGCCTTGCAACTGGCTTTGAAGGCGGTTCTGGAAAAAAAGCCGCTTCAGCCGTCGTATCTGGTGCAGCCACAGGTCATCCTGGCATCCAACATGCATTTGGCGCGCGAGTATAAGAAATCGTAAATCTCTTTTTCTGTCGTTTGGTATTGGCTTGGCCAAATTTCGACAGTAATTGCAATAAAAACATCTTGACAGTTACGTTCTCCGTGCGGTAGCGTTACCGCATATTTATAAGCTCATCTGCCTGATATTTGGGCAGGTGAAAGACGTAGAGCAATGGCTGTCTTCGTTTGTGAATGTCATGTAACCGATTGCACGTTAAGCGCATTGCATCCGTGTTCAGGGACTAATGGCACATACATGAAGAACAGCCTGCCAGAAAATTTTAGGAGGATTTGCGATGCAAAAGAGGTCAATAGTTTTTATATTCATGTTCGGCTTGTATCTGCTCTTCGCGGTAGGAAGTTCGGCGAGAGCACAAATGGATCAAGGAGCCGTTACAGGAATTGTGGAGGACCAATCTGGCGCGATTGTGCCAGGAGCTCAAGTCAGCCTTACCAGCAGGGATACTGGGCTCGTTCTTCAGATGAAGGCTGACGCGAACGGGGTCTACACGTTCACGCCCATCAAAATTGGAAACTACGATGTGAGCGCCAGCGCGCCGGGTTTCGAAACTACGACACAGCGGAACCTGCATCTAGATGCGCAGCAACGGCTCAACGTTATTGTCCAGCTCAAACCGGGTGTGGTTTCAACCGAAGTTACTGTCAACACTGCTCCTCCAATGTTGCAGACGCAGTCTGGCTCCACGGGACAGGTGATGAGCACAGAGACGATCAACAACATGCCGCTGAATGGCCGTAACCCAGTGTATGTCGCGCAACTGGCAGCAGGGGTGTTGAAGGGCGTTGGCGGTAGAGGTCTCTCTACAGGAGACTTTACTGCCAATGGGCAGAGGCCGACCCAGAACAACTTCATCCTTGACGGCGTGGACAACAACACGTCTGTGCCCGACTTTTTGAATGGATCGAGTTTCGTTGTGAACCCGCCGCCAGATGCACTTTCTGAGTTCAATGTGCAGACGGGCAGTTACAGCGCGGAATTGGGGCATTCGGCAGGTGCGGTTATGAATGCAAGCATCAAGTCGGGAACGAATAATCTCCATGGCAGCCTCTGGGAATATCTTCGCAATACAGACCTGGACGCGAAGGATTTCGACGCTTTGACGATCCCTGCCTACCATCAAAACCAATTTGGAGCGACCTTGGGCGCTCCCATCATTCACAATAAGCTGTTCTTTTTTGGCTATGCGGAAGCGAGCAGGATCGTTTTTGGAAATACCTATACGCAGTCTGTGCCGACTGCGTTGATGCGGCAGGGTGATTTTTCGGAGTTACTCAATCCCGCACTTACATCTTCAGGAAATGCAGTCACGCTCTATCAGCCGGGAAGCGCGGGGAGTCAGTTGCTGAGTTGCAATGGCAATCAAAATGTCATTTGCCCAAACAATATCAATCAGACCGCGCTCAAACTGTTGAATTTGTATCCTCAGCCCAATACCAACGGCGGGAAGTTGTACAACAACTATGTTGCCAACATGAATGATGTTGCAAATAGCTGGCAATGGGGGACGAGGTTTGACTGGAATGTAAGCTCGCGGGACCAGATGTTTGCGAGATTCAGCTATTTGAATGCTCCGGCGAACTATCCAGCGCCGCTTGGTCCGATATTGGATGGTGGTAGTTATGGGACAGACGGAAAGATCATCAATCAAGCTGATAATTTTGCGTTTAGCGAAACGCATATATTCACGCCTACTTTTATCAACGAGCTGCGTTTCGGTTTTAACTACGGTAACTTCGGATTTCAGCAAGCCACTTTCGGAAATTCTGGACTGGCCGCTTCTCTTGGCCTGGGCGGGGTTCCTGGTGGCGGAGCATTAGGTGGTGGCCTTCCTCTTGTGTCATTGTCCGGGCTAACAGGATTTGGGCAACCTGGTTACTACCCCAATCATAAGAGCGAGAACACGTATCAGATTCTTGACAATGTGACGAAGATCATCGGCAACCATTCACTGAAAGCCGGGATGTTGTTGCAAAGCGTCCGCTTTCCGTTTTTCTCTCCTCCTAATGCGCGAGGGACTTACAACTACAGCGGATTTTTTACTTCATATCCTGGGAAGTCCAACACCGGATTCGGGCCCGCGGATTTTCTGTTGGATTCTATGGCTTCAGCGACTGTTCCCAATTATCAGCATCTTGATTTTTCGCACTGGACTCGCGGAGCTTATGTTCAAGACGATTGGCGAGTAACAAGACGGCTTACGTTGAATATTGGTCTTCGGTATGACTACAACCAGCCGATTAAGGAAGTAGGAGGCAAGTTTGCAAACTTCTACATGCAGGCGCTTGGGCCAGGAAGCGGGACCGCGACGCTGACCTATGCGGCATCGCAACAGAGCACTTATCTGGCGCCGGTGTTCACGAACCTGCTGGCAGCCAACAATGTGGCAATTCAATATACGAAGAATCCGTTTCTTGTGAACAGCCAGAAGACGAATTTCTCTCCCAGATTTGGGTTTGCCTTTAGCCCGGATGATAAGACGGTCATTCGCGGAGGATACGGCATCTTCTATGGCGGAGTAGAGAATACTGGAGGTCCGGAGACGTTGCAGAACTATCCATTCCAGTTCACCTCTAACTTCAATCGCGGTAGTTCGTGTACTCCAGGAAATTGCGCAACGGACGGGATCTATCTTGCTACCGGGTTTGAGCAATACCTTGCTGCCGGGTTGGCGAACCTGGTTTCGACGCCTTCGTTTGCAGGGTCGCAGCCCAACATTCAGAACCCATATACAGAGTCCTACAATTTGACTTTCCAGCGTGCTCTTTCGGCAAATGTGGTGGCAAGCCTGGGATATGTGGGTGATGTGACTCGCCACTTGATTATCAATGTGAATACTAATGCGCCGGCAGCGCTGATTGATCCGCGATTGAGTACGCAGACAGTCACCCCGTTTCCAGCGTTTGGCAGTGTTGGTACGAATGAGTATGTAGGAATTTCCAGCTATAACTCATTGCAGACCAAACTCGAAAAACGGTATGAGAACGGCTTGAATTTTCTGGCGACTTATACATGGGCGCACGCAATGGATGATGCCAGTCAGCCCCTTGGAGGATCAGGGTATCGAGGCCTCAATTTGATTGGTGTAAGAAACGATTTTGCTAACTCGCAGGCGGATGTTCGCCATCGCGTTACCTTCAATGGCTACTATCAACTTCCCTTTGGAAAGGGCCGGAAGTTCGCCAATCACGGTGGAGTTCTTGATGTTCTTGCCGGAGGCTGGGCTGGAGATCTGCAATTTACAGCACAGACGGGGTTTCCATTCAGTGTAGGGACAAACCTGGGAAGCGCAGGGCCCAATGGAGGATCAGCAAATGCGATTCTGATTCGCAATCCATTTACACCTGGAGGTACGCCTGACCCGAGCGTCTCCGCAGTTGGTAGCGTGACCTGTGCTGCCAGCACGCGAAATACAACACACTGGTACAACCCGTGCGCGTTTGCAAATCCTCCTCAGGCATTTCCTAATGCGGCGGTGAAAGGTAGTCCGATTAGCACGACTCAGATTACCGGGCTGAACGCTTTGCCCTATCTCGGAGGGCGCTTTAATCAGGTATACGGGCCTGGTTATGAGCGTATTAACGTGTCCCTGTTCAAAAATATCTCGGTATTCCATGAACAGTATGTTCAATTCCGTGCGGATATATTCAATGTGCTGAATACGCCGGCATACGGGAATCCTAGCTCAACAGGTATTGGGACGACTGGAGGACTGATTACCAGTCCACAGAGTTTCCAGAGCTTCACTCCTGATGCGAGGTTCTTTCAACTGTCTGCCAAATATGCTTTTTGAGGCAGAGACTTAGATGCATGAAAGCCAGACGATCTGTTAGCGGTCGTCTGGCTGCAACATTTCCTGTGTTTTCTAACAAAGGAGTGAGATTCGAGTGGCAGATTCGACAAACCGGAACCATCCTACAAGGCGTGATTTTCTGAAGGGCGCTGCACTTACGTCGGGCATGATTGCTACTGCGGCCTCTGGTGCGGCAGCGGCGGATCTTGGTGTATCCGATACCGCGCCGCCAAACAAACGGAGGCCGAATGTTTTGATGATCTGCGCTGACCAGTTTCGCGCAGATTTTATTGGAGCCAGCCATAAGAACTCGTCGGTGAAGACTCCTCACATTGATGCACTGGCCGAGCGCGGAATGAACTTCAGGCAATGTATCTCCAATCAGCCTCTTTGTTCTCCTTCACGCGCTTCTTTTCTTACAAGCAGATATGCGACCGAAGCAGGGGTCTGGAGGTTGGGTTTGGAGTTGGACCACAGTCTTCCGACCATTGCGACTGAGTTTCGCAAAAATGGCTATTCCGCGAACTTTATAGGGAAGTGGCATGTCTCTGCGACGGATGGCAGGAAAAACCTTGGATGGATTCCGCCGGGGCCGTCGCGTGGCGGCTTCGACGATCTATGGGAAGGAGCTAATGTACTTGAGCTTGTATCTCATCCGTACGAAGGAAATTATTGGGACAACGATGGGAAAAATATTGGATTCAAGGACGAGTACCGTGTTGATTTCATCGCCAATCGAGCTGTCCAGTTCATTGAGCGTCAACATGATAAGCCGTGGCTTTTATTCCTCTCACAACTTGAACCGCACCATCAAAACGATGTAGATGAGTTTGTCCCTCCCAAGCGTTATGAGGACAAATATATTGATCCGTATATTCCAACCGACCTGCGAAATCTGCTGGGGAACTGGCGCTCGCGGATTCCTGGCTACTATGGCTGCGTGCAGGCGATTGACGACTGTGTTGGCACGTTGGTCGAGACGCTTCAACGGACAGGTCAGCTGGATAACACGATCATTCTGTTTTTCTCCGATCATGGATGCACGTTCAGAACCCGTATGGGTGAATACAAACGCTCACCGCATGAGCCGTCTATCCATGTGCCTTTTGTCATTGCCGGACCTGGCTTTGATCGGTCGTGTGTAATCGACGAGGTCGTCTCCCTGATCGACATGATGCCGACACTGCTCGACGGGGCAGGACTTACCCTACCGGCCAGTCTGAGGGGTAAGTCGCTTAAGAAACTTGGAGAGAGCGCTCAGGCCCGAAAGAACTGGGACTCGACCGCATACTTCCAGATCAGCCAGTCCATCTGTGGGCGCGGGATCCGTACACGCGACTGGAGTTATTGCGTGTTCGACCCTGCGGTTAAAAACGGCCAGGCAGAAAGCAGTGCTCACTATCAGGATTTTGTGCTGTATTCGATTGCCGATGATCCAAACGAGTCTCTTAATCTTGTCGGACGACCGGAGTACAGAGAGATTGCCGATCAACTTCGGCAGGAACTTGCTTCACGCATTGTGGCAGCAGGTGAAGCTGAGACCACGATTGAACCAATTCACTACTATGCATGAACAAACCAACCGGATTCAGCCGGTTGCAT